>NZ_BAABEV010000018.1:0-145497 GCF_039540335.1 Actinomadura verrucosospora | reverse complement strand
TGACGAGCTCCTCACGGTCCATGAGCGCCCAAGTGCGCATCGATCGCCCCTCCCTGACCACCCCTCACGGACCACCCCTCACGGACCACCCTGACGGACCACCCTCCCTGCCCCCTCTCCCTGGCCATCGCTCCCTGGCCGCCCCTCCCCGATCGCCCCTCCCTGGCCACCCCTCTCTGACCACCGCTCCCTGGCCACCACTCCCGGTCATCGCTCCCGGTCATCGCTCCCGGTCATCGCTCCGTCCTTTGCGCGGGTTTGCTGCTTCCACCCGCCTTTTAGTGCCGCCTTCGGGCTCATGGGGTGACCGGTGGGGCGCTGGGTTCTGTTTCGGCGGCCGCGTGGGCGTGGACGATGACGGCCGGTAGGCCGATCGCGGCGGCGGGGGCTACGGGGGCCGAGATGTCGACGCGGACGGTGGCCTCGTCGCGGTGGAGCCGGACGGTCGCCTCCTTGGGGACCCCGCTCTCCACCAGCTCGCGGACGGCACTGAGGGACTCGCCTCTGGCCGCCGCCCGGGCGCCGCTTCGGGCGGCGTCCGTACAGGCGAGCTGCACGGACGCCGCTTTCACGCCCCACAGCGCGATCGCGGTGACCAGCACCAGGGAGGGGAGGGCCACGGCGATCTCCGCCGTGGCCATCCCGCGATCCCTCAGCCGGCCAGATTGAGCGCCTTCTCGATGATCCGTAAGAGCATCGTCTTCACCTGGGGACTGGTCACGATCTTGAACAGCAGGCCCGCGAAGGCCGCCGCGGCGATGGTGCCGACCGCGTACTCGGCTGTGGACATCCCGCGGTCCTTGCACGTGCCGGACCATCGCCGCACCACCGTCTTCCATGCCCTCATCGGGGCTCCTTTCGCTCGAGGTCGGTACCAGGCTGCTCTGCGGAGAAGCCGGGTGACGGGCGAACCGCATTCTGTGGATAACCCGCTCACCAGGGCAGGAGGATCGTCGAGGCGATCCCGGCGATGGCCGGGACGACTCCGAGGAGGACGAAGGCGGGGAGGAAGCACAGGCCGAGTGGAGCGAGTGCCCGGATGCCCGCCGATCGCGCCCTGGCGGCGGCTGCCGCACGTGCCACGCGGCGCTGGTCGCGGGCGAGGCGGCCGAGGGACGGGGCCAGTGCCGCACCCGTCGACGCCGCCCGGACGGCCGCACGCGCCAAGGGCGCGAGCATCGGCTCCTCCGCCAGGACCGGCCAGGCCTCCGCGGGGTCGGCCCCCAGCCTGATCTGGACGGACACGGCGTGCAACTCCTCGCCGAGCGGGCCTCCCACCGCGCTCGCGACCGCTTCGACCGCCTCGTGCCAGGGGGCGCCGCCGCGCAGGCAGGCGGCGAGGAGATCGACCGCCACGGGGAGATCGGCGATGAGTCGTGCCCGTCTGCGGCGGCGCTCCCCACTGCCGAGGCGGCTGAAGGACAGCCAGACGCCCGCGGCGACCAGCACGCCGATCACTCCACCGGCCAGGCCGCCCAGCAGCACCACGCACAACGCTCCCGCCACGCCTGCGGCCACCCGCCGAAGGATGACGTCGCGGCGCCCGGACGCCTCGGATGGCCCGTCCCGCTCCTTCACCCCCGAGGCTGGGACGGACGTTCCCCGTGGGCGAGCGTGACCTGTCGCCCAGGCGAACCGTCGTCTGGGAGCTGCATGCCTCGGGGAAGGCCCTCCGAACTGGCCGACCAGCCTCCGCGTGGAGGCGTCGATCCCCTTGGGAAAGAGGAACCCCGATGCTGCGGCGCAGAGCATGACCATGAGGGTCGTCATCACTTCACCTGCTCCATACGGATCTCGGGGCGTTCATGGCGGCTTTCCAGGGGGTGGCCCCTCGGTCAGAGGGGTGATTCGGCGGATTTGGCTAGGCGGCGGGTCCAGTAGAGGCCGGTGGCGTTGAGGGCCGTGCCTGTGATCAGGCATGCGAGGCCAGGAAGGGTGGTGCAGAGGAACGGAATGGGGTGGGCGCCCAGAGCGGCGGCCATGGCCAGGCCCAAGATCGGGAGGGCGGCCAGGAGGCGCGCGGTGGCTCGGGGGCCGGCTAGTTGGACGGACACGTCCTGGCGTTGGGCCTCCTCATCGCGGAGGGCGCCGGCCAGGCCGTCCAGGACGGTGGCCAGGGTGCCGCCGCGTTCAGAGCCGACGCGCCAGCAGGCCGCCAGAAGACGAAGACCTTCGGCTCCTGGCTGCGTCGCCAGTTCGTCCAGGTGGTCCGGAGGCGGACGAGGTAGGTCGAGCAGTTCTTTCGAGACGTGCGGGTCGAGGACGGCGGCCGCTGCCGTGAAGGCTTCGTCGGGGGTCCGGCCGGCGGCCAGCTCGGCGGCCATGGCATCGCAGAGCTCGATGATCGAGCTTCGACGGTGCTGCGGCAGCGTCCGACGTTCCCTGAAGGTCTCCAGTCTGATGCGCAGCGGACGCAGCGGGTCGCCCGGTGGTGCCGCGCCCAGGCGGTCGAGGCGATGGGCCGCCGGAGTGGGCGCCAAGTAGGTCCACACAGCGGCCGCCGCACAGAAGGCGGCGAGGACGATCAACATCAGTCACCTCGCAGGCAGGAGAGCGGGGGCTGGTATTCGAGTAGCCCGCACGGCAGCGGCTCCACAGAGGACGGGTAGGCCGGACCACTAGCCCGCGTTCCCCGAGCTCTGGGCCCCGGGTTACTAGGGCCCGTGCCACTAGCCGTGCCACTAGCCCGTGCCAGGTAGATCCAGACGGCCGCGCAGGGGACGGTCAGGGAGGTCGACGTTGGGCGCCTCGTAATGGGTCAGGCGGGAGGGCTCAGGGGTGGGTGTTCGGCACGTCCAAGCGGCGTGCAGAGGGGGGCCGCCAGTGGTGGGGCTTGGGGTGGGGGCTTTTTGGGTGTTAGGGGTAGGCGCGGGCATTGCTGGTGGGTTTCAGGCGGGTGGTCAGTTCGGTTGCGCCTGCGGCGGGGATCGTCTCGCCGGAGGCGGTGAAGGAGATCGCGGGGACCACGCCTACCAGGCCGTTCGGGGCTCGCTGGAGGAGGCAGATCTCGGCTACTCGGCGGCGGCCTCCGCCGGGGTCGCGGACCAGGTGGACGATGATGTCCAACGCGGCGGCCAACTGGCTGTGGACGGCCTCTCGGGTCAGGCCCGCCGCGCAGGCCAGGGCCTCGATGCGGGCGGGGACGTCGGCCGCGGTGTTGGCGTGGAGGGTGCCGCAGCCTCCTTCGTGGCCCGTGTTGAGGGCTTGGAGGAGGACTGCGACTTCGGGGCCTCTCACCTCGCCCACCACCAGGCGGTCGGGGCGCATGCGGAGGGCTTGGCGGACCAGGTCGTTCAGGGTCACGCCGCCGGCGCCCTCGGTGTTGGGCGGGCGTGCCTCCAGCCTGACGACGTGGGGGTGGGTGGGCTTCAGTTCGGCGGAGTCTTCTACCAGGAGGAGGCGCTCGGACGGGTCCGCCAGGGACAGCAGGCCGCTCAGCAGGGTGGTCTTGCCTGTGCCGGTGCCGCCGCTGATCAGGAAGGCCGCTCGGGAATCGATCAGGGCGGCCAGCAGGTCGGCGCCCTCGGGCGGGACGGTGTGGGCCGTGACGAGTTCGTCGAGCGTGAAGGCGCGGCGGCGGGGGAGGCGCAGGGACAGGCAGGTGCCGGTCGCGGCCACCGGTGGGAGGACGGCGTGCAGTCGGACGCCGCCGGGGAGGCGGGCGTCGGCGTAGGGGGAGGCGTCGTCGAGGCGGCGGCCCGCGGCGGCGGTGAGGCGCTGGGCCAGGCGACGGAGGGTCGCCTCGTCCGGGAAGCGCACCGCGGTGCGGACCAGGCCGGAGCCGGTGTCGATCCAGACCTCGTCGGGGCCGTTCACCAGGACGTCGGTGACGTCAGGCGAGCGCAGCAGGGGCTCCAGGGGGCCGGCGCCGACGAACTCGGCGCGTAACTCGTCGGCCAGGGCCAGGACTTCGCGGTCGCCCAGCAGGCGCTCCTCGGCGCGGAGCGCGGCGGCGACGCGGCCGGTGGTGGCCTCGCCGCCCGTGTGGGCGAGCCGGTCGCGGACGGCGTCGGAGAGGCCGGTCATGCCGCCTCCCGGTAGGCGTAGGGCTGGAGGGCGAGGTCGGCGAGGACGGTGGCGCAGAAGTCGGCGAGGGGGCCGCGGCGGCACGCGCGTTCGAGGTCGCCGGAGTCGATGGCGGTGGGGAGGCGGCGGTCGCGGTCGAAGGAGCCGGCGAACGGAAGGCCGAGGACGCCCGCGACGGCGTCGGGGGTGATGCCGCCCGGGGCGGGGCCCTGGACGACGAGGCGAAGGTCGGCGGTGTCGCGGCGGAGGGCGGCGGCGAGGCCGTCGGCCGCCACGGTGGCGCGGACCTCGGCCGGGACGAGGAGGAACGTGACGGCGGCGGCGCGCAGGGCCGCGCGGCCGAGGTCGCCGGGGTGGCGGGGGACGTCCGCGACGACCAGGTCGAATCCGCGGGCGGCGGCGTCGAACAGGGAGCGGACGGCCTCGTCGGAGACCGGGACGGGCTCGCCGCGCCGCCAGGACAGGACGGACAGGTCGCCCGTGCCGGGCAGGGTCTCGCGGAGGGTCGCGGTGCTGAGGCGGCCGCGGCGTTCGGCCAGGTCGGGCCAGCGGACGCCCTCGTGCGACTCCAGGCCGAGGAGGAGGTCGACGCCACCGCCGAACGGGTCGGCGTCGACGAGGAGGGTGCGCAGGCCCGTGCCCGCCGCGCGGAGGCCGAGCGCGGTCGCGAGGACGCTGGCCCCGGCGCCGCCGCGGGCGCCGACGACGCAGAGGGCGGTGGCCCAGCCGCCCTCGGGCTCGCAGGCGGCGGCGAAGGCGTCGATCAGCCAGTCCTCGTGGTCGGGGAGGGCGACGACGTCCTGGGCGCCGGCCTCCACGGCCAGGCGGTAGGCGTCGGGGGCGGCGCCGCCGGTGACGAGGACGACTCCCGGGCGGCGCTGGAGGCCGGCGGCGGCGACGTCCTCGGCGACGTCGGCGCCCACGAGGATGAGGGAGGGCCAGGCCCAGGCGGGTCTGGCCTCATCGGCGCCGTAGGCGACCTCGGCGTGGGCGTCGGCGGCCGCGGCGAGGCGCAGGAGGCCGTCGGCGAGCGCGGGGTCGCCGGTGACGATCAGTGCCGTGAGGTTCATCGGATGCTCCTTCGACGTTCGGAGACATCCACCTTGCGGCGCGCGTCGGAAGCGGCGGGAAGGTTCCGCGAACTGTGGATAACTTCGCCGGGGCGGGCGGGCGGTGGCGCGGGATCGTTCACCCCGGGGCCACCGCCCGGCCGCCTCACGACAGGGCGACCCCCGCCGGGGGGGAGAGCGGGGGTCGCCGGCGGTCCGGCTCCGGGGGGGTAGAGCCGGCCCGCTTTCCCAGAAAGGTCTCAGGGAGTTCAGGCTAAGCCACGGGTAAGTCGCCTCTATGGGAGAAGCAAACTCACCGACTCAAGTCTAGGCGGATACAACATATGCTGCCCGATCGTCGAGAGTTCCGTCGAGCCGCAAACTCGCCCGGCACGTGGCGATTTTTCGCACCCGGCGGCGACGATCCGCCGGAGCGGCCGGCGCTGGGCGCCGCCCGGCCACGGCTGGGCCCCCGTTCCGGTGCACCGGAAGTGCAACGGGACGGAAGTCGGAGCGTACAGGAGAACTAAAGATCTTTCCCGTGCCTTCGTATGATCGACGACAAAGGGAAATGGTTACCCTGAGTGATCAATTTCGCGTTCCGAACGCCGTTTGCGGAAGTCCGCAATATGCCTCCTCGCCATCCGGGGAGACCGGAGCCGCCTCCGGCGCCCTCTCCGCCGCCCGCGGGCCGTTTTCCGAATGGGGCTTGTCATCTGGGCAAATAAGGCGTACACAGGTCATACGGACCGAGTGTCCGGGCACGGCAGCCGGGTACCCACGCGCGACCAGCCGCGGGAGGCGCGTCGAGACGGGCTTGACCCGATCCGACGAATACAGGTGCACGCTTGGTAACCCGGTGTGACGTGTCCAGCGGCGGCGTCCCGGCAGGGACGCCGTTTCGCTTGCGCCGCACCCCCCGGCCGAACCCCTTACCCGCGGACGTCCAGGCCCAGAGCCGTCGCGAGGACGACCGCCTGGTAGGGGTCGATCACCGCGCTCCTCAGTTCGACGCTGGACGGGTCCAGCGACGACAGGTCGCTGCCGCGCAGGTCGCAGCCGGAGAAGTCGGCCTTGTGCAGGGACGCCCCCGAAAGGTCGACCCCGCGCAGCTCCGCCCCGGCGCAGCGGGCGCCCGTGAGGTCCGCTTCGCGCATGCGCACGTCCGAGAACGCGGCTCGTCGCAGGTCCGCGCCGGGCAGGCCGGTGAACGACCAGTCGCCGCCCTTGACCTTCATCAGGTCGTAGGTGCAGCCGTCGAACGCGCTGCCGACGAACTTGCAGCCCGTGAAGGCGGCGTCGAAGAAGCCGCACCGGACGAACGTGCAGTTCAGGAACGCCCCGTCGGTGTGGCTGGACGCGTTGAACCGCACACCCCGGAACGTGCAGTCGGTGAAGGCGGCACCGGCGCCACTGGCCTCGGTCATGTCCACGTCCACGAACAGGACGCTGTCGTGCCGCTCACCTGTCAGGTCACGCGAATCCCAGTTCGCCGACGAGATCGTGGTCTCCGTCGGCGCCGCTGGTCGCCCGTACATGCGATCGGCCATAGGACCAGCATGGCCCTACCGGGTGACAGCCTCAGCCGCGCATGAACGCTTCGCAGATGGCCTGCGAGTCCCGTGCGGCGGCCGCGATCGCCGAGGAGCAGTGGACGATCCACCGCGCGACGCCCTCCGACGTACCGGACGCGTAGGCGCGAAGGGCCTCGGCGTACTCGTCGGAGAGTTCGAGGTGCCCGACCTCAGGCGCGACCAGGGATTTGGGGTCGAGCCCACGGGCGACAAGGGTGAGCCGCTGGGCGGCACGGGCGACGATCCCGTCTCCCCAGCCGAACGGGCGCAGAGCCAGGAGTTCGCCGTGCACGATCGACGAGACCACGAGAGCCGGCGCCTTGGTGGGTTCGGTCAGCAGCCCGCTGAGCACGTCCAGGCGCGCCGCCACTTCGGCTGGCGAAGGCGGCTCTCCCAGGCCGAGAACGTCCTTCACGACAACCTCGCCAGAGCGGGGACGTCCGAGATCCGCGCTGTCGACCGCGTCCGCTGCGGCGAGGACGTGCAAACGCGCCAACGCCTGCCGCGGTGCCTTGCGCCAGACCTCGGTCAACGTTCCGAGCTCGGCCGACACGCGCAGAGCGCCCTGCACGACGGGGTCGGACGGGTGGTCGGTGGTGCGCAGCTCGTCCAGCGTGACCGAGGCGCCGTCGAGGACGGCGGAGGCCCGGGCGCCGCGCAGCGCCGACTCCGTGGACACCTCGGCGCTGCGCCGCCGCAGGACGCGGTGGCCGAGCAGCCGGTCCACGGCCTTGCGCGCCTCGTCGACGGCGTCGACGACGCCGGGAAGGTTCGCAACATCAGCTAGAGCATCGGTCACGGCCTGACTTTATGCCGTCGTCCGGAGCGCTCGTGCAGCGGCCCACCAGGGCGTGGAACGGAAACGGTTCCCCCGGCCCGGAGCTGGGAAGGCCCGTGGTGTCGGGCATCACAAAGCAGGATTCGCAGCCGTGAGCACCGATCGCGTCCATCCCCCCGACACCCGGGAGCGCGGCCTTGTGGGGACCGGGACCTACCTGGTGAAGTGGGGATACCGGGCGACCCCCGCTTGAGCTAGCAAGGAGTTCGCGTTGAGCCAGAGCCAAGAAACACTGTCGAACCTTCTGCAGGAGACGCGCCGCTTCCCCCCGCCCGCGGACCTCGCCGCCTCGGCGAACGTCAAGGCCGACGCCTACGAGCGCGCTGACGAGGACCGCCTGGGCTTCTGGGCGGAGCAGGCGGACCGGCTCGCCTGGACGAAGCGCTGGGACGACGTCCTGGACTGGAGCAACCCGCCGTTCGCGAAGTGGTTCGTGGGCGGGGAGCTGAACGTCGCCTACAACTGCGTCGACCGGCATGTGGAGGCCGGGCGGGGCGAGAAGGTGGCGTACCACTGGGAGGGGGAGCCGGGCGACTCCCGCACCCTCACCTACGCCGACCTCCAGCGCGAGGTGAACAGGGCCGCCAACGCCCTGCTCGAACTGGGCGTCCGCAAGGGCGACCGGGTCGCGATCTACCTCCCGATGATCCCCGAGCTGCCGATCTCGATGCTGGCGTGCGCCCGCATCGGCGCGACCCACTCGGTGGTGTTCGGCGGATTCTCCGCGGAGGCCCTCCGGACGCGCATCGACGACGCGCAGGCCAAGCTCGTCATCACCGCGGACGGCGGCTTCCGGCGCGGCAAGCCGTCCGACCTCAAGGGCATCGTGGACGAGGCCGTCGCGCAGACGCCGACGATCGAGCACGTCCTCGTGGTGCGGCGCACGGGCGAGGAGGTCGTCGAGAACGAGCGCGACCTGTGGTGGCACGACGTCGTCGAGCGGCAGAGCGACGAGCACACCGCCGAGCCCATGGACTCCGAGCACCCGCTCTACATCCTGTACACGTCCGGGACGACGGGGAAGCCGAAGGGCATCCTGCACACCAGCGGCGGCTACCTGACCCAGTGCGCGTACACGCACTGGGCGGTGTTCGACCTGAAGCCGGAGACGGACGTCTACTGGTGCTCGGCCGACATCGGATGGGTGACGGGCCACTCCTACATCGTGTACGGGCCGCTCGCCAACGGCTCGACCAGCGTCATCTACGAGGGGACGCCCGACACCCCCGACAAGGGCCGCTGGTGGGACGTCATCCAGAAGTACAAGGTGTCCATCTTCTACACCGCGCCCACGGCGATCCGCACGTTCATGAAGTGGGGCGACGACATCCCGGCCCGGTACGACCTGTCGTCCCTGCGTGTGCTGGGGTCGGTCGGCGAGCCGATCAACCCCGAGGCCTACGTCTGGTACCGCAGGAACATCGGCGCCGACCGGACGCCGGTGGTCGACACGTGGTGGCAGACCGAGACCGGCGCCATCATGATCAGCCCGCTGCCGGGGGTGACGGAGGGCAAGCCGGGCGCGGCGATGCGCCCGCTGCCCGGCATCGCCGCGGACGTCGTCGACGACCAGGGCCGCTCGGTGCCGGACGGCGGCGGCGGGTTCATGGTGGTCCGGGAGCCGTGGCCGGGCATGCTCCGCACGATCTGGGGCGACGACGAGCGGTACGTCAAGACGTACTGGTCGCGTTTCGAGGGCCTGTACTTCGCCGGTGACGGCGCCAAGAAGGACGCGGACGGCGACATGTGGCTGCTCGGCCGCGTGGACGACGTCATGCTCGTGTCCGGGCACAACATCTCCACGACGGAGGTGGAGTCGGCGCTGGTCTCGCACCCGAAGGTCGCCGAGTCGGCGGTGGTGGGCGCGACGGACCCGGTCACCGGGCAGGCCATCGTGGCGTTCGTGATCCCGCGCGGCGACGCCGGCGGCGACGTCGAGGGCGAGGACTTCCTGCGGGAGCTGCGCGACCACGTCGCCAAGACCCTCGGCCCGATCGCCAAGCCCCGCCAGATCATGATCGTTCCGGAGCTGCCGAAGACCCGCTCCGGGAAGATCATGCGGCGGCTGCTGCGGGACGTGGCGGAGAACCGCAGCATCGGCGACGTCACGACGCTCGCGGACAGCACGGTGATGGACCTCATCTCCGAGAAGCTGCCCAGCGCCAAGTCGGACGACTGACCCCACACGGCGCACACCGGCCAACGCGACGGCCCGCATCCGGCACACCGCCGGGCGCGGGCCGTTTGGGCGTCCGAGCCGGGGGAACGGGGCCGCCCACTGGGCGGGCCAGGTAAAATGTCCCTAGGTGCGCCGGGAAGTCTGGTCGGCAGGGACGTCCCGTAGTGATCGTGCGGGCCGTGGCCTTGTCCAGCCGTCCGCCGCTTTCCCAGGGGTTCTCTCTATGGCGCGCCCGCCCGTGAAACGCCGCGTTGCAGCAACGTGGCCGTTCCGTCCGACCGTCCGTTACAGCCTCCAGGTCGCCAGTGCGCTCCGCACCGAGACGATCGGCGGCGTGGTGATGCTGCTCGCGGCGGTCGCGGCGCTGGTGTGGGCCAACACGCCGTGGGACGGCGCCTACAAGAGCCTCCAGACGTTCGAGATCAGCCCGCACTGGCTGCACCTCGGCCACATGGACGTGCAGCACTGGGCGTCGAGCGGGCTGCTCGCCGTCTTCTTCTTCATCGCCGGGCTGGAACTGCGCGAGGAACTCACGCACGGCGAGCTGCGCAATCCGCGGGACGCGGCGCTGCCGGTGATCGCCGCGGCGGCCGGGGTGGCGGTGCCCGCGCTGATCTTCCTGGCGGTGAGCGCGGGCGCGCCGGGCGCGGCCAGCGGGTGGGCGGTGCCGACGGCGACGGACATCGCGTTCGCGCTGGCGGTGCTCGCCGTGACGTTCACCTCGTGCCCGGCGCCTCTGCGCGCGTTCCTGCTGACGCTGGCGGTGGTGGACGACCTGATCGCCATCGCCATCATCGCGCTCTTCTACACCAGCACCCTGCACTGGACGCCGCTGCTGCTCGGCGCGGCGCTGATCGTGGCGTACGGGCTGCTCCAGCACCGGGGCGTTCGTTCGCCGTGGGTGTACGTGCCTCTCGCCGTCGCGGCCTGGTACTGCCTCCAGCGGAGCGGGATCCACGCGACCGTCGCGGGCGTCGCGCTGGGGATGCTCACCAGCCCGAAGGAGACGCCGGACGGGCGGCCGACGAACGCCGAGCGCGCCGACCACGCGCTGCGGCCGTTCTCGGCGGGCGTGGCCGTGCCGGTCTTCGCCTTCGTGTCGGCCGGGGTGGGCCTCGGCGCGGCGCAGTTGGGCGCCGTGTTCACCGACCGGGTGGCCCTCGGCGTGATCGCCGGACTTCTGGTCGGTAAGTTCGTGGGGGTCTTCGGCGGGGCGTGGACGGCCGTGCGGCTCGGCCTTGCGACCCTCGGGGAGGACCTGCACTGGCACGAGATCGCGGGAGTCGCGCTCCTGGCCGGGGTGGGTTTCACCGTTTCGCTGCTGATCGGCGGTTTGGCCTATACCGACCCGTCACAATTCGAGAGAGTGACGACTGCGGTCCTGATCGCGAGCGTTCTCGCCTCGGCGGCCGCGGCCGTCGTCTTCCGGAGAAGGGTGCGTCAGCGGGCGCGTCCGGACTAAGGAGAAAAGCCATATGTCCGAGGCACTACCGGGCGAGCGAGTCGAGGACAAGTCCCTCGGCGAGCTGGTCGCCCTGGCGTCCAGCAGCGTCTCCGACCTGATCAGGGCCGAGATGGACCTGGCCAAGCTGGAACTGAAGGCTGATGCCAAGAAGGCCGCGCTGGGCAGCGTGATGTTCACGATCGCCGCGCTGATCGGCGGGCTGATCGTGATCCTGCTGTCGATCGCCTTCGCCTACGGGCTGGTGGCCGCCGGGATCTGGCACTGGGCGGCGTTCCTCATCGTGGCCGGCGTGTACCTGCTCCTCGCCCTGGCCCTGATCGCCATCGGGTACTTCCGCATCCGCAAGATCGAAGGGGCGAAGCGGACCCGCAGGACGCTGAAGGACGACTTCACCGCGCTGCGCCACCGCGGCGACTCCGGCGATCCCGAGCTGACGGGCTGACCGCCGCCGTGTCCGGGCACGACGCGTCGCTGATCGAGGTCGACGGGCCGTGGACGCACCGGCAGGTCAGCGCCGGCGGGACGCGCTTCCACGTCGCCGAGGCCGGCGAGGGGCCGCTCGTCCTGCTGCTGCACGGGTTCCCCGAGTTCTGGTGGTCGTGGCACCACCAGCTCGTCTCGCTGCCCGCCGCGGGCTACCGGGCGGCCGCCGTCGACCTGCGCGGCTACGGCGGCAGCGACAAGCCGCCGCGCGGGTACGACCTGGTCACGCTGGCCGGGGACGCCGCGGGGCTGGTCCGCGCCCTGGGCGAGGCGAACGCGACCGTCGTCGGGCACGACTGGGGCGGGCTGCTCGCCTGGACGATGGCCGTCTACCACCCGAAGATCGTCCAGCGGCTGGCGGTGGTGGGCGCCCCGCATCCCCTGCGGCTGCGGCGGGCCGTCGCCGGCGACCCGCGCGGGCAGGGCTGGGCGGCGCGCCACACGTTCGGCTTCCAGGTGCCGCTGTGGCCCGAACGGCGCCTGGTCCGCGACGACGCGGAACTGGTCGGAAAGCTTCTGCACGACTGGTCGGGGCCGGACTGGCCGGACGAGCGCACCGAGCGGCTCGTACGGAAAGCCGTGCAGATCCCCGGGGTCGCCCACAGCGCACTGGAGTACCACCGCTGGCTCATCCGCTCCCAGGCCCGCCCAGACGGCATCCGCTACGCGCACCGCATGCGCACCCCCATCCATGCCGCCACACTCCAGGTGCATGGCGCGCTCGACACGTGCACCCTTCCCGCCAGCGCGCAGGGTTCCGGACGCTACGTGAAGGCCCCGTACCGTTGGACGCTCATAGAGGGCGCAGGGCATTTCCCCCACCAGGAGCGTCCGGAGGAGTTCGACGCCCGGCTCCTCGACTGGCTGGCCGACCCGGGGCCGGAACGCTGAACCCGCGTACCGTGGAGGCATGCGGGATCGGGACGAGTCGGGACGCCCACGCAACGCACGCCCACGGGATGCCTACGGACGTCCCCTGCCGCACGGCGCCACCGGCATACCCACGATGCCGGACGAGCTCGACATGCCACCGGCGGAGGCCCTGGCCGAAGCGCAGCGCCTCCTGGACGCCGACCGCCCGTTCCATGCCCATGAGGTACTGGAAGCGGTCTGGAAGTCCGCCCCGGAGCCCGAACGGGAGTTGTGGCGGGGTCTCGCACAGGTCGCCGTAGGGGTGACCCATCTGCGCCGGGGAAACGCGCGTGGCGCCCAGGCCCTCCTCAGCCGCGCCGCGGACCGGCTGGTCCCGTACCTGGACGCCGCTCCGTACGGCATCGACGTCCAAGGGATCGTGCAGCGGACACGCAGCCTGGCGAAGGAGCCGCAGGACGGCCCCATCGCCCTGCGCCTCACACCGAACTAGTCGGAGCAGCTCTCCGTCGAGACCGGCTTCGTGGCGTTGGCGCCCACGCGCGCGTCGGGCGCGACCTCCTGCGCGGTGAGCGCGTACCCGGTGGACGGCGTGTCCAGGGCCGCGGCGAAGATGACGCCGTAGACGCGGCCGTCGGTGGACAGCAGCGGACCGCCGGAGTTGCCCGGCTCGACCTTGCCTCGGATGGCGTAGATCTCGCGGCTGACCTGGCCGGAGTGGTAGATGTCGGGCCCGCGCGCCGTCTGCCGGGCGCGGATCCGGGCCGCCCCGGTCGTGAACGGCTGCTGCTTCGGGAACCCGGCGATGATCGCGTCGTCGCGGACGCGGGCCTCCTTGGCGAACTCCAGCGCCGGCGCCTTCAGCCCCGGCACGTAGAGGACGGCGACGTCGCGCTTCGGGTCGTACAGCACGACCCGCCCGCGGTTGGTGTCGCCGTTGAGCGTCGCCACCACCGAGGAGCCGCGCGCCCCCGCGACGACGTGCGCGTTGGTCATGATGTGCTGCGGCGCGAACACGAACCCGGTGCCCTCGATGCGGCGCTGGCACTGCGGCGCCGTGCTGACCACCTTCACGATGCTGTTCTTGGCGGCCTTCAGGCCCCGGGTGTTGAGGACGGACTCGTCCGGCGGCGGCACCTGCACCACCGACTCGCCGCCGAGGCCGTTGAAGACCTGCGGGAACTCGCTGCTCTTGACGAACCCCTGGAACGAGGTGAACCACGTCTGCGCCTGCGGGGGCATCACGTCGTTGATGCCGTTGATGATCGAGGAGCCCTTGACCTGCGTCCGGACGGGCTTGAACTCGGAGTTGGCGACCAGGCTGCCGAAGAACCAGGCGACGATCAGCAGCGAGAGCGCGCTGACGAACGTGCCGCCGACCGCGTCGGCGGTGCGGGCGTTCATCCCGGTCACCCGGTTGCGCAGGACGGCGCCGACGGACGAGGCGACGAGCTGGCCGAGGGTGGCGGACAGGAACGCGACCACGATGGCGAGCAGCGCCTGCTGCGCCGCGCCGTCCACCGCGGCCTCGGCGATCGGCGGCGCGATCAGGACCCCGATGACGCCGCCGCCGACGAAGCCGACGAAGCTCAGCAGGCTCACGATGAAGCCCTGCCGGTAGCCCGAGACTCCGAACAGCACGACGAGCACGAGCAGGATCAGGTCGAGAATGTGGTCGTGCAGCACCGCTTCACCGTATAGGGCCGCGCCGCTGCTTCACGTCCCCTCGATGGACCAGTTTGGGGCGTGCCGGATAGCCGCCGAGGGTGACGCGGGACAGCGGCGACGGCCGTGTCCACCGCGAACTGCCACCTGACCTGCGCACGAGCCCTCGCCGCGCGGGTGGGCGTTTTCGTGGGAAACGACGAGACGCCTCGGCCGCGTAAGGCGAGGTTCACCGTTCAGTCGCGCGCGGCGACGTCCACCCCTCGGTCACGGGCCCCTCGGTCGCGGGCGGCGAGGTTCACGACGTCCTCGGGCAGGTCCTCGACGCGGGAGGTGTCCCACGGCCGGTCCCAGCCGCCCGCGCCCAGCACCTGGGTCAGGATCGCCGCCGTGAACCCCCACACGAGCATGTCCCGGACCTGGAACGCGGGGCCGACCCTGATCCCGGAGGGGTGCCTCACCATCAGCCGGTTCGCCGGGTCGACCAGCTCGCTGATCGGGACCCGCGCGACCGTCGCGACCTCCCCGGGATGGCCGGGCGCGACCTCCGACGGCTCGCGCCACCAGCCGGCGACGGGCGTGACCCGGTGCTCGCTGTGCGACAGGTACAGCTCCGGCAGCGTGCACAGCACGTCCACGCCGGACGGCTCGACGCCGGCCTCCTCCCACGCCTCGCGCAGCGCCGCCGCGACCGGGCCGTCGTCGCCGGGGTCGATGCGGCCGCCGGGGAAGGCGGGCTGCCCGGCGTGCTTGTTGAGGGTGGCGGCGCGCTCGGTGAGCAGGACGTCCGGGCCGCTCGGACCGTCGCCGAACAGGATCAGGACGGCGGCGGCGCGGGCGGAGGGAGCGGGCCGGAACACGGGCGGCACGGGCAGTCTCGGCGCCTCCGATCGGAAGCGGTCGAGCCAGGCGGGGCAGTCGGGGGTGGCGTCGGTCACGTGGATCCCAACTCCGGAACGTTCCCGTTCCTTCCCGGGACGGCCGGGAGAACCGCTCACGAGAACGGTCCGGGCTTGACGAGCTTGCGCGCCGTCTCCTCGTCCACCGGCCCCTCGCCGAAGGACGGGCAGAGCCGCGCCACCGGGCAGGCGCCGCAGGCGGGACGGCGCGCGTGGCAGATGCGGCGGCCGTGCCAGATCAGCCGGTGGGACAGCATCGTCCAGTCCTTGCGCGGGACGAGGGAGCCGATCTCCTCTTCCACCTTCACGGGGTCGTCTTCGGTCGTCCAGCCGAAGCGCCGGGCCAGGCGGCCGAAGTGGGTGTCGACGGTGATGCCGGGGACGTCGAACGCGTTGCCGAGGACGACGTTGGCCGTCTTGCGCCCGACGCCGGGCAGCTTGACGAGGTCTTCGAGGCGGCCGGGGACCTCGCCGTCGAACCGGTCGCGGAGCGCGGCCGACAGCCCCATGACCGACTTGGTCTTGGCGCGGAAGAACCCGGTGGGCTTCAGGATCGCCTCGACGTCCTCGGGGTCGGCGGCGGCCAGGTCCTCCGGGGTGGGGTACTTGGCGAACAGCGCGGGCGTCGTCAGGTTCACCCGCATGTCGGTGGTCTGGGCTGAGAGAACGGTCGCGACCAGCAGCTGGAACGGGGTGCCGAAGTTCAGCTCGCAGTGGGCGTCAGGGTACGTCTCGGCCAGGATCCGGTTGATCCGGCGCGCCCGCCGCACCAGCCCCAGCCTCGTCTCGTCCTTCCACTTCCGAGCCCGCGCCTTCGGGGACGCCTCCGTCGCCATACCGGCCAGCCTAAAGCCTCGCGGCCCGGTTCCGGCCGAACGAGAAAGTCGCGCCGATCCGCGTAATCGGCGCGGGGGCGGGCCGTCTCTCCGGGCACGACGTTCCCCGAAGGAGATCTCATGTCCGACCTCAGCCAGGTGGTCCGCCTTCCGGTGCGCCGGATCGAGCTCGACCTGTCGTTCGAGGGCGCCGCCCGGATCGCGGGTGACCTTCGCGAGCACGTTCCCGGCATCGCGGCGGAGGCGGTGCGCCGGATCGAGAGGCGGCTGCCGGAGTTCGTCCGGCCGCACGATCCCCGCTACGCCAAGGCGGTCCAGCTGGGCACGGAGTGCGCCATCGGGCACTTCCTGGACCTGATGGCCGACCCCGCCGCCCCGTCGGCCGACGTCGTGGAGTTCTGGCGGCAGATCGGCGTCGGCGAGGCCAGCGAGGGGCGGACGCTGGACTCCTGGCAGGCGGCGACGCGGATCGGGACGGGCCTGGCCGTCGAGCGGCTCACCGATCACGCCGAGCGGATGGGCTACCGGACGAGTCCGGCGATCATCGCGGCCATCGCCAACGCGGCGCTCGACTACCTGAACCAGCTGGCGGCGATCGTCGCCGAGGGCCACGCGGACGCCGCCGCGCGGGCGGCGGGAGCGCTCCGGGACCGCCGGCGGCACCTGCTCGACCTGCTGCTGAACGGAGCCTCCGCGGCGGACCTCAGGGGGGCGGCGCGCGAGGCGGACTGGGCGCTGCCGCGCACGTTAGCGGTCGTCGCCCTCCGCGAGGACGGCCCCGACGCCCGGCACCCGTCGCTGCCCCCGGACGTCCTGCCGGGCCTGCACCTGGGGGAGCCCTGCCTGATCGTCCCGGACCCGGAGGGCCCCGGCCGCGCGCGGATGCTGGAGCGGCAGCTGCACGGCTGGACGGCCGCGATCGGCCCGGCGGTCGGGATCGGCGACGTCGCGACGTCCCTGCGGCTGGCGCGCGAGACCCTGGCGCTGGCCCGCCAGGGCCTGATCGGCGGCGCGGCTCCCATCCCGGCCGAGCGGCACATGCCGATCCTGGTGATGATGCGGGAGCGGGCGCTGGTGGAGAAGGTGATCGCGCGCCGGCTCGCCCCGCTGCTGAACGCGCGTCCCGCCCAGCGCTACCGGCTCGTGGAGACGCTGCTGGCCTGCCTGGAGCACGGGTTCAACGCCACGGAGGTGTCCGGTCACCTTCACCTGCACCCCCAGACCGTCCGGTACCGGCTGCGGCAGCTCGACGACCTGTTCGGGGACGCCGTGCACGCGACGTCGGACCGGCTGGAGCTCCACATGGCGCTGCGCGCGTGGCTCGCCCTCAACGCCGAGGCCGGCGCCGAACCGTCCGCCCCGCGCGAACGCCTGGGCTACGGGTGACCGCCGATGGGGTCAGCCTGCGGCTTCGACGGCCCAGCCTTGAGCCGCCATGCCCGCGTAGGAGGACGGCTTCAGCGTCACCGGTTTCAGGCCCGACCAGCTCGCCTGGAGGTAGTAGCCGTCGCCGTTGGCCAGCCGGTAGACGGACGGCGCGAATCGGACGAGCTTCCAGACCTGGTTCGCGCCCCCACAGGGGGCCATGACGACCGTGTATTCGCTTCCGCCCTCCCAGGGAACGCCCGCGGCGGGCGTCCCGCGGCTCAGGCATCGCCCTGTGGAGCTGCTCGTCAGCGTGAAGCCGCCGCCTGTGTTCTTGCGCTTCCACCCGGTCGCCGAGTCGGTGCAGGAGCGCTGCACGACCGACGTCCCGCTGGGCGCCAGGCACGATTGCAGCGTCGTGTTCCGCACGCGGAAGGGACCCGCGCCGGACGCCGTGCCATCGCCGCCGGCGCCGCCGGGGACCCGGCCGCCGCTTTCGGGGGAGCGGGTGCCGACGGTGTAGTCGGGCGGGGCGACGTCCGCCGGAGCCGAACTCGCCGGGGTGGGCGTCGCGGGTGGCGGGGCGGCGCGCGGGTCCTCGCCCGGACCGCCGCCGACCGTGGTGAACAGGATGATCGCGATGCCGGTGGCGACGCCGCCGGCCACCGCGGCCGGAAGGGACCAGCCGGGCAGGGAGGCCGCCGGAGCGAGGGAGCCGAGCGGCGCCGACGGCGCCCCCAGCAGGACGGCGCCGATCGGCAGAGCGCGCCGCAACCGCCCGTTGAGGTCGGTCATCTCCTTGGAGGCCCGCCTGCACTCCTCGCAGGACTCCAGGTGCCGGCGCAGGGCGCGGCTGCGGCGGCGGCCGGGGCGGCGGACGCTCGCCGCGAGCTGGGCGGTGAACTCCGCGCATTCCGGACGTCCCCCGGAGCTCGCGACGAGGAACGCCTGCCGGAGCCCTTCGCGCGCCCGGAACGCGAGCTGGGAGACCGCGCCCTTCTCCATGCCGAGCAGCTCCGCGACCTGCCCGACGGGCTCCTCCTCGATGACCGTGTACCAGAGGACGGTCTGCCACCGTTCGGGCAGCGACCGGAAGGCGCGGACGAGCGCGTCGAGCTCGTCGACGTCGGGCGGCTCGTCCTCGGAGTCCGAGGCCCACTCGGCGACCTCGTCGGTCACGACGGTGCGGCGGGCGCCGCGCGCCCAGTCCGTGGCCGTGTTCCGCACGACGGTGTAGAGGTAGGGCCTGCACGCGTCGCGGGGCCCGGCGCCCTGGCGCATCGCCGCGAACGTGCGCGTGAAGGCCTCGCTCGTCAGGTCCTCGGCGAGGTGCTGGTCGCGGACCAGCCCGCGCGCGTACCGCAGGACCGCCGTGTGGTGCCGCCTGAACAGCTCGTCGGAGGCCTCGTCGTCGCCCTTCGCGGCGGCCGCCAGAAGGTCGGCGTCCGGCCGCGTCCCCACGCCCGCTACCACCACGCCATCCAACCCAAGGCACGCATCTCACCACAACCTTCGGAGACCGCTTGCTCACCGCAGGAGGAGACACCCGACACGCGCCCGGATTACGGGGATTTGTAGGCAATCTTAAAAAGACAGAGCTGTTCTCCAGTGTTATGGTCACCGCATGATCCTGGACTCGTCCCGCTGGACGGCGACCCTCGCCGGACGGCGCGTGCTGATCACCGGCGCGGCGCGGGGCATCGGTGCGGCGCTCGCCGCCCGGCTGCACGAGCACGGCGCGCGCGTGGCGCTCGCCGGCCTGGAGCCCGGCCTCCTCGCGGACGTCGCCGACCGGTGCGGGACGGCCCCCTGGTGGACGTGCGACGTGACCGACCGCGGCACGGTCGAGGACGTCGTCGAAAGCGCCGTCCGGGAACTGGGCGGCCTGGACGTGGTCGTCGCCAACGCGGGCGTGGCCGCGCAGATGCCCGTCATAGGCGGCGACCCGTCCGTCATGGAGCAGAGCCTGCGGGTGAACGTGCTGGGCGTCTACAACACGCTCCGCGCCGCCGGACCCCACCTCAGCCACGAACGCGGCTACGCGCTGGCGGTGTCGTCCCTGGCCGCCGCCGTCAACGCGCCCCTGCTGGGCGCCTACAGCGCGTCCAAGGCAGCCGTGGAGGCGCTGGGCAACACGCTCCGGGCCGAACTGCGCCCGTGGGGCGGGAAGGCCGGGGTCGCGTACTTCGCCGAGCTCGACACCGACATGACGCGCCGCGGGTTCGGCACCGAGGCCGCGTCCGCCCTGATGGACGCGTCGCCCCGGACCGGCCTGGCCTTCGGCGTCACGCCGCTGAAGGTCGGGATCGACGCGCTGGAGCGCGGGATCGCCCGCCGGTCCAGGCGGATCGTCGCCCCCTGGTGGGTGGGCGCCGTCCTGCCGGTCCGGATGGCCGTGCAGCCGGTCGCCGACCACCTCGTCCAGCGCGGGCTGCGCGACATCCTGGAGATCGCCAGGAACGAGCGGGTGGAGCTGACGACGCCGCAGCCGGACCCCGATCGGTGACGGTCCCCCGCGCCACTCCCGGCGGCGTCCGCGAGGTGGGAGTGGTCAACTGGCTCGCCTGCCGCGCCGCGGGCCGGGCCGCCGGGACCGGGCCGCCGAACCTCCTCCTGACCCTGGCGCGCCGCCGCGGGCTGTTCCGCGGCTGGCTGTGGTTCGCCGGACGGCTCATGCCAGGCGGTACCCTCCCGCGCCGGGAGACCGAACTGGTGATCCTGCGCGTCGCCCATCTGCGCGACTGCCAGTACGAGTTCGGCCACCACGTCCGGCTCGCGCGCCGCGCGGGCGTGCGCGAGCCGGACGTGGTGCGTCTCAAGGCAGGCCCCGACGCCGACGGGTGGACGCCGCGCGAGCGGGCGGTCCTCACCGCCGTCGACCGCCTCCACGCCGAGCGGGACCTGGACGACGAGACCTGGACGCGGCTGCGCGCCCACCTCACCGAGGGCGAGTGCGTCGAGCTGACCATGCTCGCCGCCCACTACGAGATGCTCGCGACCGTGATCACCGCGCTGCGCGTCCAGCCCGACCGGCCCCGCCGCCCCGCCGGCGGCCGCTGACCGGCACGTCCGAGGAGGTCCCCCTTGCGCATCCGAGTCCTCGCGATCACCTTGACCCTCGCCGCGGCCTCCCCGGGACTCGCCGTCCCCGCCCGCGCCGCCGGAC
This sequence comes from Actinomadura verrucosospora, assembly GCF_039540335.1. Classification (NCBI taxonomy): domain Bacteria; kingdom Bacillati; phylum Actinomycetota; class Actinomycetes; order Streptosporangiales; family Thermomonosporaceae; genus Actinomadura; species Actinomadura verrucosospora. The sequence goes on along the minus strand of NZ_BAABEV010000018.1, from coordinate 125,082 downwards.
GGGCCGCCGGAGGAGCGGTCCGCTTCACCGACTCCGGCGGCATCCATGTCGTGGACGTGCGGCGCGTCGACGACCGCCAGTACGCCTTGCGCGTCAGCACGGCCGCGCTGGGACGGGCCGTGGACATGCGCGTCCTGCTGCCGACCGGCTACGACCGGCGTCCCGGCGCCCGCTTCCCCGTCCTCTACCTGTTCCACGGGACGTCCGGACGCGCCTCCGACTGGATCGAGCGCGGCGACGCCGAGAGGACCACCGCCGGACGGCCGCTGATCACCGTCATGCCGGACGGGGGCTTCGACGGCGACGGCGGCGGCTGGTACACCGACTGGGCCGACCCGCGCACCGCACTCGGGCCGTCCAGGTGGGAGACCTTCCACGTCACCCAGCTCATCCCCTGGATCGACCGGAACCTGCGCACCGTCCCCCGCCGGGAGGGCCGGGCCGTCGCCGGCCTGTCGCAGGGCGGATTCGGGGCGATGAGCTACGCCGCCCGCCACCCCGAGCTGTTCGTGTCCGCCGCCTCGTTCTCGGGCGCGCCCGACATCGCCTACGACCCCGTCGTCTCCGTCGGCGCGGCCGGAGTCGTCTCCTACGTCGCGGCCGTCGGCGACGGCGTGCACCCCGACGCGATCTTCGGCTCGCGGCTGGCCGACGCGATCAACTGGCGCGGCCACGACCCCGCGACCCTCGCGCCCAACCTGCGCGGGATGCGGCTCGCGCTCCACACCGCCGCCGGCGTCCCGGGTCCGCTCGACCCGCCCGTCCCGGACCCGGCCGCGATCGGCATCGAGGCCCTCACGCACGCCTCGACCGCCGGCTTCCACCGGCGGCTGGAGGCACTGGAGATCCCCAGCCACTACGACGACCGCCTGCTCGGCACCCACACCTTCCCGTACTGGGCCCGCGACCTGCGGCGGCACATCGGCCCGCTGACGCGGACGTTCGCCGCCCCGCCGCGCCCGCCCGCGAAGATCTCCTACCGGTCGATCGACCCGGCCTGGACGCAGTGGGGCTGGACGGTCTCGCTCAAGCGGCCGGAGGCCCGGCAGTTCAGCGCGCTGACGGACGCCTCCGCGACGGGCTTCGCCCTGCGCGCCGCCGGGACCGCCACCGTCACGACCCCCGCGTCCTACCGTCCCGGCGCCCGCGTCGTCATCGACGTGGCGCGCGGGAGGACGCACAAGGTCATCAGGACCTCCGCCGGGCCCTCCGGGCGGCTCACGCTCACCCTCCCGCCCGCGCGCGGCGCCGCGACCACGCTGGTGCGGATCAGCCGTCCATGACGCCCGAGCGCAGCAGGAGCCGCACGTGCTCGATGACCGGGGCCCTGATGGCGCGCAGCGCCTCCAGGTCGCCCGCCGCCACGGCCGGGGTCACCATCGAACTCACCGCCGCCACGACGACCTCGCACGCGAACCGGCCGCTGTCGCCCGTCACGCCCATGAGGTCGGCGAGGCTCGCCGCCAGGTCGCGCTGGACGCGCGTCCGCCGCCGGACGGCCTCCGGGCCCGCCGCGAACACCTCCACCAGGAACAGCCGCGCGTACGCGGGTTCGGCCGCGAGCGCCTCCAGGTAGGCGGTGAAGACGCGCTCGAACCGTTCGGCCGCGTCGGCCTCGCCGACCGCGTCGGCCTCGCCCTGCGCCGTCCCCTGTCCGGCCGCGTCGCCCTCGCTCTGCATCGCCTCCTGCAACTGGAGGAACAGCAGCAGGCCCGCCTGGTCGAAGGCGGCCATGAAGCAGTCGAGCTTGGACGAGAACAGCGCGTAGAAGCTCTGCCGGGAGACCCGGGCCCGCTTCAGGACGTCCTCCACCGACGTGCCGACGTACCCTTTCTCCGCCATCGCCTGCGCCATGGCGCCGCACAGCCGGTCCCGGTGCACCCGCTCGACCTCCGCGCGCGACAGCGCGTGGCGCCCCCTAGGGAGGCGGCGCGGTGTGGGCCCGGACTCGGACGTCTGCATCCGCTCAGGTTAAGGCACGGCCGCTTCCCTGCCCGGGCCATCCCGTAACGGGCGATGAGACCGGTGTGACGGCATTCACCCGGTGGTCCGTACACTGGGCGAACGGGACCGGGGCCGCCCCCCGGGACGGATCACCCCTGGTCCCGCGTTTCGGCGCGCCGTGACCCTGCCTTCACGTACGCGGTGGGACGTACGTCACACTAGGCAAGTAGGTGTTCGAGGAGGAATAGCGTGACCGATCGCGACGTGGACGTTCTGAGCAGAGCCCCGCTCTTCGAGGCTCTCGACGAGCAGGGTGCCAAGGCGCTGCGCGCCAACGTGACCGAGGTGCGTCTCGCCCGCGGACAGACGCTGTTCAACGAGGGCGAGACCGGGGACCGGCTCTACGTCGTCCTCGAAGGAAAGATCAAGCTCACCCGGACGGCGCCGGACGGGCGCGAGAACCTGCTGAGCGTGCTCGGCCCGAGCGAGATGTTCGGCGAGCTGTCGCTGTTCGACCCGCGCCCCCGCACCGCGAGCGCCATCGCGGTCACCGAGTGCCGCCTCGCCGGGCTCGGCCACGACGACCTGCGGCCCTGGCTCACCGGCCACCCCGAGGTCGCCGTGCAGCTGCTCCGCGCGCTCGCGCAGCGGCTCCGCAAGACCAACGACGTGATGGCCGACCTGGTCTTCACCGACGTGCCCGGGCGCGTCGCCAAGGCGCTGCTCGACCTCGCGGAGCGCTTCGGCCAGCCGTCGGAGGCGGGCCTGCACGTCCACCACGACCTCACCCAGGAGGAACTGGCGCAGCTCGTCGGCGCGTCCCGCGAGACGGTCAACAAGGCCCTCGCCGACTTCGCCCAGCGCAACTGGCTGCGCATCGAGGCCCGCGCCGTCGTGATCCTCGACATCGAGCGCCTCCGCAAGCGCTCGAAGTAGGAGAGACCCGAAGCGGGCGGGAGGAGTCAGACGGCCCCGCGCTCGGCGAGGTAGTCGAGCTGGGACTGGACCGACCACTCGGCCGCGGGCCACAGCGAGCGGTCCACGTCGGCGTAGACGCGCTCGACGACCTCCCGCGCCGTGCGGGCGCCCGCCGCGACGGCGGCCTCGACCTGGGCGAGGCGCTCGCGGCGGTGGTCGATGTAGTGGTCGAGGACGGCGACAGGGTCGTCCAGCTTGGGCCCGTGACCGGGGAGGATCGTCGCGGCCCCCCGGTCGGCGGAGAACCGGCGGAGCCGGTCGAGCGACCCGAGGTAGTCGCCGAGCCTCCCCTCCAGCACGGTCGTCCCGTACCCGAGGACGGTGTCGCCGGTGAGGACGGCGCCGTCGGCCGGAAGCCAGAACGTCAGCGAGTCGTCGCTGTGCCCCGGCGTCTCCATGATCCGCAGCTCCAGACCGCCCGTGGTGACGACGTCGCCCTCCGCGAGGCCCTCGTCGCCGAGCCGGTGCCGGGGATCCAGCGCCCGCACCCCGACCCCGCCTCCCGCCATCTTCGCGAACTTCCCGGCGCCCGCCGAGTGGTCGGGATGCCCGTGCGTGAGCAGGACGAGACCGACCCGCCGCCCCTGCGACTCCACCGTCTCCAGGACGCGCCGCAGGTGCACGGCGTCCTTCGGCCCGGGATCGACGACGACGGCCTCGGCGGCGCCGGGCTCCGCGATGATCCAGGTGTTGGTGCCGTCCAGGGTCATGGCGGACGGGTTCGGGGCGAGCACGCAGGTGGCTCGTTCGGTACCCATCCCGTCGATCTCCGTCATGTCCCCCATCCTGCCCGAGGCGCGATCGGGGTGGCGGGCCGGGTTCCAGCCGAGGCGCTCCAGCCGCCGGAGCGCGGACGTGCCCGCCAGCCGCCACAGGACGGCCTGGCTCCGCGGCACCCGGCGGGCCATCTCCTCAGCCCTGCGGGTAGTGCCGCGCGACGCCCTCGGGCAGGACGAGGTAGGCGTCGCCGTCGATGATCTCAGCGACCGGCTCCTGCACGACGATCTCGCGCCGCGCGGCGAGCACGTCGGCGACCGTGGCGAACCCGGCGAGCTCCGCCAGCGTCGCGACGGTCGGCGGCAGCATCGTCCACTCGCCGCGCGCCGCCCGCTCGGCCGCCTCCGCCGGGCTCACCCAGGCGACCTGGTCGGCCTCGGTGCTGACGTCCCTGGCCCGCTGCCCCGCCGGCATCGCGGCGACGAAGAACCGGGTGTCGTAGCGCCTGCGCTCGATCTTCGGGGTGATCCAGTGCGCCCACGGGCGCAGCAGGTCGGAGCGCAGCACGAGGCCGCGCCGGTCGAGGAACCCCCCGAACGACTGGGAGCGGTCCAGCAGCGCCTGCCGGTCGGCCTCCCAGTCGTCGCCGCGCGTGTCGTCCACGACCGTCTCCCCGGTCGGGCCGGCGAGCAGCACGAGCGTCTCCTCGAACGTCTCCCGGACCGCCGCGCAGACCAGCTCGCGGGCCAGCGTCTCGTCGGCGCCGAACGCCCGGCCCCACTCGGCGGGGGACGGCCCGGACCACGCCAGCGCCGCCTCCCCGTCGCGCGGGTCGACCGAGCCGCCGGGGAACACGTAGGCGCCGGGCGCGAACGCCATCGACCGGACGCGGCGCAGCATGAACGCCTGGAGCCCGTGCTCGTCGTGGTCGCGCAGCACGACCACGGTCGCCGCGTCCTTGGCGGGCGCCGGCTCGGCCCGGCCTTCCAGGATGTCCTCGACCTGCCCCCGGAACGACTCGGGCAGCTTGAGTCCGTTGCTGATCCCCATGGCGAGCCATTCGGACATACCGAATGGCGTTCCGTCAAGCCCGGAGGCTCACGCCACCTCGGCGATCAGCTCCACCTCGACGGGCACGTCGCGCGGCAGGACGGCGACGCCGACGGCGCTGCGCGCGTGCCGGCCCGCGTCCCCGAACACCTCGGCCAGCAGGTCGCTCGCCCCGTTGATCACCTGCGGCTGGCCGTGGAAGTCCGGCGCGCTGGCGACGAACCCGACGACCTTCACGATCCGCACGATCCGCGACAGCTCGCCGACCTCCGCCTTCAGCGCCGCGATCGCGTTCAGCGCGCAGATCCGCGCCTGGCGGGTCGCCTCCTCCGCGCTGACCTCCGCGCCCACCTTCCCGGTGACGCCCAGCTCGCCCTTGACCAGGGGGATCTGGCCCGCGGTGTAGACGAGCGACCCCGTCCGCGCCGTCGGCACGTAGGACGCGACCGGCGGGACGACCTCCGGCAGCTCGATGCCGAGCTCGCGGATCCGCTCTTCAGGCGTGCTCATCGCCATTCCTCCTCGTTGAGGTCCTTACGACGGGGCTGTTCCGGCAGGGCGCCGCTACTCGATCTCGCGCTTGAAGTAGGCGACGAGGTTCTCGGGGTTCGGCCCCGGCATGACGGTGACGAGCTCCCACCCGTCCTGGCCCCAGTTGTCGAGGATCTGCTTGGTCGCGTGCACCAGCAGCGGAACGGTCGCGTACTCCCACTTCTTCATGGCCCTCACCCTAGCGATCGCCATACCCGGACCCCGCTCGAACCCGCCCCCCGCCCCGGTGCGCTGACGGACCGGCGGATAGGCGGTCAGCCGGTGGTGCGGGGTCGGTCAGGGCGGGTCGCGAATCTCTTGTTCGACGGCAACGACGAACGGAGAGAACGATGAGCAAGAGCGTGCTGATCTCGGGTGCGAGCATCGCGGGCCCGTCCCTGGCCTACTGGCTGGCGCGGTACGGGTACGACGTCACCGTCGTGGAGCGGGCGGAGGCGATCCGGCCGGGCGGGCAGGCCGTCGACTTCCGCGGCGAGGTGCACCTGCGGGTGCTGGAGAAGATGGGCGTCCTGGACGAGATCCGGCGGAGGCAGACCCACGGCGGCGCGCTCGACCTGATCGACGCCGAAGGACGGACGCGGGTCGCCCTGCCCGACTCGTTCACCGGCGGGGACGTGGAGATCCACCGAGGCGACCTCGCCGAGCTCCTGTACGAGCTGACCCGGGACTCCGCCAGGTACGTCTTCGGCGACTCGATCGCGTCCATGACCGAGACGGCCGACGGCGTCCACGTCACCTTCGAGCGCGGGGCTCCGCGCACGTTCGATCTGGTCGTCGGCGCGGACGGGCTGCACTCGAACGTCCGGCGGCTCGCGTTCGGCGACGAGTCGCGGTTCGTCCGGGACTCGGGCTACCACGTCGCGATCTTCGAGGCGCCGAACCGGCTCGGCATCGGCACCGGCAAGCTCTACAGCGAAGTGGGGCGCGGAGTGTCGGTGTACCCCACCCGCGGCGGAACCGGCGCGAACGTCATGTGCGTCTTCGCCGACGACGAGCTGGAGCCGCACCGCCGCGACCAGGAGGCCCAGAAGCGGGCGCTGGCCGAGAGGTTCGCCGGCATGGGCTGGCACGCCGGCGCCCTGATGCGCGACATGTGGGAGGCCCCGTACTTCTACTGCGACTCGATCAGCATCGTCCGGATGGACGCCTGGACGAAGGGGCGGGTCGCCCTGCTCGGCGACGCCGGCTACGGCGCCACCTGCGGCGGGATGGGGACGGGCCTCGCGGTCGTGTGCGCCTACGTCCTCGCGGGCGAGCTGGCCGCCGCGGACGGCGACCACCGCGCCGCGTTCCCCGCCTACGAGGAGCGCATCAAGAAGTTCACGACGGCGTGCCAGCGGGTCGCGGGCGGGGTCGGGCCGTTCTTCGCACCGAAGAACGAGCGCGCGCTGCGCCGCCGCACGACGGTCTACCGGCTGCTGACCGCGGGCCCGTTCATCAAGCTCCTCGACAAGCTGACCACGCAGGCCGCCACGGCGATCAAGCTGAGGGAGTACCCGGAGCCGGGCCGGGCGCCTCACGCCGTGTGATCGGGGCCCCCGCCGCGCTCGGGAGTTCCGTCGTACCGCTCGCGCGACGCGTTGATCTCGTCGATGTGGCGGCCGGCCCACTCCTTGATGGAGGTGAGCAGCGGCACGATCCGTTCGCCCAGCAGGGTCAGGGTGTACTCGACCTGGACGGGCACGGACGGGGTCACGCTGCGCGCCACGAGTCCGTCTCGCTCAAGGGAGCGGAGCGTCTGCGTGAGCATCTTCGCGCTGACGCCCGGGAGCGCTCTGCTGACCTCGGCGTACCTGCGAGTGCCGCGCGCCAGCTCCGTGAGGACCAGCATGCTCCACTTGTTGCCGATGATCCCCATCAGCTGATGAGTGGGACATCCGTCCATGTAAGCCTCGAACGCCGCCTTCTCCTGCTCGCGACGCTCCGCCGCCGTCATCGTGGCCATGCCGCGGGCTCACCTCCGGGTACCGAACGCACTCCGAAGTAACTTCTTCCGGCCCGCGGCTGTTCCGGCGACAGTTGCCGGTGCGGGATCCCCCGCACACCCACCCACTTCGTACAGAAGGTTCTGCCATGCGCGCGATCATCGTGAGGACACCCGGCGGGCCCGACGCGCTGGAGCTCGCCGACGTTCCGGTTCCCGTCCCGGGGCCCGGCCAGGTGCGGATCCGGGTGGCGGCGGCAGCGGTCAACCCGGTCGACGCCGCGACCCGCTCCGGAGCGCTGGCCGGCGCCGGGCTGATGCCGCCGTTCGGTTCGCGGCCCGCGGTCGGCATCGGATGGGACGTCGCCGGCACCGTCGACGCGGTCGGGGAGGGCGTGACCCGCATCGCCGCCGGCGACGAGGTCATCGGCCTGAAGGACCGGCTCGACGTGCCGCTGGGCGCCTACGCGGACGCGATCGTCCTGGACGCGGACGCCGTCGCGCCCGCGCCGCGGTCGGTCCCGGCCGCCGAGGCGGCGACCCTCCCGCTGAACGGGCTGACCGCCCTGCAGGCCCTGGACCTCCTCGCTCTGCCGCCGGGTGCCACGCTGCTCGTCACGGGAGCCGCGGGCGCCGTCGGCGGCTACGCGGTGGAGCTGGCGGCCCACCGCGGCCTCCGCGTCGTCGCCACGGCCTCCGCGTCCGACGAGGCGCTGGTGCGCGGCTTCGGCGCGGAGATGTTCGTTCCGCGCGGCGCGCACCTGGGAGACGCCGTCCGCGCGCTCGTACCGGGCGGTGTGGACGGCGCCCTGGACGCCGCCCTCCTCGCGGTCGCGGCCCTCGACGCCGTCCGGAACGGCGGGACGTTCGCAGCGGTCAACGGCGGTCCGGCCACCCCGCTCCCGCTGCGCGGAACCACCGTCCACAACGTGTGGATACGCGCGGACGCCGCACAGCTCGGCATGCTCGCCGCACTCACGGAGAAGGGCGGCCTCACCCCCCGCGTCGCCGACACCCTCCCCCTCACCGAGGCCCCCAAGGCCCACAAACGCCTGGAAGCAGGCGCCCTACGTGGCCGCCTGATCCTCACCCCGTAGAACCCTCCACTGGCTTTAGGCCGGACGGCTGGTCGGGGGGTCGGCGGGGTTTTCGGCGCGGAGCATGACGCGGCGGAGGAGGTCGGAGAGGGTGCGGCGCTCGGCGGGGTCGAGGGCGGCGAGCAGGCGCGTCTCCTCGACGCCCAGGCCGTCCATCGCGTCGCGCCAGGCGGAGCGTCCGGCGGGGGTGAGCTCGACGACGACCCGGCGGCGGTCGGTCGCGGACGGGGACCGGCGGACGAAGCCGCGGCGCTCCAGCGCGTCCAGCCGGCCGGTGATCGAGTTCGGGGGCATGGCGAGGTCGGCGGCGAGGAGGGAGGGGGCCGCGGTGCCGTGCCGGCCGGCGAGCGCGTGCAGCGTGTCGAACTCGTGCCGCTGCAGGCCGGAGGCGGCGAGGAGCTCCTCCTTCATCCGCCGGATGTGCTTGACGAAGAAGATCATCCGAGTCACGGCGCCCTCGATGTCGGGATCGAGGTCGGGCACGATCGGCGCCCACCGCTCCACGTGCTCGTCGGTCCGGTCCCTGTCTCCCATGCGGGGATCGTAGTCGGTGGCTTGATTCGTTGGGGAATAATTCGTTGCCGATTAATTCGTCAACGAACTATATTGTCCGGCCATGACCCACCCCCTGCGCGGCCGGGACTTCCGGCTGCTGTTCGCCGCTCGCATCCTGTCCCTGACCGGGGACGCCGCCGTCCCCGCCGCGCTCGCCCTCGCCGTCCTGCGGGCCACGGGCTCCACGTCCGCGCTCGCCCTCGTGCTCGGCTGCGCGATGGTGCCGCGCCTGCTCCTGCTGCCCCTCGGCGGCGTGCTCGCCGACCGCCTCGACGCGCGGGGCGTCGCCCTCGCCACCGACCTCGCCGGCGCCGCGGCGCAGCTGTTCGCGGCCCTGGAACTCCTGAGCGGCGAGCCGCGCCTGTGGCACCTCGCCGCCGCCCAGGTGATCGGCGGCGCGGCCTCCGCCTTCCAGACGCCGACCGTCTCGCCCCTGATCGCCGGCACCGTCGAGCCGTCCGGACTCCAGAAGGCCAACTCCCTGATGGGCGTCGCCAACGGCGCCACCCGCCTCGCCGGGCCCGCCCTCGCCGGCACGCTCGTGCTGACCGTCGGCCCCGGCTGGACGTTCCTGCTGGACTCGGCGTCGTTCGCCGCGAGCGCGGCGCTCCTCGCCCTGGCGCGCGTCCGGAACGTCCCCATCCCGCGGCGCTCGCTGCGGGCCGACCTGGCGGAGGGCTGGTCGGAGGTCCGCTCGCGCGACTGGTACTGGACGAGCCTGATCGCGCACGGCGTCTGGAACGGCACGTCCGCCGTCCTGCTCACCCTCGGCCCCGCCCTCGCCGTCGAGCGGCTCGGCGGCGAGGGGGTGTGGATCGCGACCGTCCAGGCGGGCGCCGCCGGGCTCCTCGCCGGGGCGCTGCTGGCCGCCCGCTTCCGTCCGCGCCGGCCCGTCCTCGTCGCGAACGCGGGCCTGGCCGCGCTGGCGCTGCCCCTGGCCCTGTTCGCGGCCGCCGCGCCCGCGCCCCTGCTCGTCGCGGCGTACGGGCTGGCGCTCACCGGCCTCGGCGTCCTCAACCCCACCTGGGAGACCGTCGTGCAGATGAGCATCCCGCCGCACGCGCTGGCCCGGGTGACGTCCTACGACTGGCTGCTGTCGCTGGCCGCGGCGCCCCTCGGCTACGCGCTCGCCCCGTGGGCCGCCTCGGCGTGGGGCCCCTCCGTCCCGCTGTGGACGGCGGCCGCGCTGGTCGGCGCCGCCTGCCTGGGCACGGCCGCGGTGCCGGGCGTCCGGCGCCTGACCATGCCCGAGATCGCGCCGGACGCCGTGACGCCCTCGCCTCAGCCGCAGGCCCGGTGACAGCGGCGGGTCAGCGGGGCGGCTGCTGCTCCGGGGTCTCCCGCGCTCCTCCGCCGATGCCGCGCGGCTGCTCGTCCGGCGGGGCGGCGACCTCGGACCCGCGGCGCTTGGGCTCGTCCAGCCCGATGACCGGCGGGACCTCCTCTGCCGACTCCAGCGACGACGTCTGCTCGGCCGCCTTGGCCAGCTCCTCCTCGGCCTTGGCGAGCCGCTCGCCGAGGTCGGGCCTGGCCTCGCCGCCGTCCTCGGAACGTGAGGCCGCGCCGCCCGCGGCGCGCTCGAAGAACCGCAGGATCTCCACCGGCAGCGGCATGACCAGCGTGCTGTTCTTCTCGGCGGACACCTCCACGACCGTCTGCAGCAGGCGCAGCTGCAGGGCCGCCGGGTCCTGCGACATGATCTCCGCGGCGGCGGCGAGGCGCTTGGACGCCTGGAACTCGCCGTCCGCGGTGATGATGCGGGCGCGGCGCTCCCGCTCCGCCTCCGCCTGCCGGGCCATCGACCGCTTCATGCCCTCCGGCAGCGACACGTCCTTGATCTCGACCCGCTCGATCAGGATGCCCCACGGCCCCTCGGTGATCTCGTCGATGATCGCCCGCAGCCGCATGTTGATCTTCTCGCGCTCGCCGAGCAGCTCCTGCATGTCGGCCTGCCCGATCACCGACCGCAGCGACGTCTGCGCCACCTGCGAGACCGCGTACCCGTAGTTGTGCACGTTCACGATCGCCTTCACCGGATCGATCACCCGGAAGTAGACGACCGCGTCGACGCGGACGCTCACGTTGTCCTGGGTGATCCCGTCCTGGCCGGGCACCCCCATCGTGATTGTCTGCCGGCTGACCTTCTGCATGCGCTCGGCGATCGGGACGATCACCGTCAGGCCGGGCGTGCGCACCGCGCCGGGCCGCAGCTGCCCGTTCCGCTGGACCTGACCGAACCTGAACACGATCCCGTGCTCGAACTGCTGCACGATCCTGATCGACGACGACAGGACGATCAGCCCGACGACGACGAGGACGAGCACGATGATCAGGGCCACCGCTTCCATCACGGCACCTCTTTCGCATGAGGGCCCGGGCCCCGGGAGGCGCCCCCGGAGCTCCGGCGGGCGTCCGGACCGGTCAGGGTCCGGACGGAACCGTCCATAGCACGGCTCACGTTTTCAAGCTAACCGCGCGGGCAGGCCGAATGACAGCGTCAGGGCGGGGGAACCGTGTCAGGGATCACTTGCATGAGGGCGACCGCCCTCTCAAGTGTTTGACGAGCGAACGATATGGTCGATCGGGTGAGCGCGAGAGACACCGACTGGGACGGCGTACGCCTCCATGTGGTCACCGGCAAGGGCGGCACGGGAAAGACCACCGTCGCCGCCGCCCTCGCCCTTGCCCTGGCCGCAGGCGGCCGCAAGGTGCTGCTCGTCGAGGTCGAGGGGCGCCAGGGCATCGCCCAGCTCTTCGACTGCCCGCCGCTGCCCTACGAGGAGCGCCGCGTCGCCGTCGCCCCGGACGGCGGGGACGTCCACGCGCTCGCCATCGACACCGAAGAGGCGCTCATCGAGTACCTCGAGATGTTCTACAACCTCAAGCGCGCCGGAAAGGCGATGACCAAGCTCGGCATCGTCGACTTCGTCACCACCATCGCCCCCGGTCTGCGCGACGTCATCCTCACCGGCAAGACGTCCGAGTCGGTGCGCCGCAAGAAGAAGGACGGCTCGTTCGTCTACGACGCCGTCGTGATGGACGCCCCGCCCACGGGCCGCATCACGAAGTTCCTGAACGTCAACGACGAGGTGTCCGGCCTCGCCAAGGTCGGCCCCGTCCGCAACCACGCCGACACCGTGATGAAGGTCGTCCGCAGCCCCGAGACCGCCGTGCACTTCGTCACGCTCCTGGAGGAGATGCCCGTCCAGGAGACGATGGACGGCATCCGCGACCTCACCGCGGTCGGGCTCCCCGTCGGCGGCGTGATCGTCAACATGGAGCACCAGCCCGTCCTCAGCGAGGACGACCTCGCCGTCGCCGCCGCCGGCTCCCTGGACACCGACGAGATCGTCCGCGGCGTGAAGGCCGCCGGCCTGGAGCACGACGCCGAGGCGATCGCCGCCGTCCTCGCCGGGGAGGCCGCCGACCACGCCCGCCGCACCGCCCTCCAGCGCCGCGAGAAGGAGCGCCTGGACTCGGTCGACCGGCCTCGCTACACCCTCCCCCTGCTCTCCGACGGCATGGACCTGGCCGGCCTCTACGACCTGGCCGCCGCCCTCCGCGACCAGGGCGCCGCATGACCGCGCCCGGCCGCGGCGTCTCCTGGGTGAGGCTGACCCCCCGCGCGGGCGGGGACCGACCGGCAGAGGTGAACCGATGAGCCAGACCAGCAGGACCCCACCGGTGCTCGACGTCGACGGGCTGCTCGACGACCCGCGCACGAAGATCATCGTGTGCTGCGGGTCGGGCGGGGTCGGCAAGACCACCACGGCCGCCGCGCTCGGCGTCCGCGCCGCCGAGCGGGGCCGGGACGTCGTGGTCCTCACCGTCGACCCGGCGCGCCGCCTCGCGCAGTCGATGGGCCTGTCCGAGCTCGACAACAACCCCCGCCGGATCGACATCGACGGCGACGGCGAGCTGCACGCCATGATGCTCGACATGAAGCGGACCTTCGACGAGATCGTCGAGGCGCACGCCGACCCCGACCGGGCCAAGCAGATCCTCGCCAACCCCTTCTACCAGTCGCTGTCGTCCAGCCTGTCGGGCACGCAGGAGTACATGGCGATGGAGAAGCTCGGGCAGCTGCACCGCTCCGGCGCCTGGGACCTGATCATCGTCGACACCCCGCCGTCCCGGAACGCGCTGGACTTCCTGGACGCCCCCGAGCGCATGGGCCGGTTCCTCGACGGCCGCTTCATGAAGCTCCTCGCCGCCCCGGCCAAGACCGGCGGCCGCTTCGGCGTCAAGGTGATCAGCGCCGGGTTCGGCGTGTTCACCGGCGTCATCAACAAGGTCCTCGGCGTCCAGCTGCTGCGCGACGTGCAGACGTTCGTCGCCGCCTTCGACACCATGTTCGGCGGCTTCCGGGAGCGCGCCGAGAAGACGTTCAAGCTCCTGCAGACCCCGGGCACCGCGTTCCTCGTCGTCGCCGCGCCCGAGCCCGACGCCCTGCGCGAGGCGTCCTACTTCGTCGAGCGCCTCGCCGAGGAGCGGATGCCGCTCGCCGGCCTCGTGGTCAACCGCGTCCACGAGTCCGCCGGCGACGTCCTGTCCGCGGCCCGCAGCCAGGCCGCCGCCGAGACGCTGGACGAGCGCGGCGAGCACGCGCTGACCGCCGCCCTGCTGCGCCTGCACACCGACCGCCTGCAGCTCGCGGCCCGCGAGGAGCGCCTCCGCGACCACTTCGCGTCCACGCACCCGACCGTGCCGGTCACGGCCGTCCCGGCGCAGGCGGAGGACGTCCACGACCTCGACGGCCTGCGCCAGGTGGGCGAGGACCTCGCCGGCCCCGCCGCGTCTCCCAGCGCCGCCTGACGTCGGGCGCCCCTGGCCCGTTCTCCGATTCCGAGGCTTTCACCGGCCTCGGAACGGCTCCTCGCGGTTCGATCCGGAACGGCGGCGGTTCGGCCTTCCCCCGCCCGGGCGGCGCCGCGCGCCGATCTCGGAGAAGCGCGCCCACCCGGATCGGCGCCACCGGAAACTGACACACGAGCCGAACCCGGACGATCGCCCTCTCCGCACTCTGATCAGCGAAAACAGCCTTTATGGGCATGCCGGTAGGCCCGTACCCACAATGGTGGTACGGGCCTACCGGCCACGCTTCATTTGGACCGTGTCGGTCCTTGGACCGCCGCCGCACGGGCCCCGGGGGCCCGGTCGAACTCAGCTCGCGACGAGTTCTTCCTCGTCGACCTCCGCCGACCGCTCGTACTCTTCCTTCGCGGTCTCCAGCAGCTCGCGCCACGAGCGCACATCCGGCCGCCGCCGCAGCAGCGCACGGCGCTCCCGCTCGGTCATCCCGCCCCACACACCGAACTCGATCCGGTTGTCGAGAGCGTCGGCGAGACACTCCGTGCGCACCGGGCAGCCGCGGCAGATGAGCTTGGCTCGGTTCTGCGCCGCACCCTGCACGAACAGAGCGTCCGGATCCGCGTTACGGCAGGCGGCGCGGGCGGTCCAATCCGTGATCCACATCTTGGCCCCACTCCCCTAGGGTCTGTGTCGATTTGCGCTCCTTGGCCGGACGGGCGCGGACGTCAGGCCGCCAAACGAAAGCCGTGGGGAAGAACTTACGGAAGCGAGGGACGTTTCAACAGCCCCCGTTGGGCCCATTCTCGATATAGCCCACCGGGGCCATACCGCCGGAACGGACTAGTTACCTGTAGTTGACGCGCCAGACACTGCGCAGGTTGTCACGATGAGGGCATAACGGACGAAGATCCTGATCAGCCGGTCCGGAAAGCACGAACCCTGGGGGACCTGTCCCTAATGCACTGCTCGTCCCGCGTACCCTAGACCCCGTGCGCGTTGCGAAGAACGATCGGGCCCAGGCCGCGTCCACGCTGTTCAGGTTGCTAGGTGCCGGGGTGGTGGCGGGCCTCATCGTCGCGCTCATCGCGCTGCCCGCCGTCGGCAGCGCCGGGCTGACCGCCCGCGACGCCGCCAACAACTTCGAGGACATGGACAGCCAGCTCAAGACGACACCGCCGTCCGAGAAGACGGTGATGTACGACGGCAACGGCAAGCAGGTCGCCACGTTCTTCGACAAGTACCGCGAGTCCGTCCGGCTCGACCAGGTCGCCCCCATCATGCGGCAGGCGATGATCGACATCGAGGACTCGCGCTTCTACGAGCACGGCGCGCTCGACCTCAAGGGCACCATCCGCGCGATGGCCTCCAACGTCGAGTCCGAGCAGACGCAGGGCGGCTCCACGCTCACCCAGCAGTACGTCAAGAACCTCCTGGTCGACAGCGCCAAGTCCGAGGAGGAGTACCGCGAGGTCACGGCGCCCACGGTCGGGCGCAAGCTGCGCGAGCTCCGCTACGCGCTCGACATCGAGCAGCGCCTCACCAAGGACCAGATCCTTGAGGGCTACATGAACGTCGCCTACTTCAGCGCCGGCGCGTACGGCGTCCAGGCGGCGGCCAAGCGGTACTTCAGCATCCCCGCGTCCAAGCTGGAACTCGGCCAGGCCGCGCTGCTCGCCGGCATCACCCAGAACCCCACGGCCTACGACCCCATCCGCAACCCCAAGGACGCGCGCAAGCGGCGCGACGTCGTCCTCTACCGGATGGCGCAACTCGGCCACATCAGCAAGGCACAGGCCGACACAGAGGCCGCCAAGCCCATCCAGCTGAACCGCACCGACCCGGTCGGCGGCTGCGAGACCAGCAAGGCGCCGTACTTCTGCGAGTACGTGAAGTACGACATGCTCAACATCCTGTCGGACGGCAAGTACTGGCAGCTCAAGCCGAAGCAGCAGCAGAACGTCGTCAACAAGCTGAACCGCGGCGGCTACACCATCCGCACCACCCTCGACATGGACGACCAGCGCGCCGTCGACAGGGCCCTGCGCGGGACCGTCCCCCCCGGCGGCAACCGCGTCGGCGCCGAGGCGATGGTCGAGCCCGGCACCGGCAAGATCCGGGCCATCGGGCTGAGCAAGCGGTACGGCCCCGGCAAGGGCCGCACGACCATCAACCTCCCGGCCGACTCCGCGCACGGCGGCGGCAGCGGCGTCTCGGCGGGCTCGACCTTCAAGGTCTTCACCCTCGCCGCCGCCATCGACCAGGGCATCCCGGTCAGCACGACCATCAACTCGCCGCAGACCACCACGGTCAGCGGGTTCCAGCCGTGCCGCTACACCGGGATGTTCGACGGCAAGAAGGTCAAGAACGCCATGGTCGGCGGCGGCCCCTGGACGCTGTCGAACGCGGGCGACAGCGAGAAGGGCAACTTCGACCTGAAGACCGGCACCTGGCACTCGGTCAACACCTTCTACGCCGTCCTGGAGAAGCGCGTCGGCGTCTGCAACGCCGTCAAGATGGCCGAGAAGTTCGGGATGAAGCAGGCCACCGGCGACCCCCTGATGCCGATCGCGTCGCAGGTCCTCGGCGTCAACGACATCGACATGGTGCACCTCGCCGCCGCCTACGCCGGCTTCGCCGCCCGCGGCAAGTACTGCGCCCCCCTCTCGGTGACCGAGGTCGTCGACCCGGAGGGCAAGAAGCTCAAGCTTCCCAAGCAGGACTGCCACCAGGCCCTCGACCAGGACGTCGCCGACAAGGTCAACTCGATCCTGCAGGGCGTCCTCACCAAGGGCACCGCCGCCGGACGCGGCATCGGACGTCCCGCCGCCGGCAAGACCGGAACCTGTGAAGAGTTCACCTGCGCCGTGTTCGCCGGGTTCACCCCGAACCTGGCCGCCGCCACCGCCTACTGGGACTTCCGCGGCCCCTGGCAGTACAAGGTCTACGGCGTCTACGGCGCGGACATCCCCGGCGGCATGTGGCAGCAGTCCATGCGCAACGCCCTCGCGGGCAAGCCCGCCCCCGGCTTCCAGACCCCGACCCGCGACTTCGGCGACACCACGAAGGTCCCGCAGGTGAAGGGCCTCACGGTCGCCGCCGCCACCGCCCGGCTCAAGGCCGCCGACCTGAAGGTGCAGGTCGCGTCCGGCTCCGTCGACTCCGACCAGCCGAAGGGCACGGTCGTGTCCACCTCGCCCGACGCGGGCAGCTCCGTCCCGCCCGGCACCACCGTCATCCTCTACGTGAGCGGCGGCAAGAAGCGCGGCGCCCCGCCCTCAGGCGACTGACGCGAAAGGGCCCGGCACCATGCCGGGCCCTTTCTCATTCCGCCAGCTGCCGCTTCACCTCCGCCGCGACGCGCCCGCCCTCCGCACGCCCGGCCACCTTCGGGTTCACCGACTTCATGACCTGCCCCATCGCGCGGGGCCCCGACGCGCCCGTCTCGGCGATCGCGTCCGCCACCAGCGCGGTCAGCTCCTCGTCGGACAGCTGCGCGGGCAGGTACTCCTCCAGCACCCCGCCCTCGTCCCGCTCCGCCTGCGCCTGCTCCTCGCGCCCCGCGTCACCGAAGGCCGTCGCGGCCTCCCGCCGCTTCTTCGCCTCCCGCGTGAGCACCTTCACAACGTCGTCGTCGGAAAGCGTCCGCGACTGCTTGCCGGCGACCTCCTCGTTCTTCACCGCCGTGAGCGCCATGCGCAGCGTGCGCGTGCGCAGCTCGTCGCGCGCCTTCATCGCCGACGACAGATCGGTCTCCAGCTTCTCCTTCAAGGTCATGCCCAACATCATGCCCTTCCGCGACCTTCCGCCTCATCAGGATTACCGAGCGGCGCCCATGTCTGAAAGCATGGAACCCTGAGAAGGGAGAGCCGTGCGAAAGATCCACGCCGTGCCGCTGGGAGTACTGGGCGCGGGCGCCGCGACCTTCGGGTACGCCTCGTTGATCGAGCGGAACTGGTTCCGCCTCCGCCGCTTCGACGTGCCCGTGCTGCCGCCCGGCCGCCCGCCGGTGAAGATCCTGCACATCTCCGACGCGCACCTCACGCCCGGCAGATCCCGCCTGATCCACTGGGTCCGCTCGCTGGACGCCCTGGAGCCCGACCTCGTCGTCAACACCGGAGACACCCTCTCCCACCGCGACGCGATCGGCCCCTTCCTGGACGCCCTCGGCCCCCTCCTCGACCGCCCCGGCGTCTTCGTCTACGGCTCCAACGACCTGTACTCCCCGGTCCTGAAGAACCCGCTCCGCTACATCTGGCGCACGAGCAAGTCCGACTACGGCCGCCGCCGCCGCGAGCCCGACCTCCCCTACCGCGAGCTCGGCTCCTCCCTCCAGGCCGCCGGCTGGCTCGACCTGAACAACCGCATCGGCCGCCTCAAGGTCGGCGAACTCGACGTCGAGTTCGGCGGCATCGACGACTCCCACATCAACCGGGACCGCTACGACAAGATCGCCGGCCCCGTCGACCCCCAGGCCGACGTCCACCTCGGCATCATGCACTCCCCGGAACCCCGCAACCTCGACCGCTTCACCGCCGACGGCTACGACCTCCTGCTCGCCGGCCACACCCACGGCGGCCAGGTCTGCGTCCCCTTCTACGGCGCCCTCGCCACCAACTGCGGCATCGACCGCCCCCGCGTCAAGGGCCTCCACAAGCACCGCGGCTCCTGGCTCCACGTCTCCGCGGGCCTGGGCACGTCCCCGAAGGCCCCCATGCGCTTCTGCTGCCCGCCCGAGGCCTCGCTGCTCACCCTCGTCCCTCGACGGTGAACTGGAAGACCGCCCCGCTCCTAGCCACCCTGTACGACGTCGCCGTCCAGAACCGCGCCCTCTCCCGCCTGGGAGCCCGCGCCCTCTGGAACTACGACATCGGCCACCTCCGCGAACTCATCGCCGCCCAGGACCCGTCAGCCCTGACCCTCGACATCCCCTGCGGCGGCGGCCTGGCCGTGAACAACAACCCCCGCCACGTGGCAGCCGACCTCTCCACGACCATGCTCAAGAGGGCCCGCCGCAAGACGACGACCCTCGTCCAGGCAGACATCTACAACCTCCCCTTCCCCACCGACACCTTCGACGTCTGCCTCACCTACAACGGCCTCCACTGCCTGCAAGACCCACCCGCAGCCCTCCAGGAACTAACCCGAGTCCTACGCCCAGGCGGCACCCTCCAAGGCACGACCGTGGTCAAGGCCGCCGGCCGCGACCCCCTGATCAAGCTCCTCCAGTACCAAGGCGCCTTCGGCAACCCAGGCACCAGAGCCGACCTCCGAACCTGGCTGGAAACAGCCGCCCTGACGAACATCACCCTCACGCCCTCGGGCGCCGTGACCGCCTTCACAGCCCGAAAATCAGGGACGCACCACTCCCCCGCATCCGCTAAGGTGGACTAGGCGCCGGGAGGACGTACAACTCCCGGGCAGCCGCCACCGGGGTGTAGCGCAGCTTGGCAGCGCGCTTCGTTCGGGACGAAGAGGTCGTGGGTTCAAATCCCGCCACCCCGACAGAAAACGCCAGATCAGAGGCCGGTTCTCCACACAGGAGACCGGCCTCAAGATCTTTCACCCCCATCCGTCCGCGAACCCCGCCCCCGGTCACCTGCTCTTCGCCGACCGCTTGAGGTGAACGCAGCAGCAGTCCTCGACGTCCGTGGCGAACCGCGTCCATGAGCGCTTGGAGCCAATGGGACAGCGGGGAAGCGCCGACGCCACGACCTTCCTCAAGACGGTCGGCGCATCGGACTCCCGCTAGTTGCGTGCTTCCATGAAAGTCTCCCTCACGTGAATTCCTTCGGATCCGCAGCTGGTCGGCGACCTTCTTGATCCTTCGCGGGCCCCTTCCACGAGCCAACCAGGGCGGGCAGCGCAGCGGGGAGAGCGGCAGCCGGGCCTCAATCTCCTCAACCGGCAGCACCTAGTGAACATTGGGATGCTCCACGCAGCGCTTCCCGTCCCGTCGCCTCCCACTACACGCCGCTCGACCATCCGGTCGGCCGTCATGGCTCCCACGGAGACCTTCAGACGAGCAGGGATCTGCAGCGATTCCTCCATTTATCGGACTCAACGTCCCAATTCCTCGCCTAGCGATCTTACACTTGCCCGCACCCCATCAACTACAGATAGCCACATTGCTACTTCAAAGCCCTCAATACTTCGCAATGCATGACATATCTAGCCAAAGCGGATTTCGGCACCACCAATAAGTACGTGCAGTCATGAACGTAATACGTTGACAAGTGGACGTAGGAGGTCGTCGCCTGTAACGTCAATCGCGTTCTCCCCCTAAGGCAAAGTAGGTCTTCGTGTTCCTGGCGGAAATGGGTCTTACACAGCACGATTCGCTGACGGCGGCTCAAACAGCGGCAAACGAAGCCGCTTCAGCATCAGGTGGACGAGTATTCACCTGCGTGGCGTTTCGGCAGGGCGGGCGGTTGATGCTAACGACTGCCTTCTCGTATGCCTTCCTAATTCGACACGTCGTCTCGGAGCCGGCCGTCAAGGGCGGGAACCCTCGAATGGCGACCAACCGTCCCGTAGACACGGGACATGTCCGTTCCATCACCAAATACCTGGCGGAGAACGAACGGGACTACATACTACCGCCAGTGACGCTGAATGTCCGTACTATTCCCGCCATCCACATTCCCCGCGGAAACTTCGCTTCTACAGTAGGTTTCGTGGTGGTCGGCGACGAAACCCGATTCTCCATTACCGACGGACAGCATCGCCTACTGGCGATTACCAGGCGAAGTGAAAATATTCCGGACGACTCGACATTCATGGGTGACAGCATATCCGTGGTGATCGTTATTGAGCCTGATCTCGCACGGATCCATCAGGACTTCGCCGACGCCGCGCAGACGAAGCAGATCCCGGCAAGCCTCCTGGCCGCGTTCAACACCCGTGAGCCCCTGAACAGAACTTTGACCAAGATCGTTGACGAGTCGACGCTCTTCCGCGGCCGTATCGACGAGACTTCGAAGAGTCTGTCGAAGAACTCTCCTGCGGTGTTCCTCCTCAACCAGGTACGCGGCATGGTCAAGGAACTCCTCTTCCATGACTACGCCCTCAGCGAGGCCAGCATCCCTGCGCGTACATTGCAGGCCATCGGTACGGCCGAAGCTCAAGACGCATTCGTCGAGCGAACGCTCTCCATGCTGAATACGCTCACTGAGCACATGATGCCATGGAAGGCGATTGCGCAGCTGCCGACCACGGGCGGGCCTGCCAACCAAGTCGTGGACTTCCGTAAGCATTACGTCAATATGACCGCGACTGGACTGGTCATCATCGGCCATGTCGCCTACGAGATTGAAAAAAACCCGGATCCGGAATGGCGGAAAGCTCGTTACATCGAGCTCGCAACCAAGATTGATTGGCGTCGCGATGCCGAAATGTGGCAAGGGAATATTATCAATGGCGATAAGATCACTACAACGCGCGGGCCAGGCAGGGTTGCTGCGAAGCGAGTAATGGACGCGATCGGTCTCACAACCCCTGAGCTAAATATCCCATTCCAGCCCCTGGCGGAGCTTTAGCCGAGGGTGTTCGATCACGCAAAGTTGCCCTCCGCCGATCGCGCCCTGCAGTGCCACGCGGCCGTCATGCGCACCAACACGGACCACCGCGACCTGAGCCCGGCCTGATCCACGACGACCTACAGGACCGTAAGGCGAGGCTGTGGACTGAGCGGGTGTCTACAACGGAAGACGCCGGATGCTTCTCGGTCGGTAGCCTCATGGGCAGGCCGTGAAATCGCCGGAAAGGCAGGTCACCGGCCGGGGACGTGGTTTCGAGATCGGTGTCAAGCCGGTCCTTGAAGCAGGAGTTGATGTCGGCGCCTTGGGCCTTGCTGCGCCTCGTCAAACGCGTTATTTGATGCGGTTGAGGAAGTTCAGGACTCGATCGGTGGCCTGGGTTGCGGCGTGTTCGTCGTGCGTTGGCAGGCTGCCCTCGGTGAACAGGTGCCTGTCGCCGGAGTAGAGGAACAGTTCGGCGTCCGCTGCCGTTTCGACGAGCGCCCGGGCTGCGTCGATGTCGCCCTCCCCTGCGAAGAACGGATCCGCGTCCATGCCGTGGATCTGGACCGGGACGTCGTCGGGCCAGGCACCGCCGAACTCCGTGACCGGGAGGCACGCCTCCAGCAGCAGCGCCCCCTTTGCGCCGGGGCGGGTCTGGGCCAGCTTCTGCGCCGGCAGGACTCCGAGCGAGAACCCGAGGTAGACGAGTTCAGCAGGCAGTCGCTCGGTGGCTGCGGTTCCGCGCGCGATGATCGTGCCGAATCCGATGTCCTCGGTGTAGCTCATGCCGTTCTCGAGGCTGTCGAATGTCTGCCCCTCGAACAGGTCTGGGACGTGAACGGTGTGTCCGGCCCGTCGCAGCTGCTCGGCGAACTCACGGACGCCGACGGTCAGCCCGTGCCCGTGGTGGAAGACCAGCACCTCAGCCATCTCGCTCCCCTCGTGCTGTGGTGCCCGGGCGGCACCGCAGCACGAGTATGGCCCGCGCCGACGGAGAATTCGGACGGGCATCGCGGGCGCAGCTCCCCGCGGTGGGGGGAGCCGGCGTCGAGGGCGCTTTTTACCGGCTGGACGAAGAGCCGGTCTGCCACCTTTTTCTTTACCAGTGGACTATTGGATGGTCGTGGCTAGTAGGACGGTGGCTAGGGCACCGCCTGCTGCGTTTTCCAGGATTGATTGGAGGGAGGAGCGGAGGCGTGTCAGGCGGTCGCGTTCGGGGTGGGGGGCTTGTATCTCGTTCAGGATTTCGGTGGCGTGGACCTGGAGGTTCTGCTGCTGATCGGCGGCCAAGGCCAGCACCGGGAGCGCCTGGATTATTGCTTGGGCGTAGGTGGCCAAGGCGGCCAGGTCCTCCGGGAGGGGGTGCGGTGTCTCCTGGTGCAGTTCGATGTTCCGACCGTTCAGGACGTTGCCGCTGAGGTCGCCGCCGATGCTACCGATGTGCAGGTTGCCTTCCCCCATGATGTCTCCCCTCATGTCGTGGACGGGTCTGGGCTGGGCTGGACGGTGGGGCTCTCTGGCGGCAGCGCTTCCGCATCAAGATCCCATTGAATGCCCCACAGCCGACCGGGGACGGGTACGCGGATATAGGCGGAGCGTGACATGTAGTCGGGCAACCGGATGTCGATGGAGAAGCGGCAGCTCTGGTCTGGACGGAGCTGCAGCGGGCAATCTATCGGCTTGACGATGAAGTACTGCCGGTCTGGTCCGTCCACCTTGGAATTTGCTATATCGCCGTTGCCCCAGCACCTTTCCCAGCCTGGGTACGACTTCCAGGTGATGCTGGGTTCGAAGTGCTTCCATCCGGAAGATTGCGGCACCTGGAAGGTGAGAATGTTACCGAGCTCGAACGTGTGCGACTTCGTGTCGCACGACGGTGTGGGAGGGGGTTTCGGGTCGGGCCCCGGGTCGGGTCCGGCGGGTGGGGGGTCGCCTCTCCTGGTCGGGTCGTCGCCGTTGCGGGGCGGGGTCTTTCCTTCGTCCTGTCCTGGAGGTCGGAACGTCGTGTGGCGGCCTTGTGGTGAGGAGGGCGAGGACTCGACGATCTGAGGTTGGGCCGCTTTCTCTCCGGAGAGGGGGGTCGGGGACCGCAGGCCCATGTAGCCGATTCCGCCGACCACCGCGGCGACGCCCGTGGCGGCGGCGATGCCGCTGACCGCGGGTTTGGCCAGCAGGCGTGGCGTCGTGCCCTTCGGTTTCGTGACGGTTTGGGCCGCGTGCCCTGCCAGGGCTTTGTGCGCCACGACCGCGGTCGCCGCTGCCCCACCGATCGCCGCCCCTTTGCCCGCCGCCTTCAGCCGCGCTGCCTGCTCGTTCTTGAAGTACGACTCGTCTTCGGTGGAGCCGAGGGCCCGTGCGGCGCGCAGGCCCAGGGAGAGCACTTCGGTCCAGGACCCCCAGTGGAGGGAGAGTGCCAGCCTCGGTGCGGCGGCTCGGGCGAGGTCGCGGGCTGGTGCGTGTGCCTCGGCTTCCAGGGCGGCCCGCAGAACCCGGACGATCAGGGGGGCTACGTCGCTGGTCTCTGCGATCGACGCTCGCTTGGCCCAGTCGGCCAGCCGCGCCGCACACCCGGCGGCGTCGAATTCGCTACCTGCCAGCGCGGCCACCTCGGTCGCCGCTTTGTCGGTCGTCGTGTAGCCGAGTGGTCCTTCGCTTACCAGCCGGGCATGTTCCAGCATTGACAACGCTTCGGCTACGTCGCCAGACCCCCCGGCCTTTGCAGTGGGGTTTTCCGAGGTCGCGGCGCTACCGGCTGAGGACGAGATCTCACCGTGGTCCTGGTGGGCGTCCAGTACAAGGGCGGTGAGCAGGGGGAGCGGGACCGGGACGCCGTCGACCGCGCACAGTAGGCCCAGGACGGCGCGGGCGGGTGCGTTGAGTGCGGCGGCGAGTGCTTCGGTGAGGGCGCCCGGGTCGAGGGAGGAGTGGAGGCCGTCCGCCCGCATGGTCGCGGCCGCGCGTACCAGGGCGAGTGGACGGCCCCCGGTGGCGCGCCGCAGTTCGTCCGCGGCGGCGAGCTCGTCGTCTCGGAGGTCACGGCCGAGTTTCCGGACGAGAAGGTCTCGTGCAGCGTCTGCGTCCAGGCCGCGCAGTTCGAGTGCGGTTCCCTCGCCGAACAGCAGGCGCGTCGGGCCGGCTACTGCGATGTCACAGGACGGGACGGCGGCCAGGAGATCGGCCAGGTCGGTGCTCGTTCCCGCATAGTCGTCCAGGACGAGCAGGGCTTCGATCGACGACATCAGCCGGACCATGACGTCCTGGGCGGGCCGGTATCCGGAGATGGCGTAGCACGCCTTGAAGACTTCCTGGATGACGTCTTCCGCCGGCACGTCGGCGACCGGCAGGTAGACGACGGAGCGGCCCGCCTTGGCCTGCCTGGCGGCGAGTTCGCACAGCAGCGTCGTTTTCCCGGAACCGCGCTCACCGTAGACCTGGACGCGGCCGCGGTCGGCGAGCCCTTCTTCCAGTGCATGCAGTTCTCGGTCACGCCCCAGGGGTTTCTCAGCACGAGGCAGAGGGCGACCGTGAGGCTGTTTGCGCGGGGCGGGGTCGGGTGGTGTGCCGACGTAGTTGACCGTGGAGCCGGGGCCGCTGACGACGAGGGCGTGGTCGCCGTTCACCACCGTCCCGCTGAGGTCCCCGCCTATCTCTGAAATTCTTATTTCTCCCATGATTCCCCCGTCCGTGCTCACGCGAAATGTACTGAGCAGCGGCTTCCGAGGGCCAAGACCTGTTGTCTATGCGGCTATAGGACGTGTCTATATGGCGCCCGCGGCACGCAGTTCCCGGACGGTTCGTGCGGCGAGTTCGCAGAAGACCTCCGGAAGGCCCTCGTCGGAGCGCCGTCGGGCTGCGACCGTGACCGTCGGGGAGAGTCCGGTCATCGGCAGGGTCTCGATCCCTGAGGGCGCCAGGGTGTCGCGCAGCGCGAACGGCCCGGGGCAGGGGACGCCGTTCAGCCGGATGGAGAGCGCGGCGGCGGCGACGGTGTCCACCGGCTCGCCGAGGAACCGCGCGTCCTCGTGGTTCCGCTCCTCGTAGAAGGTCCACCAGCGCTGCGCGGTCAGGGGGACGCTGTCGGCGATCGCGACGAAGGCGGCGTCGATGACGTCTTCGAGCGTGAGCGTGCCGGCTTCTGCCAGCGGGTGTCCGGTCGGCACCAGGACGGCACGGGGTTCGTCGTCGACGAGGACTTCCCAGTCGAGCCGCTCAGGGTCGACGGGGAGGCGGATCAAGGCGACGTCCACGTCTCCGTCGAGGAGCGGCCGGTCCAGTTCGTTGAGTTCCAGGGCCCGCCAGGCCGTCCGCACTTCCGGAAACGCCGCTTTGAACGCGCTGATCACAGGCACCTGGACGTCTCCCGGCAGGGGACCGGCGATTCCGATGCGCAGGGTGCGCGGGCCGGCGGCCCGGTGGCGGGCCGCCGAGACCGCGTCCGCGGTGGCGGCGAGGATGGCGACGACGTGTTCGTAGAAGACCGCTCCGGACGCTGTGGGTGCGATCCCGCCCGGCTCCCGGACGAGCAGCGTCGCGCCCACCTCGCGTTCGAGGACGCGGATCTGCTGGCTGAGGGTCGGTTGCGATATGTGGAGTGCCTGGGCCGCCCGGGTGAACGAGCCCTGCTCGACAACCGCTAAAAAGTACCGGAAATGCCGGAGTTCCATCTCGTCTCCAGAAGGCGCCGCCCGATGCCGGCAGAGCGATTCTACGATTCGGCTCCTCCGGCTCCGGAGAGCAATGGAGGTTTGTCCGGCAGTGGCCGTCTCCCGTCCGCGAGAGACCTTTGATCATCAACGGGCGTGATCTCGCCATTGCGGTTCCCGTAGGGTGCCGGGTGTGGACTGGGTTGAGCGGGTTACGGGGGTCCGCAGGTGGTCGCGGGGTGGGGAGCGGGCGCCGCATAAGCCTTTGCTGTTGTTGTACGCGCTCGGGCACTTTCAGCGGTGCGGGGATGCGCCGATCTTCTACAGCGAGGTCGAGGAGCACCTCGCCGGGCTGTTGCGGGAGTTCGGGCCGCCCCGGAAGACCAGTCCCGCATATCCCTTCCACTATCTGACCAGCGACGGTTTGTGGGAGGTGCGGACCGCCGATGGGGGCGGCAGTCCGGGACCCGGTGTCGGCGGCCTGCGGGCTCAGGCCGCGCGGGGGCGGCTGACCGGGGAGCTGGCGGCCGCGCTGCGGGATGATCCGCGGTTGTTGCCCCAGCTTTGCCGCGCCATTCTGGACGTCAACTTCGAACCCTCGCTGCATGACGACATCTGCGCGGCCGCCGGGATCGACCTGGAGTCGATCGAGGCCGCGGGCGCGGTGATCCCGCGGCGGCGCGACCGGGCCTTCCGCGAGCAGATCATGGTCGCCTACGAGTACCAGTGCGCGTTCTGCGGCTATGACGGCTGGCTGAACGGGACCGCGGTCGGGCTGGACGCCGCGCACGTCCGATGGTGGGCCTTTGACGGGCCCGACGACATCACCAACGGCATCTGCCTGTGCGCACTGCACCACAAGCTCTTCGACAAGGGCGCGCTCGGCATAGCCGAGGATCGGCGGGTCACCGTGTCGGTGCACTACGTCGGGCGCGGTCCGGCCGCCCGCCATCAGGTTCACGCTCTGG
Organism: Actinomadura verrucosospora; assembly: GCF_039540335.1. Taxonomy (NCBI): domain Bacteria; kingdom Bacillati; phylum Actinomycetota; class Actinomycetes; order Streptosporangiales; family Thermomonosporaceae; genus Actinomadura; species Actinomadura verrucosospora. The sequence continues at coordinate 98,325 of NZ_BAABEV010000018.1, read as the reverse complement.
CCGGACGCCCGATCAGCACGCCGCAGAAGGCCTTTCCGGACGTGGATGACCAGCACATCGCCTGGCACGCCCGCGAGGTCTTCCGCTCCCCTGCTCGGGCGGCGTGACACAACTCGGGGCCCGCGCACACCGTCTGCCGCCCGGTTCGAAGCGTCAGCCAGGTCGTGCCCTCGCGGTCCTAAGGGGCGGGCTGCATGGCTCGGTCAAGTGAGGGTAGAGCGACTTTGACCGTAAACGGCTGAAAGGGCGGGTTTCATGGTTATTGTCGCCATCGTGGGCGTCTGTGCTGTTCTGCTGGTTCTGGCGTTCCTGCTGCCGAGGTTGTCGCGGCATCCGCAGCGAGGGACCCAGCGCGCGCTGGGGGTGGGGTCACGTGCGGGTTCTTCCGCTCCGGGCGGGCTCGGGCGGCTGCTGAGCAAGCCGTTCCGCAGCTCCTCGCGTGCCGTCGGCCGCAGCGGGGACGCCGGGCGGCGCGCTCGCGCCCGCTCCCCGTTCTGATTCCCAGCCCGTAGCCGTGGCATCCTTCGCCGCCCGTCTCCCAGCTGAGGCGGGCGGCAGCCCTTTTTGAGGTGCGGTAGCGGTCGGGGCCGGCTCGGCGGTTCAGCGGGGCCGGCTTCGTGGACTTGCGCGGTGAGGTTCAGCGCAGCGGGGGCTGACGGCCGTCAGCCGCCCGATTTCCGTCCGGGAGGCCGGTGATTTCGCCGATGCCCTCCGGGAGGGCGGGGTTCAGACTCCGGGGCGTTGGCTGTCCCACCCCTGGAGGTTCCATGAGAAAGGTCCTCGGTTCCGTCGTCGCTTTGCTCGCGGCGCTGGCGGCGTTCGGATTCGGCCTCGCGCCGGCGCAGGCGGCCGGGCCGCGGCCCGTGGTGTTCGTGCACGGGTACACCGGCAACGCGTCCAACTGGGTCACCGCCATGTCGGTGTTCCGCGCAGCGGGCTACAGCAGCGACCAGCTGTTCGCCTACGAGTACAACTCCTACGGCGACAACAAGCAGAACGCGGTGGGGCTCGCCTCCTACGTGAACCAGGTGAAGTCGCGGACCGGCGCCTCCCAGGTCGACATCGTCAACCACTCCATGGGCGGTCTGGTCAGCCAGTACTACCTGAAGGTGCTGAACGGGAACCCGAACGTCGCGCACCTGGCGTCGATCGCGGGCGCCAACCACGGGACGACGTACGCCACCGCCTGCACGGCCTTCGAGACGTGCCGGCAGATGCTCCCCGGGTCGACGTTCATCCAGCAGATCAGCGCGGGAGACGAGACGCCCGGCAGCACGCAGTACGCCACCTGGTACTCGCCGTGCGACGGCATCATCATCCCCTACACCAGCACCCGCCTGGACGGCGCGAACAACCACTACGTGGCCTGCCAGACCCACCTCGGCTACCTCGCCGACGCGGTGGTGCTCGGCGCCATCGCCCAGTTCACGAAGAGCTGACGCCGGCGGCGGACATAACGGGCGGGAGGGACGACCTCCCGCCCGTTCCGTTTGGCGCCGCGAGGCCCGGCGCAGAAATCCCGGTGAGGGCGAGGGGGGAGCCGGCTCATGGAGAAGCTCGTTGGGAAGCCCGTGGCGGCTTGCCTGGTCTGCCTGGGACTGCTCGCCTGCCATGCTCGGCCCGCCACGGGCAGCGGGCCGCCGCCGGCCCCGAAGGGCGGCGGATCCGCCGCGCCGGGACCCCTCAGCGGAAAGGTGACCGTGCTCGATCCCGGGCACAACGGCGGGAACGCGGCCCATCCGGAAGCGATCAGCCGGCCGGTGTGGGTCGGGAACGGCCGCAAGGCCTGCAACACGACCGGGACCGCCACCGCGGACGGTTACGCCGAGCACGCCTTCACCTGGGACGTCTCGAACCGGCTGGCGAAGGCGCTGCGGGCCAGGGGCGCCAGGGTGACGCTGACGCGCGGCAGCGACGCGGGGGTGGGGCCCTGCGTCACGGAGCGGGCGGCGATCGGGAACCGGGCGCGCGCGGACGCGACGCTGTCGATTCATGGCGACGGTGCGGCGGCAGCCAGGCACGGCTTCCACGTCATCCTGCCGATGCCCGTGGGCGGGAACAGGGGGATCGTCGCCCCGTCCGCCCGCCTGGGGACGGCGATCCGCGACGCCTACCGGTCGGGGACGAGCATGCCCTACGCCGACTACCTCGGGAAGGCCGGGCTCGATCGGCGGGACGATCTCGGCGGGCTGAACATGTCCACCGTGCCGGCCGTCTTCATCGAGTGCGGGAACATGAAGAACCCGGGGGACGCGGCCAGGATGTCGAGTGCCGCGTTCAGGCAGATCATGGCCGAATCCCTGGCCGAGGGCTTCGAGGACTACCTCCGCTGAGTTTGCCCGTTACTGGGATTGTTCGGGACGTCTCCGGCTAGGTCAGTCACGACGAGGCACACCGGACGAACGGACGATCGCCATGAACCGCAGGCGCGGACGGAGCGCGTCGCCGCCCAACTGGGAAATGCTGCTTGGGCTGGTCGCCACCGGCTTCATCATCTACGTGTGGGTGTGGGCGGCGACGCAGGGCGGCCCGCCCTTCTGGTAGCGGCGGCCCGCCCTTCTGGTGGCCGCGGGGCCGCCCCTGCGTCTCGCTCATCGCTCCAGGAGCGTCCTGAGGGACTTCGCCACCTCCGCGGGCGCCTCCTCTGCCATGAAGTGGCCGCACGTGACGGTCTCATGGCGGAGGTCGGCCGCCCATGCGCCCCACAGCGCGGCGGCGTCGTAGCCGAGGGCGGCGCCCCAGTCCTGCTGGAGGACGGTGACGGGCATCCGCAGGCGGTTGCCCGCTTCCCGGTCGGCCGTGTCGTGGTCGACGTCGATCCCGGCGGACGCGCGGTAGTCCGCGACGATCGAGGGGACGGCGGCGCGGCAGGCGTCCAGGTAGGCGGCGCGGACGTCGGGCGGGATCGCGGACGGGTCGTTCGTCCACGCGTCGAGGAAGTGGCCGAAGAAGGCGTCCGGGGCGCCGGAGATCAGCTGCTCGGGGAGGCCGGGCGGCTGCGCCATCAGGTACAGGTGGAAGCCGACGGCGGCCGACGCGCCGCGCATGACGTCCCACATGTCCAGGGTCGGCAGGATGTCCAGGCAGGCGAGATGGGTGATCGTGCCGGGGTGGTCGAGGCCGGCGCGGAACGCGACATGCGCGCCGCGGTCGTGGCCGGCGAGGGCGAAGCGGTCGTGGCCGAGGGCGCGGGCGAGCGCGACGGTGTCGGCGGCCATGGTCCGCTTGGAGTAGCCGTCGGACGGTTTGTCGCTCTCGCCGTACCCGCGCAGGTCGGGGACGCTGACCGTGTGGTCGGCGGCGAGGTCGCGGGCGACGTGCCGCCACATCAGGTGGGTCTGCGGGAAGCCGTGCAGCAGGACGATCGGGGGGCCCGATCCGCCGACCGCCGCGTTGAGGGACACGCCCTCGGCGACGGGGACGCGCTGGTAGTCGAAATCGCTGATCGTTGGCATGCGTCCCAGGCTGCCGGGCGCGGATGAGCATCCGATGAGCGCGCTATACCGTGAGGGCGTGGAGGTCCTGTTCGGGGTGCTGGGGCCGGTGACGGCCTGGGACGGGCACGGGGACGCGATCGCCCTGAAGGGGCCTCGGCACCGCGCCGTCCTGGCCCGCCTGATCGTCGCGCGGGGGCGCGTGGTGCCGGTGTCCCGGATCGTGGACGATCTGTGGGTCGATCCGCCGTCGGACGCGGTCGGCGCCGTCCGCACCTTCGTGGCGGCCCTGCGGCGCGTCCTCGAACCGGATCGCCCGCCGAGGACGCCGCCCCGGCTGCTGGTCACCGAGGGTCCGGGCTACGCGCTGCGCGCCGGGCCCGAGGCCGTGGACGCCTGGCGTTTCGAGCGGGTCGTGGCCTCGGACCGTCCCCCCGCCGAACTGGCGGGCGCGCTGGACGAGGCGCTGGGCTGGTGGCGCGGCCCCGCCTACGCCGAGTTCGCCGAGGAGCCGTGGGCGCGGGCGGAGCACTCCCGTCTGGCCGAACTGCGGCTGCGCGCCGTCGAGCGGAAGGCCGAGGCGCGGCTGGCGCAGGGCCTGGCCGCCGAGGCGATACCGGATCTGGACGCGCATGTCGCCGACCATCCCTGGCGCGAGGACGCCTGGCGTCTACTGGCGCTCGCCCTCTACCGGACCGGCCGTCAAGGCGACGCACTGTCCGTCCTGCACAGGGCCCGCGGCCTTCTGGTCGAGGAACTGGGGTTGGACCCCGGTCCGGCCTTGCGCCGCCTGGAGGAGGACATCCTCCGCCAGGCCGACCACCTGGAACCCGCCCGGGACGCGGCGTCTCGCGTGTGGGCCCAGGCGGCCGAGGCATACGACCGGACGGTCGCGTCCGGTGCGCGTGCCCGGCTGGAGTCGACGGTCGGCCTGCTGCGGAGCCTCGCGGTGACCGGAGCCGGAGGCCTGGAGGCGGCCCGGGAGCAGCGCCTGGCGGTCGTCACGGCGGCCGAGGAGCTGGGCGACGCGGAACTGACCGCCCGGGTGATCGGCGCGTTCGACGTCCCGGCGATCTGGACCCGGTCGGACGATCCGCGCCAGGCGGCCGGAGTGGTGGCGGCGGCGGAGCGCGCCCTCGCCGGGCTGCCGGAGGACGGGCACGAGGCCGCGCGGGCCCGGCTGCTGGCCACGATCGCGCTGGAGTCGCGCGGCGCCCGCGACGACCGGGCGCGCGAGGCGGCGCGGGCGGCCGTGCGGGTTGCCCGCGAGTTGGACGATCCAGCGCTCCTCGCGTTCGCGCTGAACGGCGCGTTCATGCAGGCGTTCGACCGGGCGGGGCTGGCGCCGCGGCGGGACGAGATCGGCGCGGAGCTGGTGGACGTGTCGGCGCGCAACGACCTGTCGAGCTACGAGGTGCTCGGTCATCTCGTCCGGGTCCAGGCCCGCGCCGCGCTCGGCGACTTCGGCGGGGCCGACCGGCACGCGGACGCCGCCGACCGCCTCGCCGAGCGGCACGAGCGCCCGCTGGTCGGCGTGTTCACGACCTGGTACCGGGCTCTGCGGCTCGCCGCGTCCGGCGAGGCGTCGTTCGAGGAGGCCGAGAGCGCCTACCGGGCCGCGGCCGCTCACATGGAGGGCTGCGGAATGCCCGGTCTGGAGGAGGGGTTGCTGCCGCTCGTCCTCCTCTGCCTGCGCGTCCAGCACCGGCTGCCCGCCCAGACCGGGCCCGCCGACTGGGGGCCGTACCTGCCCTGGGCCCGGCCTCTGGTGCTGCTGGCGCGCGGACGTCCCGGCGAGGCCGCCGCGGCGCTGCGGGACGTCCCCGACCCGCCACGGGACCTGCTGTTCGAAGCCCTGTGGTGCCTCACCGGGCAGGCCGCCATCGCGGTGGGCGACCGGCCGGCGATGCGGCGCGCGCACGACGAACTCGTCCCGGCCGCGGGCGAACTGGCGGGCGCGCAGAGCGGGCTGCTCACCCTGGGCCCGGTCTCCAGGCACGTGGACGACCTCGCCGCCGCCCTCACCGAATGACCGGCTGTGCGCACGCCCTCGCCCGGCAGGGTTTACCTGGTGCAGACCTTCCTCTGTCCCGCGCCGGGTAGGGCGCCAGCGAGAGCGGGTGAGAGGAGACAGGCGTCGTGACGGACGTTGCGAGCATGGGGCCACAGCCGGGGGACGACCGTCCGGTGCTGACCAACCGGCAGGGCCACCCGGTGTACGACAACCAGAACCAGCGCACGGTGGGCTCTCGGGGCCCGGCCACCTTGGAGAACTATCAGTTTCTGGAGAAGATCAGCCATTTCGACCGGGAGCGCATCCCGGAGCGGGTCGTGCACGCGCGCGGCGTGACGGCGTACGGGTTCTTCGAGGCGTACGGGAAATGGGGCGACGAGCCGATCGCGAACTACACCCGCGCCAGGCTGTTCCACGGGGAGGGCAAGCGCACTCCCATCGCGCTGCGGTTCTCCACGGTCATCGGCGGGCGCGACTCGGCGGAGACGGCACGGGACCCGCGCGGGTTCGCCATCAAGTTCTACACCGAGGACGGCAACTGGGACCTCGTCGGCAACAACCTGGCGGTCTTCTTCATCCGGGACGCCATCAAGTTCCCCGACGTCATCCACGCCCTCAAACCCGATCCGGTGACGTTCCGGCAGGAGCCGGCGCGCATCTTCGACTTCATGTCGCAGACGCCTGAGTCGATGCACATGCTCGTCAACCTGTTCAGCCCGCGCGGGATCCCGGCCGACTACCGGCACATGCAGGGATTCGGCGTGAACACCTACAAGTGGGTGAACCAGACGGGCGAGACCAAGCTCGTGAAGTACCACTGGATGCCGAAGCAGGGCGTGCGCAGCATGACGGCGGAGGACGCCGCCGCCGTGCAGGCCGACGACCTCGGGCACGCGACGAAGGACCTCCACGAGGCCATCGACCGCGGGGAGTTCCCGGAGTGGGAGCTGGTCGTCCAGATGATGGACGACCATGAGCACCCGGAGCTGGACTTCGATCCCCTCGACGACACGAAGGTGTGGCCGGAGAACGACTTCCCGCCGAAGCCGGTCGGGCGGATCGTCCTCGACCGGAACGTCGAGGACAACTTCGCCGAGAACGAGCAAATCTCGTTCGGCACCGGCGTCCTGGTCGACGGGCTCGACTTCTCCGACGACAAGATGCTCGTCGGGCGGACGTTCTCCTACAGCGACACCCAGCGCCACCGGGTCGGCCCGAACTACCTCCAACTGCCCGTCAACCGGGCCAAGGGCACCCATGTCCGGACGAACCAGCGCGACGGGCAGATGGCGTACCACGTGGACGCCGGAGGGGCGAACCCCCACGTGAACTACGAGCCGTCCATCACCGGGGGCCTGCGCGAGGGCGAGTACCCGACGCACGACGAGCAGGGCCCGGAGATCACGGGGCGCCTCACCCGCAAGCGCATCGCCCGCGCGAACGACTACAAGCAGGCGGGCCAGCGCTACCTGCTCATGGAGGAGTGGGAGCGCGATGACCTGGTGCGCAACTTCGTCGAGCTGATCTCGGAGTGCGCGCGTCCCGTCCAGGAGCGCATGGTGTGGCACTTCCTGCTCGCCGAGGACGATCTCGGGCTGCGCGTCGGCCAGGGGCTCGGCATCTCCGCCGACGACGTCAAGAACCTCGGCCCGCTGCCCGGGCAGGACCTCACCGACGAGGACCAGCAGCGGCTGAAGAACCTCGGCCAGAACGGTCCGCGGGACGTCGACGGCCTGAGGATGACGCACTGCGTGCCGAACGAGAGGGCCGTCCGGCGGCGCTAGTTCTCGGAGACGAGGGTGCGGAGGCGGCGCGTCCCGGCGTGCCGCCCGGCCCGGCGGTGACCCTCGACGGCGGCCTGGACGATGCGGCCCTCCGCGCTGAACGCCTGCTCCATGACCGTGACGTACTCGGCCGTGGGCGGGTAGAGGCCGGCGGCGGCGCCGGCCGTCCGGCGGATCAGGACGCGGGCGCCGGTGCGCAGCGCGGACTCGAAGTGCCGGACGTCGTGCCCCGCGCGGGCCTGGCTGGCGCCGAGGGCGCGGAACGCGTCGAGCACGGCGGCCGTCTCGCGGGCGCCGGTGTAGGCGGCGAGGGCGTCCCGGACGAGGGCGAGGATCTCGCGCGCCCGCAGGTGCGTGTAGGCGGGGACGCGCTCGGCGATCTCTCCGGCGACCTCGGCGGTGATCTCGTCGAGGCGGTCGGCGAGGAACTGGTCCAGAGTGGGCTGCATGGCGCGTCCCCTCTCGTTGCTCGTCCCCGGGGGCGACCGGGAGCGTGGGCCGAGAGCACACCGATCCAGGCGGATGCGGTGAGATTATGTTACCGGCGCGTAGGTCAGATCCGCTGCCCCCTTTTCCGAAATGTCGTTAAGCGGGGTTGGCGGCCCGCCCCTCCGTGGCCAGGAGGACGACCGTTTCCCCGTGCCCGGCCGCGAGGAGCGGGCGGCGGTCCGGCGCCAGCGCGGCACGGGCCCCCGCGAGGGAGGCGGCGCCGCACGGCCCGGCCGCGACCCCGAGGCGGGCCAGGTCATGCGCGGCGCGGGCCGCGGACGCGTCGGTGACCGCTACGGCGGCGTCCAGGCCGGCGCGTAGGACGGGCCAAGCGAGAGTCGACGGAGTTGCGCAGTTCAACCCCGCCATGGTGGTCGGCCGTGTCCTGACGGTCAGCGGCCTGTCCTGGTGGAGGCTCGCCAAGACGCAGGGCGCCGCATCGGGTTCGACGGAGAGCAACGTGGGAGCGGACTGTCCAGAGCGGTAGTGAGTCACAGCCGCCTGGGCCAGCGACCCCACCCCCACTGGAATGGCCACAAGGCCCGCTGGGGCGGCCCCCACCTCGACGAGTTGTTCGTCTATCTCGCTGAAGAGGGTGGAGTAGCCCTCGACTATCCATTGCGGCACGCGTTCGTAGCCCGGCCATGCGGTGTCCTGGACGAGCAGCGCCGACGGGTCGGCGGCCGCGGCGTCGGCGGCGGCCCGCACCGCCTCGTCGTAGGACGCCGGTATCTCGGTCACGGCCGCGCCCTCCGCCTTGATCGCCGCCACCGCCTCGGGGTGGACGCCGTGCGGGACGCAGACCTCCGCTGCCAGCCCCAGCAGCCGGGCCATCGCCGCGACCGCGCGGCCGTGGTTGCCGTCCGTCGCCGTCACGAGCCGGACGTCCGGCCGCGCCGACCGCAGATCGGCGAGGGACGTCCCGCCGGGCGCGAGGCCCAGCCGGTCGCAGAGCGCCCGGTGGACGCCCCACGAGGCGCCGAGGATCTTGAAGGCGGGCAGGCCGAGGCGCGCCGACTCGTCCTTGACGAACACCCGCCGGGCGCCGAGTTCGGCCGCCAGAGACGGCAGCTCGACGAGCGGCGTCGCGGCGTGGCCGGGGAGCGTCCGGTGGAAGGCGGCGACGTCGCGCGGCGCGGGCGGGCACGTCCAGTCGCGCGCGGCCGGACGGGCGAACCAGGACGAACGGGCTAGCGAGGCGGGGGCCGTGACCATGGCGAACACCGTCCCGCGCCGGACTCCGATCGGTCCAGCGAATGTTTCCGAGCGATAATCGTCATCTCAGCCGATGTATGGAGCGGCCATGCTGGACCTGCACCGGCTCCGGCTCCTGCGCGAGCTGAAGCACCGGGGGACGCTCGCCGCCGTCGCCGAGGCCCTCTCCTACAGCCCGTCCTCGATCTCGCAGCAGCTGTCCGTCCTGGAGAGGGAGGCCGGGGTGCCGCTGCTGGAGCCGGTGGGCCGCCGCGTCCGGCTGACCGCGCAGGCCGAGATCCTCGTCGCGCACACCGAGGCCGTGCTGGAGCGCCTCGAACGCGCGGAGGCCGACCTCGCCGCGTCCCTGCACGGGATCACGGGGGTGCTGCGGGTCGCCGCGTTCCAGACGGCCGCGCTCGCGCTCGTCCCCGACGCGCTCAGCGCGCTGCGCGACGCCCACCCGCGGCTCCGGATCGAGATCACGCAGCGGGAGCCGGAGAGCGCCCTGCCCGCCCTGCTCGCGCGCGACTTCGACCTGGTGATCACCGAGGAGTACCCGGGCGACCCGAGCCCCCGCCCGGCGGGCGTCGACCACGAGGAGCTCGGGACGGACGAGATCCGCCTCGCGCTCCCCTCGCGGTCGCCGGGCGCGGGCCTGCGCGACCTGGGGGAGAGTGCCTGGGCGATGGAGCCGGAGGGCACGGCGTCCCGGCGGTGGGCGACGCGGCTGTGCCGGGAGGCGGGCTTCGAGCCGGACGTGCGCTTCGAGTCGACCGACCTGCTGCTGCATCTGCGGCTGGTCGAGCGCGGCCACGCCGCCGCGCTGCTCCCGGGCCTGGTCTGGCAGGACGGCCCGCCCGCCGTGCCCGTCGTCGAGCTGCCGGAGGAGCATCGTACCCGCCGCCTGTTCACGGCATCCCGCCGGGGAAACGGCTCCCACCCGGCCGTACGCGCCTTCCGCAAGGCCCTCGCGGACGCCTTTTCGTCCCGTTCCTAAGGCCTGCTCAGGGGTGACCCGGGGGGAGAACTCCACCCCGGATCGGGGTTTTCCCCTATGGCGATGAATCCGCGGGGAAGGCAGAGTCGTTATCAGCAGAAGGGTGACAAGGAAGTCTCCCGCAGGAAGAAGGCACTCCGATGTCGACCATGCCGAGCCTCACCTCGATGAACGCGTCCGACCTCGCCGAGATCCTGTTCACCTCCCCGCTGCAGGAGTCCGACCGCCCCTCCGCCGAGCAGGTCCGCACCACGATCAACGACCGCTTCGGGGCCTGCGGCGGGGACGTCTCCCGCTGGACCGCCGCCGTCGCCCAGGAGGCCGGCGACCATCCGGACGCCTTCCTGGCCCGGATGCGCTGGGCCCTCACCAGCGTGTACGCGGCCTACCCCGACCTGACCACCGCCGCCTGATCCGGGAGGGATCATGCGTTCACCGTTCGCCGACCGCCGCGAGGACATCCTCCCCCGCTCGCTCGCCGACCTGCTCGCCGCCGAGGCGTCCCGCGCCGAGGACGAGGCGCCCCGGCGCCGGCAGCGCCGCACGACGACGGCGCGGCGCGCCACGTAGCCGCCGCCGTCCGGCGCCTCCCGGATGATCGGCCCGGCCCGCCGCATGGGCCCGCGGGCCCGGCGAGACCCTCTCCACGTATTGGGGCCCGGCCTGAGCCGGACGGGGCCCTAGGGCCCTGAAGTGCGGGACCCGATTCTTCCTAGCGTGTTCTCACCTGGAAGAACGTGCGGAGGGACGGGACTCGATGAGGCGCCGAATTGTCGACATCGCCGCAAGCGGTGCAGTGTGCAGCGTCATGACGGCTGCTCTGATGTTCTTCTCGGGTCTCCAGGGACACGGGGAAACGGCGAGCCGCGCCTCGGACACCGAGGCCAGGGCCGGTTCCAAGGTGCAGGTGAAGAACGCACCGTCCTCCCAGCTCCAAGAAGCGAAGAAGAATTGCGTTCTGCGTGCCTGGCGCCCGTCCATCAGGGGGAAGGGCACGTCCGCCCAGGTCGTCGGCTACGGCAGCATCATCTGCGACAAGCCCGGATACATCGCCTTCGAAGTGTCGCTCTGCCAGCGCATTCCGGGCGGCCGCTGGGCCTGCAACACGAGTGAGAACTCCCTCACCGTCAGGAAGTGGGGGTCGTATGTCCAGGCCAAGGCGACGATTCCTTGCGACCAGACCTCGGGCAGGGAGACCTACCGGACCGCGGTCGTCGGCGATGTCGTCGAAGGCTGGGACGAGCATCGAGAGAAGAGCGGGGAGGCACGGCTCCACTGCCCCGGCTGAGCAACGACCATGCGGCCCCGGCTCGGTTCGTCCGGCCAGGGCCGTCCCGGCTTCCGGGCCGCCCGGGGGGTCAGTGGCGCGACTTGGTCTTCTTGACCGTCTTGTGCTTGGACGACTTCTTCTTGTGGCCTCCGCCGTCCGACTCCCACTCGTACCCGGGAGTGTTGTTCTTGCAGAAGCGGTCGCTCACCTTCGTGTCGGTCGCATCGTGCTCGCACCACCGGTCCTGACCGCAGGCGGTCAGCCCGAACGCGGCGACCAGACCGACGAGCGCGAGGGCCGCGGAACGGGTATTCAGCATCTTTCGCCTTTCTTTCCGGCAGGGGGCGTCGGCAACGACGGGGATCTGACGTGCGCGACCCCGCCGGCGTTCCGTCGCCGCACGATGCGGGACGTGGCCGGGACCGGCCGCGAACTATGCTGGCCGCCGTGAGCGAAGAGCCGACGGAGGAACAGGGCGGCCGTCCCGGCGCCGGGGCCCGCGAGTACCGCATCGGCGAACTCGCCACGGCCGCCGGGGTCCCGGTGCGGACCCTGCGGTACTACCAGGAGCGCAAGCTGCTGCCGCCGCCCCGCCGCGAGGGGCGCATCGGCCTGTACTCCGAGGACCACCTGGCCCGCCTCCGCATGATCGGGAACCTGCTGGACCGCGGGCACACCCTGGAGGGCATCCGCGAGCTGCTGGCCGCCTGGGAGCAGGGCCGCGACATCGGCACCGTGCTCGGCGTCGAGAAGGCGGTCACGACCCCGTGGTCGAACGAGGTCCCGGTGACGATGACGCTGGACGAGCTGGCCGCGCTGTTCCCCGGCGAGGTCGGCCCGGAGGCCGTCGAGCGGGCCGTCGCGCTCGGGCACATCGAGGTGGACGGCGACCGCGTCACCCACTGGAGCCGCCGCCAGCTCGACGCCACGGTGACGCTGGTGCGGGCGGGGGTGCCGCTGGACGCCGTGCTCGCGACCGGGCAGGAGCTCCAGCGCAGCATGGACGACCTCGCCGCGATGTTCGTCCGGCTGATCACGACGCACGTCGTCGGGCGGCTGGACGAGGCCGTCGACGACCGGCACCTCGGGGCCCTCACCGAGACCATCGCCCGGCTGCGCCCCGGCGCCCAGGTCACGGTCGAGGCCGGCTTCGCCCGGGCCATGGACCGGCAGGTCCGCGCCGCGATCGACGAGCTGCTCGGCCGCCTGGCCAGTCCCTGAGCCGTCCTTTACCGAAGCACGGCCCCCGGACGCCCCGTCCCGGCTTTCATGATCAATAGCGTGGCCGGATGGCCCGATCCATCGCCGCGCTCGCGCTCGCGGCCGCGCTGCTGCCGACCGCCGCGCCCGCCCGGGCCGCGGCCCCGGACGGCCCCTGCACGTCGCTCCGGCACCCGAAGGCCGCCGACCGGCTCGGCGCGCGGATCGGGCAGGCGCTGCGCGGCCGCGCCGGGACCGAGTCCGTCGCCGTGTACGACCGCCGGCGCGGCATCCGCTGCGCGGTCGCGGCCGGGCGCCGCTACGACTCGGCGAGCGTCGTCAAGGTCACGGTCCTGGGCGCGCTGCTGCGCCGGGCCGTCGACGAGGACCGCCCGCTGACGGCGGCCGAGAGGCTCCGCGCCCGCAGGATGATCACCCGCTCGGACAACCGCGCGACGTCCGAGCTGTGGCGCTCGCTGGGACGTGCCCGCATCGCGGACTTCATCGACCGGGCCGGGATGACGCGGACCGAACTGGAGCCGGACGGCCACTGGGGACTCACCCAGATCACCGCGCACGACGAGATCGAACTGCTGAGGCGCCTCACCGCGCCGAACGCGCTCCTGCCCGCCGGGGCCCGCGCCTACGCGCTGAGGCTGATGCACGAGGTCGTCCCGGCGCAGCGGTGGGGGACCCCCGCGGGGCGTCCTCCCGAGGTCGCCTGGCATGTGAAGAACGGCTGGCTACCCCGCCCGGAGCGGCGCTGGCGCGTCCACAGCATCGGGAGTTTCGACGGGCATGGCGAGGACTACATGATCGTCGTCCTCACCCAGGACACCCCGTCCATGGCCTACGGGATCGCCACCATCGAACGGGTGGCCCGCACCGTCCACCGCACGCTGGCCGGCACGAAGCAGCCGACGCCGCACGGCCGTAAGCGGCAAACCCTCTGACCAGCGCCGGGCCAGGCGAAGACGACCGCTATCCCGGATCGGCGTCCTGACGTTCGGCGGGACCCTGTTCCAGGGCGGCCTCATAGGCGCGCAGAGCGCTGATGACCGTGGCGCGCTCGGTGGGGGCGAGGTCGCGCATGACGCGTTCCCAGGCGGAGGCGCTGCCGGAGAGCCATTCGCCGATCGGCGCGGCGAAGGCGGGGGCGATGGCGACGATGCGGCGGCGGCGGTCGGCGGGGTCGGCGGTGCGCTCCAGGACGCCCGGCCGCGACAGCTCGCTCACCATGAGGCTGACGGTCGTCGGGGCGACCTCCAGCCGGGCGGCCAGCTCGTTGACGCTGGCCGGGCCGTCGTACTCCAGGTGGGCCAGCAGCGCGAGATGGCGCGGCGCCAGGTCGAGGCCCTGGAGCGCCGGTGGAATGGGCAGCCGCTTGGCGCGGCCGACGAGGCGCGGCATGAGCAGCAGCAGGGTGCGGACGGCCTCGTCGACGGCCGGACCGCCCGATCCGGTGGACATCGCCACCCTCCCCAGTTATCTTTGAGGTCAAAGCCTTTGAAGCCAAAGAGAACGGGGACCACTGTGCCGCACCTGACCGCCCATCTGCCAGAGGACAAGCTGGCGGGCCGCGAATCCGAACTCGTCACCGCGCTGACCGAGGCCATCGTCGGCGTCTACGGCGAATGGGCCCGCGGGCTGGTGGGCATCCGCCTGTCCGGCGTCCCCGCCGGCCGCTTCGCGCAGGGCGGGAAGGCCGTGGACACGAACGTCTCGCTGGTCATGGGCGTGCGCGCCGCCGCCTTCGACCGTCCCGACGCCGCCGAGATCAGCGCGAACCTGGCCGCCGCCCTCACCGACGCGATCACCGCCGTCCTCGGCGAAGAGCTCCGGCCCGGCACCACGGTGGAACTGGTGCCCTCCCCCCAGGAACTCACCTTCGTCGCCGGCGCCCCCGCCCCCTGACCCGTCACGAAGGACAGCGCGGAAGGGTCGGCGATACTGGGGGGATGGTCGACGACGAGCGCTGGAAGGCGCGTTTCCGGGCCGCGCGGATCAGCCTGCCCCGATGGGCGCGAGACGCCCCGAGCCGCAGCATCTACCGCTCCAACGTGAGCGGGACTTGGGAGATCTACACCTGGGACCGCGAGACGGGCGAGCAGCGCCAGGTGACCGACCGCCCCAACGGGACCTGGGCCGGGACCGTCGACCCGTCCGGCGAGTGGGTGTGGTGGTTCGCCGACACGGACGGCGACGAGTTCGGCGTGTGGAAGCGCGTCCCGTTCGGGGAGACCGAGAGCGTTCCGGCCGTTCCCGAGCTGGAGCCGTCGTACCCGTCGGGGCTGGCGCTGGGCCGCAGCGGCCTCGCCGTGATCGGGCGGACGACGGGAGAGGGCAACAGCGTCCACCTGTGCCGGGCGAGCGCCGCGCCGGAGGTGATCTACCACCACGCGGAGGACGCCCACGTCGCCGACGTCTCGCGGGACGAGTCCCTCATCGCGATCGGGCACAGCGAGCACGGCGACAGCCGCCACATGGCGCTGCGGGTCGTGCGGCAGGACGGCTCCCCGGTCGCCGACCTGTGGGACGGGCCGGGCAAGGGCGTCTACGGCGCCGGGTTCGCCCCGGTCGACGGCGACCCGCGGCTCCTGGTCCACCACGAGCGGCGCGGGCGGGAGGAGATGCTCATCTGGGACCCGGTCGCGGGCACCGAGCAGGAGATCGTCCTCGACCTGCCCGGCGAGATCGGCGCGACCTGGTACCCCGACGGGGCCGCGCTGCTGGTCTCCCACTCGCACGAGGCGCGCGACGAGCTGTACCGCTACGACCTGACCGGCGGGGACCTGACCAGGATCGACACGCCGCGCGGGGTGCTCGGCGGGGCCGACGTCCGGCCGGACGGGACGGTCGAGTTCTTCTGGTCGTCGGCCGCCGAGCCGCCGGTGATCCGCTCGACGTCCGGCGCGGTCGTGCTCGCCCCGCCCGGGCCCGCGGCGCCGCCGTCCGTCCCGGTCGAGGACGTGTGGGTGGACGGCCCAGGCGGCCGCATCCACGCGCTGGTCAGCAAGCCGGAGGGCGACCGCCCACACCCGACCGTCTTCGACGTCCACGGCGGGCCGACCGCGCAGGACGACGACTCCTTCGCCCCCGCCGTCGCCGCGTGGGTCGACCACGGTTTCGCGGTCGTCCGCGTCAACTACCGGGGCTCGACCGGCTACGGCTCCGAATGGCGCGACGCCATCGAGGGGCGCGTCGGCATCACCGAGCTGGAGGACATCAAGGCCGTCCGCGACTGGGCGGTCGAGTCGGGCCTCGCCGACCCGGCGCGGCTGGTGCTGACCGGCGGGTCGTGGGGAGGGTTCCTCACCCTGCTCGGGATCGGCACGCAGCCGGACGACTGGAGCGTCGCGGTCGCGGCCGTTCCGGTGGCCGACTACGTCGCCGCGTTCGAGGACGAGATGGAGGGCCTGCAGGCGTTCGACCGGTCCCTGTTCGGCGGTTCGCCGGAGGAGGTGCCGGAGCGGTACCGCGAGTCGTCCCCCATCACCTACGTCGAGCGGGTCAAGGCGCCGGTGCTGGTCCTGGCGGGGGAGAACGACCCGCGCTGCCCCATCCGGCAGATCGACAACTACCTGGCGCGGCTCACGGAGCTGGGGCGCCCGCACGAGGTGTACCGGTACGACGCGGGCCACGGCTCCCTCGTCGTCGAGGAGCGCATCACCCAGATGGCCGCCGAGATCGACTTCGCCCGGAAACATCTCGGCATGTCGTGATCTTTCCCCGGGCCGGGCGGGCCGCCCCGCCCGGCCCGGGTTTACAAGATCGACCCTTCGGGCATCCCTCCGATCGGCCGACCGCACCACCGGTCCAGCGAGGACCGGCTCTCGCCCCCCGGACGTCACCGATCGGGGGGATCGCCCATGCCACGGCCGTGCAGCGTCCACTGCGCCATGCCGTCGAGGTGCGGCCGGGCGCCCGGCGTCGCCGGTCATCCGGCCTTCCGCCGGGCGGCCGCGGCGACCGCGCTCGCCATCGCCGCCACGATGCTCGCGCTCGCCCCTCCCCGCGCGTCCGCCGCGACCCGCCCTCCACCGGGTCCGCCGCCCGCGTCCGACGCCGGGCCGCCGATCCCGGCCGGGCGCCTGCTCGCCACGGTGCCCGCGCCCCGTCCCGGAGCCGGGTCGCCGGCCGCGCGGAGACGGACCGTCCCGCCGCGCGACGATCCGCCGGACCTGCCGAGCTCGCAGCGCCTGGACCAGCAGTTCGCCGAGTACGCGCTGCGGGCGAGCGGCATCGGCTGGCGCTCCACCGGCGGCTGCTCCGACCGGACGGTGCGGACCTGCACCTCCTTCGAGGGCATCCGGTGGGGGACGATCAGGAGCCTGATCGAGTTCGCGGAGTCGAGCGGCTGCGAGATCGTCGTCACCGGCGGCACCGAGCACGGGCACGCGGGCGGCGCCTACAGCCACGCCAACGGCTACAAGATCGACATCGCGACCGGAGCCTGCGTCGACGAGGCGGTGCGGCGCTACCCGTTCACCGGCGTGCGCGGGGACGGCGCGCGGCTCCACCGGTCCCCCGAGGGCGTCGTCTTCGCCCGCGAGAAGGACCACTGGGACATCACGATCAGGCGCGGACCTCGCGGATGATGCCCACCAGCTCGCGGGTCACCGACTTGAAGCCGGGAATGCGCGACATCGCGACCATGCGGTTGACCAGCGGGACCGTCCGCTCGACGAGGAGGTAGGTCTTGCGGCAGCCGGGCGAGCTGTCGTGCACCCAGTACAGCACGATGCCCATCGAGTAGATCCACAGCAGCTCGGGCAGCTCCGCCCGGAACTCTTTGTCGATCTTCAGGTCGGAGCCCTCGACGACCTCGCGGTAGATCGCCACCGCCGAGTCGCGGGCGGGCCCGGACTCGGCGCTGAACGGGTTGAGCGGGCTGGTCGGCTCGGCGGCGAACTTGAAGAACTTCCCGGCGAACTCGTGGTACGGGACCATCGTGTCGACCCGGGCCCTGAGGACGCCCAGCAGCCGGGGCGCGAACTCGCGCTCGGTGTCGAGGACGGCCCTGCAGGCGGCGACGTGCTCGTCCTGCAGCTCGTCGTAGTACGCCTGGATCAGCTCTTCCTTGGACCCGAAGTAGTAGTAGGCGTTGCCGACCGAGACACCCGCCTCCTTGGCGATCGCCCGCATGGTCGTCTGCTCGTATCCCCGCTCCCGGAACAGGCGCAGCGCCGTTTCGACGATCAGGGCGCGCGTCTGCTCGGACTTCACGGCCTTCGTCTCGGTCACGCATGCCACCCTAAGCCCGAGTACGGCCTCCCGCTCATGGCGCCGCCCGCCGCGCGGCGCAACCCGGCGCCCGGGCCCGGTGTTCACCGAGCATGGCCGATGCCCTGAAAGCACTCGAACGCTTCTACGCCGCCGAGGCGGACTACCTGGCCGCCGGCGGCCCCGGCAAGGGGGACTTCTCCGTGATGGCCGCCCATCTCACCCCGGACGTCGTCATGCACCAGGCGCCCAGCCTCCCCTACGGCGGGACGTGGCGCGGCCACGACGGCATGGAGCGGTTCATGGCCGTGATGAGCGAGCTGTGGTCGGAGCTGACGTTCCGCGAGCAGCACTACGCCGTGGACGGCGAGACGGTGACGGTCCGCAACGACTGCGTCTTCCGGGCCCGCGCGACCGGGCGGGAGGTCGACACGTCCGTCCTGCAGTGGATCACGGTGCGGGACGGCCTGGTCAGCGAGTTCCGCCCCTTCTACCTGGACACCGCCGCCGTCCTCGCGGCCCTCAGGGGGTGAGCTCGGCGGCGACCAGCTCGGCGATCTGGGCGGTGTTGAGCGCGGCGCCGTTGCGGAGGTTGTCGCCGCAGAGGAAGAGGTCGAGCGCCTTCGGATCGTCCAGCGAGCGCCGCACCCGCCCCACCCAGGCGGGGTCGGTGCCGACGACGTCCGCGGGCGTCGGGAACTCCTGCGTCTCCGGGTTGTCGCACAGGACGACGCCGGGCGACCCGGCGAGGACGGCCTGCGCCTCCCGCTGGTCGACCCGGTTCTCGAACACCGCGTGGACCGACAGCGAGTGCGCCGTCACCACCGGGACGCGGACGCAGGTCGCCGTCACCCGCAGGTCGCGCAGGCCGAGCACCTTCCTCGCCTCCTCCCGGATCCCGAGCTCCTCCGAGCTCCAGCCGCCGTCGCGCACCTCGCCCGCCCACGGCACGACGTTCATCGCGAGCGGCGCCGGGAACGGCCCGAGCTCGCCCACCGCGCGGCGCAGGTCGCCCGCGCGGGTGCCGAGCGCGCGGTCGCCGCCGACCTTCTCCATCTGCTCGTACAGGGTTTCGACGCCCTCCACCCCCGCCCCCGACGCGGCCTGGTAGGACGACACGACGAGCTCCCGCAGCCCGTACCGCTGGTGCAGCGCGCCGACCACCGTGATCATCGAGAGCGTGGTGCAGCCGGGGCTCGCGACGATCCCGCGGGGACGCCGGCGCACCCGCTCCGGGTTCACCTCCGGGACGACGAGCGGCACGTCCGGCGCCATCCGGAACGCCCCGGAGTGGTCGACCGCCACGGCGCCGCGGTCCGTCGCGACGGGCGCCCACCGCGCGGCCACCGCGTCGGGCACCGCGAACACCGCGATGTCGACGCCGTCGAACACCTCGGGCGCCAGCGCCGCCACCGGGGCCTGGGCGCCCCGCAGCGGCAGCGCCCGTCCCGCCGACCGGGGCGAGGCGACCAGCCGGATCTCCCCGTACACGTCGCGGCGGGTGGTCAGCAGGTCGATCATCACGGCCCCGACGGCCCCCGTGGCTCCGACGACGGCGAGCGTCGGCCCGTCCGTCCCGCTGGTCCTCGCGCCGGCCGTCCGGGCATTCGGGGCCATGGTCGCGTCACCCTCTCGCCGTCGAGTCGTGTCCGCACGTCCAACTCCCGCCGCGCGCGGGCGGTTCCCTATACGACCCTGCCACCGGGGGCGGCCGGCGTCAGCGTCATGCGCCACAGGCCGGGCATGCCGAAGCGGGCCGCACGACGACCCGTGCGGCCCGCTTCGGCATGCGGTCAGCGGCCGGTGCCCCCGTAGACGACGGCCTCGACCTGCTCGGCGTCCAGATCGAAGGCGCGGTGCGCGGCGGCGACGGCGGTGTCGATGTCGTCCTGGGCGACGACGACCGAGATCCGGATCTCCGAGGTGGAGATCATCTCGATGTTCACGCCGGCCTCGGCGATCGCGCCGAACAGCGACGCGGTGACGCCCGGGTGCGAGCGCATCCCGGCGCCGATCAGCGACACCTTGCCGATGCGGTCGTCGTAGCGCAGCGACTCGAAGCCGATCTTCTCCTTGAGCTTGTTCAGCGCGGTGAGGGCGCTCTGCCCGTCGGTGGACGGCAGCGTGAACGAGATGTCGGTGCGCCCGGTCGACGCCGCCGACACGTTCTGCACGATCATGTCGATGTTGATCTCGGCCTCGGACAGCACCGTGAAGATCGTGGCGGCCTCACCGACCTTGTCGGGCACCCCGACCACGGTGATCTTGGCCTCGCTCCGGTCGTGCGCGACGCCGGAGATGATCGCCTGCTCCATGTCCTGTCCTTCGATCTCGCTGCTGTCGACGACCCACGTCCCCACCTTCTGGCTGAACGAGGACCGCACGTGGATCGGGATGTTGTAGCGGCGCGCGTACTCCACGCAGCGCAGATGCAGGATCTTCGCCCCGCTGGCCGCCATCTCCAGCATCTCCTCGTAGGAGATCTTCGGGATCTTGCGCGCGGCGGTCACGATGCGCGGGTCGGCGGTGAAGACGCCGTCGACGTCGGAGTAGATCTCGCAGACGTCGGCGTCCAGCGCCGCCGCGAGCGCGACGGCCGTGGTGTCGGACCCGCCGCGGCCGAGCGTCGTGATGTCCTTGGTCCCCTGCGAGACGCCTTGGAATCCGGCCACGATGCAGATCGAACCGCCGTCCAGCGCGGTCCGGATCCGTCCCGGCGTCACATCGATGATCTTGGCTTTGCCGTGCGAGCCGTCGGTGATCACACCGGCCTGGGAGCCGGTGAACGAGCGGGCCTCGTGGCCCAGGTTCGCGATGGCCATGGCCAGCAGCGCCATCGAGATCCGCTCGCCGGCGGTGAGCAGCATGTCCAGCTCACGGCCGGGCGGCAGGGGGCTGACCTGCTTGGCCATGTCGATGAGGTCATCCGTCGTGTCGCCCATGGCGGAGACCACGACGACCACGTCGTTGCCCGCCTTCTTCGTTGCGACGATGCGCTGGGCGACCCGCTTGACGCCTTCGGCGTCGGCGACGGAGGAGCCACCGTACTTCTGCACGACAAGAGCCACGAGTGGGCGCTCCTCGGATCGGGGTCGGGCGTTTCTGGTCATCGAGTCTACAGAGGCGGAACCCATGGATCACGACCAGGTAACTCTCCCCGTCCCCGCCAGCTCACCGGACGCCGCCGCCTTCCTCGGCCCACCCTCCCGGCCCGGCGAGCGGGGCTCGTCAGGCCGGGGGATCGGGGCCCGGGCCGGGCGTTCGAACGCACGGGTCTCCTCGGTAGATCGCCTACCGGTTATTACGAGTGTCTGACGTGCAGCGTCTTGGCCTGGCGGAACGACCCTCGTTGATCTTTGGATAGCGATCATGGCAAACCTCTCCAAGGCGGCCGTGGGCCGCCGCGCCGCCGTGCTGGCCGCCGCGCCGCTGCTGCTCGGCCTGGCGACCCCCCTCGCCGCGCGGGCGGCGGCCGTCGCCGTCGAGTCGACGAGCGTCACACCGTCCACCATCAGCGCCGGGCAGGAGGCGCTCCAGAAGGTCACCCTGACCGAGCCCGCGCCCGCCGGCGGGACCGTCGTCGAGCTGCGCGACCTGACCGAGTTCGGGGATCCGAACTACGCCAGGTCGACCGGGCGCAAGGTCACCGTGCCGGAGGGCAAGCAGACCGTCACCTTCCCGATCCGGGTGGAGTCGGGAAGCGAGACGACCGCGACGCGGCTGCAGGCGTCCGCCAACGGCACCACGGCGGAAACGGCCGTCACCGTGGTGCCGCCGGACTGGCGCGAGCAAGGGGTGACGAACTTCTGGGTCAAGCAGCAGTACGGGGAGGCGATCGCGGTGACCGGCACGACGGTCACCGGCACCGTGCGCATCCAGTCACCGGCGCCCGTCGGCGGACTCGCCGTCGACATCCGCAACGACCCCACCTGGAACGGGACCGCCTACGCCGCGCCCTACGTCGTCGTGCCCGCGGGCGCCACCAGCGCCACGTTCCCGATCAGCGTCTCCGCCGACAGGAGCCCGCGCCACGTCGGGATGACGGCGGACCTCGGCAACAACGTGATGACCTCCAGCCTGATCGGGGTGCCCAAGCAGTTCTCCGTCGGCCAGGTCAGGGAGATCCGGAACACCCCCGGCTACTGGCCGAACTACGGCGTGGTGGGACTCGGCGACGTCTGGCACCCGTTCGGCGCGGTGATCAAGCTGACGAGCGACACCCCGGGCGTCACCGTGCCGCCCGAGCTGCAGCTGTCGTCCTCCGACGTCGGGCGAAGCTTCCCCGTCGGGGTGGACCGGTCCGTCCCGATCGGGACGAAGGTGAAGATCACCGCCACCTGGGTGCTCGGCCCGTCCCCGGTGACCACCGAGATCACCATCCAGGACTGACCGCCCGGGTCCGGCCCGCCGACGCGTCACCGCCGATCGCCGGTGCCCATCCACCGGATGGCGCCGGCGGTGTTCGGTGGCTTTCGCGGGGCGTCACCCCCGGGTGGCGCGGCCTTGCGCAGCGGGCCGGGCGGTAGGGACGACCGTGGCGCAGAATGTACGCGCCATGGATCCCGGCGGCCGAGACGCCCGAATAGCGTGGGGATCGAGGGCGGTGCACGGGCGAGTGCCGTACCGAGGGGTGCCGATGTGGCGCTGGCTGGCGCGGATGCCGATCGCGTCGCGGATACACGAGTGGAACCGTGAGCGGACGTCCTGGGTCCTCTGCGAGGGAGTGCACGCGAACGTCCGGGAACTGGACGCGCAACTGAACTCGAAGAGCGCGCGCCCCCGCTCCACCGAGCAGGCGCAACTCGTCTCGAACGCCTTCCTGGCCCTGGACGATGCCCGCCGGGTCCTCGACATCGACGAGCACCCTCGGGGCCGGAGCGCGTCGCATGTGGCAGCGGCGCAGATGTACGTCAACTCCGCACGCACCATGTGGTTGCGGACGCTTCCCCCCGAGGAACTCGCACCTCACCTGCCGGACCTGTTCGCCATCATCAAGCAGCATCTCCCCCCGGACGACACCCGCCGCATCGCCGCCGAGAAGGCCGCGTGGGAACTGCAGCAGGCGGGGTCGGCGAACCACGCCGCCCAGGACACGGGAGGCCGGCAACACTGGTGGACGGCGACGCGCGGCACCGACGATTCCACGCCGTCGGCCCCGGCGCTGTCGGCCGTGCTGGACGCGGTCGACGCCGCGCGGGAGGCCTCTCTCAAGGAGAGGCTGCGCGCGGCGAACTTCGCGCGCCTCGTCTGGCTCACCGCGCTCGGCCTGTTCTGCCTCGCGTGCGGCATCGCCGTGGCCGGGGCCATCTGGAAGTCGGCCGTGCCGCTGTGCTTCACGCCGGGGAACCAGGTCGCCTGCCCCAGCAGGACCTCCAGCGCGTCGCCCCTGCCTTCCCCCGGCTCGGTCGCGTCTCCGGGGGACTACGCCATCGTCGAGATCGCCGGGGTCACGGCGGCCTGTATCGCGGCCGCCTCCGCTCTGCGGAAGGTCAAGGGATCCACGACCTCCTTCGGCATCCCCGTGGCCCTGGCACTCCTGAAACTTCCCACCGGGGCGCTCGTGGCCGTGCTCGGGCTCCTGCTCCTGCGCGGCGAGTTCGTCCCGGGGCTCAGCGCCCTCGACTCGTCGGGCCAGATCATCGCCTGGGCGGTCCTGCTCGGCTACTCGCAGGAGCTGTTCACCAACTTCGTGGACAAGCAGGGCCGCGAAGTGCTGGAAGGCGTTCACGGGACCGCCGATCCGAAGACGCCGCGGGAGACGGTTCCGCAGGCGACGGCGACGACGTCCGTGCCGACGGCGGTGCCGGTGCCGAGCGGCGACGGCGATCGGCGGCCCGCGAGCGCGAACAAGTGAATCAATCCGCCAATCCGTGAGGAGGCGATCAGCATGACCCAGCAGAGCGTTCAGGAAGCGGTGCAGGCTCCGCCTTGGCCGGGCCGGTTCCTCGCCCTGATGCAGGGCGACGACGTCCGCACCTGGCAGGACAAGATGTTCAAGCGCGGCTGGACGAGCCTCGTGGTCGACGGGATCTACGGCACCCACTCGGAGGAGGTCTGCGCGGCCTTCCAGAAGGAGAAGGGGCTGAACGTCGACGGCATCGTCGGGCCGCAGACCTGGGAGGCGACCTGGAAGGCGCCGATCACGTAGCGCTCCGCGCCGCCATCGGGCGGGCGTGCCGGTCACGGCACGCCCGCCCGTCGATTCCTCTCGTTCGGGCCTAGGCGGCGGTCTTGATGGGGGCCTGTGCCGGTTCGGTCGCCGTCGCGGGACGGGTTCGGAGGCCGAACGCCGTGATCAGCGCGGCGGCGACGGCCGCGGCGAAGGGGACGGCCAGGGCCGTTCGCAGTGCGTCGAGGCGGGCTTCGGGGGAGCCGCCCCCGCCGAGCGCCGCGACCTGGACGGCCGTCACGGCGGAAAGGCCGAGGGCCGTGCCGAACTGGATCGCCGTGTAGAGCAGGCCGCCCGCCAGGCCGTGCTCGCTCTCGTCGACGCCGTCCGTGGCCGCCATCGTCAGCGGGCCGTAGGCCAGGGAGAACGCCAGGCCGAGCAGCGCCATGATCGGGAACATGGCGGCGTAGGCCCAGTCGAGCCCGACCGGCATGAAGAGCCCGTAGGAGACGGCCGCGAGGACGAGGCCGCCCAGCAGGACCCGCGGGTTGCCGAAGCGGTTCACCAGGCGCGGGGTCAGCGTCGGCGCGAGCACGGTGTCGACGCCGATGACGAGCATCGCCAGCCCGGTCTGCCAGGTCGTCCAGCCCCGCAGTTCCTGCAGGTACAAGGTCATCAGGAACTGGAATCCGGCGAAGGCGCCGATGAACAGCAGCGCGCTCGCGTCCGTCCGGACGAGGGCGGCCGACCGCAGGACGCCGAGCCGGACGAGCGGGCTGGGCGACCGGCGCTCGATCACGGTGAACGCGGCGAGGAGGAGCAGGCCCGCGGCGAGGACGACGGCGGTCAGCGCGGCGCCCTCGCCGGGGTGCTCCAGCCGGACGACCCCGTAGACGAGGAGGAGCATGGCGCCCGTGACGGCGAACGCGCCCGGCAGGTCGAAGTCGCGGAGCCCCCTCCGCGGCCCGGCGGCGTCCGGGTCGGCGACCAGCGGGACGGCCGCCGCCAGCAGCAGCGCCGACAGGATCACCGGCGCGAAGAACACCCAGCGCCAGCCGAGCGACGTCAGCAGGCCGCCGGCGACGAGGCCGAGCGAGAAGCCGCCCGCGGCCGTCCCGGCGTAGACGCCGAGCGCCCGGGTGCGCGCCGGCCCGGCCGGGAACGCGGCGGTCACCAGCGCGAGCCCCGCCGGGGCCATGAACGCCGACGCGACGCCGGTGACGAACCGCGCGACCAGCAGCATCCAGCCCTCGGTGGCGAGGCCGCCCAGTCCCGAGAACACCAGGAAGACCGTCAGCCAGAACAGGAAGACCCGGCGCCGGCCCAGCAGGTCGGCGGTGCGCCCGCCGAGCAGCATGAACCCGCCGTAGCCGAGCACGTAGGCGCTGATGACGCCGCTCAGCATCCCGGTCGACAACCCCAGGTCCGCCCGGATCGACGGCAGCGCGACGTTGAGCATCGCCACGTCGATCCCCTCCAGGAAGACCGCACCGCACAGGACCAGCAGCGACGCCCAGGCGCGGCCGCCCATGCGGGACGCGGATGTGGACATGACCCGGCTCCTCTCCGTCGAGGCACCGGTTCCCCTGATGGATGCCGGTTCCCTCTTGTTACCGGCAGCATCGTCCGACACCATCGGGAGGCATGGAAGACGGAACATTCGCGTCCCCCGGTTACTGCGGGGTTACCGATGCGGACGAGGCCGTTCTGCAGTGGGACACCCGCAACGACTGCGAGGTCCGGCAGATCCTCGACCGCATCGCGGACAAGTGGTCGCTGCTCGTCATCGCGCTGCTCGACCAGCGCTCCCTGCGCTTCACCGAGCTCCGCCGCCGGATCGACGGCATCAGCCAGCGGATGCTCGCGCGGACGCTCCGGCACCTCGAACGGGACGGGCTCGTCAGCCGCACCGTGCACCCGACCGTCCCGCCGCGGGTCGACTACGCGCTCACGCCGATGGGCGCGACGCTGCACGCGACGATCCGGTCGCTCGTCGTGTGGACGGAGGAGCACCAGAGCGCGATCGCCGCCGCCCGGACCGCCTACGACGCCCGCGTCGAAGCCGAACGGCGGGAGGCCGAGCGGGAGGCCGCCGAACGCGACGCCGTGGCGCGCGACGTCCTCGCCTACCGCCGCTGAGCCCCGCCGCGGCGCGCGAGGATCACAGCCCGTTCCGCGACAGGCCCCGCCCGGCCGTGCCGCGGGCCTAGAGCGCGGGCGGACCCTGCTCGATGCGGCGCAGGACGGGTTCGAGGCGCTCGTTCTCCTCGGTGCCGATGATCCGGCGCTCGTCCCACCAGGTGGCGCCCGCGTCGGCCAGCGGGCCGACCAGGTCGCGGGCGTCGGCGGGGCTGGCGCCGCCGACGACGATCTCGAAGGGCCCGTCGCCCTCCCGGTGCCGCCGGACGTAGGCGGCCAGGTCGCGGACGTCCTCCACGGCGGGCGCGCGGCCGTGGGAGCCGGGGCCGAACAGCGGGACGGCGCCGTCCCAGCGGGCGGCCCGCCGCATCGGCCGCCGGTTGGGCCAGAACCCGGCGATCCACACCGGCGGCCGCGGCCGCTGCGCCGTCGCGGGCAGCAGCGCCACGTCGTCGGCCCGGTAGTGCCGCCCGTGATGCGTGACCGGTTCGCCGGACCAGTAGCGTTCGAGCAGGCCGAGCCCCTCGTCCAGGCGCTCGGCCAGAAGGGCGGGGTCGATGGGCTCGCCGAACGCCCCGTACTCGTCGGCGACCGGACCGCCGAGGCCCGCCCCGAAGACGACCCGGCCGCCGCTCAGGACGTCCAGCGTGGCGACCTGGCGGGCCAGCTGCTGCGGACGCCGCCGCGGGACCGGCGTGACCAGCGTCCCGAGCCTGATCCGCTCAGTCGCCAGCGCCGCCGCCGTCAGCAGCATCCACGGATCGCCGAAGGACTTGCGGTCGTTCCTCACATGGACGACGTGGTCCCACACGAACAGCCCGTCCCACCCGGCCTGCTCCGCCGCCGCGGCGACGCGCGCGACCGTCCTGGGGTCGGCGAAGTCCCCGAAGTTCGGAATGTTGATCGAATATCGCACCCCCGCATGCTGCGCCCTCCCCGGCGGCCGCGGCAACAGGCTCAGCGGCGAGCGGGATCGGTGGACAGCTCGGAGAGGTTCATCGCCATCGTGCGGTGGACGGCGGGGATCCAGTCGAGAGTGCGCAGCAGGGTGTTGCGCGCGCCGCGCAGCACGGGGCTGCCCACGGTCGCGACGTGGGTCATCCGGTCGGTGAACGCGACGACCTGCTCGGCTACGGGACGGCGCTCGGTCTCGTACTCGTCCAGTACGGAGTCGGGGGCGCCGTCGCCCAGCACGGCGGCGAGCTTGCCGGCGAGGTTGAGGGCGTCCTGGATGCCGGTGTTCATCCCCTGCCCGCCCGCCGGGCTGTGGACGTGGGCGGAGTCGCCGGCCAGGAAGACGCGGCCCGCGCGGTAGCGCGCCGCCAGCCTGTGGTGGACGCGGAAGCGCGAACTCCACACGACGTCCTCGACCAACGCGGGGCGGCGCCTGGGGCCGCGCGCGTCCAGGAGCGCCTGGACGTCGGCGGCGGTCGGCTCCTTGGGCGCCTCGTCGACGGTCGCGACGATGCGGTGCCGCCCGCCGGGGAGCGGCGCGACGACCGTGACGCCCTCCCCAGAGAAGAACAGCATGACCTCCTCGCTGCCGCCGGCCCAGTCGAGACGCACGTCGGCGAGGACGAACGACTGCGGGTAGGCGTCGCCCTCGAAGGCGATCCCGGCGTGCTCGCGGACGGTGCTGTGCATTCCGTCCGTCCCGACCGCGTAGGCCGCGCGGATCCGCTCGCCGCCGACCAGGGTGGCCGTCACCCCGTCCTCGTCCTGCGTCAGGCCCGTCACCTCGTACGGCCGGTGCACGAGGCCGCCCGCCGCGCGCAGCCGTCCGAGCAGGATCTCCTCGGTGACGTTCTGCGGGACGAGCAGCGTGTACGGGAAGTCGGTCGGCAGGTCGCCGAACTCGACGGTGAGCAGCACGCGGTCCCGCTCCCGGACGGTGAAGCGCGGCACGACGATCCCGCGCTCGACCAGTTCGCCGGTCGCCTCGATCTCGCGCAGCACCTCCAGCGTGCGGGCATGGACCACGGCCGCCCGGGAGGTGTTCGCGCCCTCCGCCGCCCGGTCCAGCAGGACCGCGTCCACCCCCTTCTGCCGCAGCGAAGCGGCCAGGGACAGGCCCACGGGCCCCGCGCCGACCACGAGGACACCGGTGGACTCCGGAAGAGCATTCATGATCACTCCTGTTGCCAATAGACGTTTGCCAACAGGTGTTGGCCAACTCGTGATGGACTCTAAACCGTTGTCCGCACGTTTGCCAACAGTTGATGGCATATGTTGGCGGCATGGCCTTCACCGAGCGGTCCGCGCCTACCCGGACGGCGATCCTGGACGCGGCCCGGCGCCGGTTCGCCGAGGACGGCTACGACCGCGCGACGATCCGGGCGATCGCGGCGGACGCCGAGATCGACCCGTCCATGGTCATCCGGTACTTCGGCAGCAAGGCCGAGCTCTACGCCGCCGCCTCCGCCATCGACCTCGCCGTGCCCGACCTCGCCGGCGCCGGCGACCCGGCGGCCGCCTACGTCGAGTCCTTCCTGGCCCGCTGGGAGGCGGGCGAGAACACCGCCGAGGCCGTCCTGCTGCGCACGGCCCCCACCCACCCCGACGCCGCGGCCCGCGTCCAGGCCATCTTCGACAAGGAGATCGTCCCCGCCCTGCAGAAGGTCCTGCCGGACGACCCCGGCGCCCGCGAGCGCGCCGCCCTGCTGCTGAGCCAGACCCTCGGCATCGCCTACAGCCGCTACCTGCTGGGCATCGAACCCCTGGCGTCCATGGACGTCCGCGAGATCGCCGCCATCGCCGTCCAGGCCGCCCGGGTCCCCCTCCACGCCCCGCGCACGCCCTGAACCCGCGGCGGCCGGAGGGAGACCCTTTGCGCCGGGCCGGTGATCACTTGAGGGGCCGCGGGGTACGGCGAGGATGATGATCAAACTGTGGCGAAGGGTCTCACCATGTCCTACGGGTCGGCGGCCACCGGCGGAACGCTCGCCTACACGGGACTCGCGATGGGCCACACCTGGCTGGCCGCCGCCGCCCTCGGCCTGGTGCTGCTCGGCTCGGTGCTCGTGAGATTCGGGTTCCGGCGCGGGCGCGGGCCGCTTGAGCACTGAGTTCCAGGCACCGACCGCCCGTTACGTCCCGCCGCGGACCCGGATCATGCTGGCGGCGCTGCCGCTGGCCGGGTTCGCCGTCTGGGCCATGACCCATCTCGTCGCGACCGTCACCACGTTCACGACCTCGTTCGGGGCGATGTGCGTCGCCTGGACGGCCTCGTTCCTGACGTTGTGGTGGGTTCCGGTGTCCTGGATGGAGCGGCCGTTCCGGGCGTCCGGCGAGCAGCGCGCGGCCCTCGACGCTTTGACCGTGGCCGTCCAGGTGCCCGTCTACAACGAGGATCCGGCGGCGCTGCGGGCATGCCTGCGCTCCGTGCTGGCCCAGAGCCGCCGGGTCGACCGCGTCCTCGTCGTCGACGACGGATCCGTGGACGCCCGCGGCAGGCCCGCCACCCTCGACGACGTGCGCCGCGAGTTCGAGGAGGCCGCGTCGGCGCTCGGCGTCGAGACCGCCTGGGAGCGCACCCCGAACCGGGGCAAGCGGTTCGCGCAGATGCACGTCCTCGCCACCGACGACGCCGACGTCTTCGTCACGCTCGACAGCGACTCCGTCCTCGACCGGCACGCCGTCCGGGAGGGGCTGCTGCCGTTCGCGGACCCGCGCGTGCGGTCGGTGGCCGGGCACGTCCTGGTCCTCAACCGGACGGCGAGCCTGCTCACCCGGATGACGTGCGTCCTGTACCTGCCGTTCACGCGCGGCGTGCGCAGCGCCCAGTCGGTGCTGCGGCGGGTGACGATCAACTCGGGGACGCTGGCGTTCTACCGGGGCGACGTCGTCCGCCGCTCCGCGGGCGTGTACGAGCACGAGCGGTTCGCCGGCCGGCCGATGCAGATGAACGACGACTCGATGCTCACGTTCTACGCGCTGCTCCAGGGTGACACCGTCCATCAGCCGAGCGCGATCGCGTTCACGCTGGTTCCAGAACGGCTGGACCACTACCTGAAGCAGCAGCTGCGCTGGATGCGCGGGACGACCGTGCGGCACCTGTGGTGGCTGCGGTACATGCCGGTGACCGGTGCCGTGTTCTGGATGACGGTGAGCGAGTACCTGCACCTGGTGCTCGCAGTGCTCTTGCCGTCGGTGCTGCTGCTCGACCCCTCCTCACGGGCGAACCTCGGCGCGGTCGCCGCTTCCGGGACGCAGGTGGGGATCGTCCTGTGCTACCTGTCGGGCCTGCGCATCTTCACGGTGCGGCGCAGCGACGAATCGCCGTGGTCGCGCGCGGCGCTGTTCGCATGCACGCCGTTGATCGCGCTGTGGCGGCTGCTGGTGCTGCGCCCGCTCTACCTGTACGCGATGTGCACGTGCCGCCGGGTCGGCGACTGGGGGACGCGCAAGGCCGTCGAGGTCTCGCTTGCCGAGCCGGCGAGCCTGCCCGCGACGTCGCCTGCTCCCGCCGGCTCCCTCAAGAAGGGTTGACCGGTCCACCCGGCCGAGGCCGGCGGACTCGGGCTGGGGGCTGGGGCGTTAAGGGGCCAAGTGCTGGGTCGATGGGGTTCCTGGGGCGCTGGTGACACGAGGGTTGCCGTGCCGTAAGCGCTATGAGGCCTTCCCGGCCCCGTCCAGATCATTTCTGAGGACCACCCGGACGTGGGGTCAAGCGTCTATGTAAAGGCAGACGTTGGCGGGGTGCCGGGGCCATCTCGTCCACCAGGGATCCGTCGTGCTCGTACCGCGGCTCGGGGCAATGCGGTGCGGTGCGGGGCGGCGGTGAAGGAGTCGATGGGAGAGCTGATGGGCGGATTGGACGAGTTGCCGAAGGTTCGCCGGGGACCCCTGCCGTCCCTCTACGCCGCGCTGCGCCGGAAGGCCCCGCAGGTGGCGGCGGCGCGGCCGGACGGCGGCGGCGGACTGCTGCACGTCTCCTACCGGGGGCAGGAGGCCCGGGTCGCCTGGGACGACGACCTCGAACAGTTCGCCTGGCGGTCCGGAGGCAGCGGCCAGATCGGCTCGGACGTCGAGAAGGCGGCCGAGCTGATCGCGTGGGCGCTCGGCGCGCGAACCGGCCCCGCCGCGTCCGGCTAGGCGAGCCGGTCGGGTCGGGCGGGACCCGGTCAGATCAGGCGGGGGCGGCTTCCGTGGCCGCTTCCGTGGCGACGCTCAGGCGGGCGTTGGCGACGAAGGCGTGCAGGGCTCGCAGGGCGGCGCCGGCGTGGTTGCCCCAGTGGTTGAAGTACGAGTACTGCCACCACCAGAGGGCCTCCAGGGGCCGGTCCTGGTTGTAGTGGCGGAGCCCGTGGACGAGGTCGCTGGCGACGTCCACAAGGTCGTCCGACAGCCGGTAGGAGGTCGGCTCGGTGTCCTTGTAGGGGTCGAAGACCTCGACGTACTCGTCCATCGCCTGGAGGCGCTCGGCCAGGCCCTGCCGGATCGAGTCGAGGTCGGGGTCGTCGCCCACCTCGGGCTCCCAGTTGTCCGGGAGGATCACGTCGGCGCTGGCACCGAGCTGCGCGCCCGCCAGGATGACCTGCGACACCTCCAGCAGGAGCAGCGGGATGGTGTG
Source organism: Actinomadura verrucosospora (assembly GCF_039540335.1). Classification (NCBI taxonomy): domain Bacteria; kingdom Bacillati; phylum Actinomycetota; class Actinomycetes; order Streptosporangiales; family Thermomonosporaceae; genus Actinomadura; species Actinomadura verrucosospora. Next base: position 66,897 of record NZ_BAABEV010000018.1, on the reverse strand, counting down.
CGTCCCGCCGTCGCCGCGGGCCACCGCCTCCAGGCCGTCCAGGTAGTTGTCGACGTGGCACGCGACGCGTTCGGCGAGGGCGTTCCAGTCCTGCGGGCTGTTGGTGTCAGACATCGAGCAGCCTCCGTCCTTCGAATGCGCGGCCCAGCGTGACCTCGTCGGCGTACTCGAGGTCGCCACCCACCGGAAGGCCGCTGGCCAGTCGGGTGACGGTGATGTCCATGGGCTTGACCAGCCGGGCGAGGTAGGTCGCGGTCGCCTCGCCCTCCAGGTTGGGGTCGGTCGCGAGGATCAGCTCGGTCACCGTCCCGTCCGCGAGCCGCTGCATCAGCTCGCGGATGCGCAGGTCGTCCGGCCCGACCCCCTCGATCGGGCTGATCGCGCCGCCGAGCACGTGGTAGCGGCCCCGGAACTCGCGGGTCTTCTCGATCGCGACGACGTCCTTGGACTCCTCCACCACGCAGATGACGTGGGGGTCGCGGCGCGCGTCACGGCAGATCCGGCATTCCTCTTCCTCCGCGACGTTCCCGCAGGTTTTGCAGAAGCGGACCTTGTCCTTGACCTCCTTGAGCGCCTTGCCGAGGCGCTCCACGTCGGCCGGATCGGCTGCGAGGAGGTGGAAGGCGATCCGCTGCGCGCTCTTGGGGCCGACGCCGGGCAGCCTGCCCAGCTCGTCGATGAGGTTCTGGACCACCCCTTCGTACAACGGACCCCTCCTTTACTGGTCGTCTTCTGCCCGCGCCCCGGTTCAGGCGCCGCCGAGGCCGGGGAAACCGCCGGGGATGCCCCCGCCGCCGCCGAGCCCCTGGGCGAGCGGGCCCATCTTCTCCTGCTGGAGCTCCTGCGCCTCGCGGGCGGCGTCGCGGATCGCGGCCAGCACCAGGTCGGCGACCGTCTCCGCCGTGTCGGCCGGGTCGTCGACGTCGATCGCCTTCGGGTCGATCGCCAGGCCCGTGACCTCGCCCTGCCCGTTGACCGTCGCGGTCACGAGCCCGCCGCCGGCGGTCCCCGTCACCTCGGTCTCCGCGAGTTCGCGCTGGGCGTTGAAGAGCTGCTCCTGCATGGCCTGCGCCTGCTGCAGGAGTTCCTGCATGTTCAGCTGACCACCGGGTTCCACGGTGCACTCCCTCTTCCGGCCCCCGAGGGCCTTCTCTCTGGCGCTCCGCCAGCCACCGGACGTCCGTCCCACGAGACTACGGGTTCCCAGGCCGTTTCGGTACGCGAGGACCCCAGCGCGCCATTTCGGAAGCAGATCCGGGATTCGGCCGCCTCCCGGCCCTGCCGCCGGGCTCGGCACGCTGGGCTCAGGAAGCCGAGTTGTCGATCTCGCGGATGATCTGGCCGCCGAGTTCGCGCTGGATGAGGGCCATCCCGCTCATCTCCGCCTCGGTGCCGTCGGCGTCGGCGTCGCCCTCCGGGTCGACCTCGTCGCTCTCGTCCACGGGAGAGGGTTCGGGCGGCGGCGGGGGCTCGTCCGGCGGCGGAGGCGGCGGCTCCGGGCGCCGGTCGGCGCTCGGCGCGGACGGGCGCGCGGACGGTTGGGCGGGCGGCCGCGGCTGCGGTGCCGGGTTCGGTGTGGCCGCCCCACCGAACCCCGCGCTAGGGCCCGGCCTCCCCCCCGGTGGGGACCCGCCGCCGGGCGATCCGCCCACGACCGTCTCGATCCGCCAGTCGACGCCCATCCGCTCCTTGAAGACCTCGCGCAGGACGGCGTCGCGGCCGCCGTTGACGAAGCCGAGGCGGCGTCCCTCCGCGTCGAAGCCGAGGGTGAGGATCCTGCCCTCGAGCGAGACCGGCTGCACCCCGGACATGATGACCATCCAGGTGGCGCGGCTCTTCTGCTTGACGGCCTCGACGACGTCCGGCCAGAGCCGCTGGATGGTGGAGAAGTCCGCCCCTCCGCCACCTGCGCTCGACGCGGCGGGCGCCGGTGGTGCGCCGGAGGGTGCGGGCGGTGCGCTGGACGCGGGCCGCGCGGCGGCCGGCGCGGCCGAAGACTGAGCCGCCGCAGCCGGGCTAGTCGTAGCCGAGACGGCCGCGGGCGGGGTGCCTGGGGCCGGGGTGGCTGGGGCTGGCGTAGCTGGAGCAGCTGTGGTCGGGGCGGCCGTGTTCGGAGCGGCCGTGGCCGGGGCGGCTGCACGGTTATCCACAGAACCGGATTCTGCGTGTGCCGTACCGGGGGCGGGGTTGACACTGGAAGTGGGGTCGGCCCCCCGGGAGGGAGGGGACTGGGTTCCGGGAGTTTGAGAACCCCCGTCGCGAGAAGACGTCCCCCCCGGCTGTCCTTGCTGTCCTTGCTGTCCTTGCGGCCCCGAGTGTCCTTGCGGCCCAGACTGACCTGACTGACCTGGCTGGCCCGGCGTTTCCTGCGCGGAACCACCCTGCGCGGAACCACCCTGCGCGGGACCACCCTGCGCGGCACCACCCTGCCCCGCGCCGCCCGGGGCGGGGGCCGCCGACGGCGCCGCGGACGCGAAGGCCTGCGCCAGAGGGTCACCGCCCTGCCCGCCGCCGAAGCCGCCCTGGCCACCGCCGAAGCCGCCCTGGCCGGCCTGGCGTTCCAGACGGTCGAGGCGCGCGAACATGGACGCCTCGTCCTCGTACGCGGCCGGCAGCAGGATCCGGGCGCAGATCAGTTCCAGCAGCAGCCGCGGGGACGTGGCGCCCCGCATCTCCGTGAGCCCGGTGTGCAGCAGGTCGGCGGCACGCGTCAGCTCCCCGGGCCCCATCGAGGACGCCTGGCGCCGCATGCGCTCCAGCTCGTCCGGCGGGAAGTTCAGCAGCCCCGAGCCCGCGGCCTCCGGGACGTTCGACAGGATCACCAGGTCGCGGAGGCGCTCCAGCAGGTCGGCGGTGAAGCGGCGCGGGTCCTGGCCGCTCTCGATCACGCGGTCGATCGCGGCGAACACGGCGGCGCCGTCCCGGGAGGCGAAGGCCGCGACGACCTCGTCCAGCAGCGCGGAGTCGGTGTAGCCGAGCAGCGACACGGCCCGCGCGTACGTGATGCCCTTCTCGTCCGATCCGGCGAGGAGCTGGTCGAGGATCGACAGCGTGTCGCGCGCGGAGCCGGCGCCGGCCCGGACGGCCAGCGGCAGCGCGGACGCCTCGTACGGGACGTCCTCGCTCTTGAGGATCTCCTCGACGAGGTCCTGGAGGACGCCCGGCGGGATCAGCCGGAACGGGTAGTGGTGGGTCCGGGACCGGATCGTCCCGATGACCTTCTCCGGCTCGGTCGTCGCGAACACGAACTTCAGGTGCGGCGGCGGCTCCTCGACGAGCTTCAGCAGCGCGTTGAAGCCCTCGCGGGTGACCATGTGCGCCTCGTCGATGATGTACACCTTGAAGCGCGCCGCGACCGGGGCGAAGAAGGCCCGTTCCCGCAGGTCGCGGGCATCGTCGACTCCGCCGTGGGAGGCGGCGTCGATCTCGATCACGTCGATGTGCCCGGTCCCGGACGGTCCGAGCGCGACGCACGAGTCGCACTTGCCGCACGGGTCGGGGGTCGGCCCCTCCTCGCAGTTCAGCGAGCGGGCGAGGATCCGGGCGCTGGACGTCTTGCCGCAGCCGCGCGGACCGCTGAACAGGTACGCGTGGTTGATCCGGCCGTTGCGCAGCGCCTGCTGGAGAGGCTCGGCGACGTGTTCCTGCCCCTTCAGCTCGGCGAACGTCGCTGGCCGGTACTTGCGGTACAGAGCCAGACTCATCGGGGGTCCGCCCTCCCTCGAGAAGCAGAGCGTCAGAAGCGCCGTGTCGCCGTGGACCGGCCGTCGCGGGCCGGTCGCCGTCAAACCAAGGGACCCCCCGCACACCCGCCAGAGCCTGCTTATCCTTGCTGCCTTCCGGCCCTGGGGAGGTTCACAGGGTGACGCCGTGCGAGGGGTCTGCCCAAAGTCTATGGCATCCCCGGCCCCGGATGGCCACGCATTCCAGCGTAGTCTCCGCCCATGCCCGCCTCTTCCCAGGACACGCTCCTGCACATCGCCGAACGAACCCACTGGGAATCCGCCCGGAGCACCGGCGTGGCGTACACCATGTCCACCCTGGGCCGGACCCTGGACGAGGAGGGCTTCATCCACTGCTCGTCCGACCTCGCCCAGGTGGACGGCGTGCTGGGCCGCTTCTACGGTGACGTCCCTCGCGACGCCCTGGTTCTGCTGGTCATCGACGTCTCCCGCCTCGACGCGCCCGTCCGCCACGAGCCCGCCGGGGACGAGCTGTTCCCCCACGTCTACGGACCGATCCCGGTCGACGCCGTTATTGATGTCAGGTCACTGCCCGAGAACCGGTAGGCTTCCGCGTGGAGGATTCGCCTAGTGGCCTAGGGCGCACGCTTGGAAAGCGTGTTGGGTTCACGCCCTCACGAGTTCGAATCTCGTATCCTCCGCTCGCTTAGCGGCAGAACATGACGAAGGGCGGCACCCACAGGTGCCGCCCTTCGGTGCTTCTAGGCCGCAGTCGCCTCGCTACGGCCGAGGCTCCTCAGCCTCTTCGCCGGCCTGCCCGGCTTCGGCGGCCGCCTCCGCACGGGCTTCGCGCAACTCGTCCAGCGCGACCTCGGCCTCGATCCCGAAGTGGTGGCGGCAGGTCCAGGCCTCCAGCGGGAGACCGCCCAGCGATCGCTGCCGCCATCGGTAAGCGCGCCGGCCTCCGGGGGTGAGCATCAGTTCGGCGTCTCTGCGGTAGTCCTCGAAGTCGTCGAGGTCCGGATGGGCGGCGTGGTCGCACGCCGGGGCGTCGTCGCAGCGTCGCACCGCCGCTTCGAGGGCGGTGATGATCTCGTCCAGGACCTCGACGGACTCGACCCGCTCGGAGACGGCGTAGGGAAGCAGCGCGCAGTTGGCGACCACCAGGCCGGGCAGTTCGGGCGTGTCCTCGCGCGCGGCCTCCAGCAGGGCACGGGCCTCGTCGACGAGGGTCTCGTACGGGTCGCCGTAGGGGTGGTCATAGATGACGTCGGAGAGGTACTCCAGCCCCCGCCCGACACTCGCGGGGGCCTGGACGGGGACGTCGTCGAATGCTCCGGGGAAGACGGCCTCGGCCGCCGCCCGCGCGAACCCGGCGACATTGCGCGGGCAGTTCCACCGGCCGGGGTCGTCCAGGGGCGGTCCGGCGCCCACCACCCGCAGCGCCGTCTCCTCCGGCCGGAACCTCCAGGTGAGATTCTCGGCGTCGAAGTCCGTCAGATACGGGTGGTCGGCGTGGTCGCAGGGCGCGCCGTCCAGCCGTTCGGCCGCCGTGGTCATGGCGGCCACGACCGGCGACGCATCGAGCAGAGCCATTCCATCCAGGCGGGCGGCCAGCGTGAGGACGCCCAGCGTCCACGCCAGGGTGTGCGGCTCCTGAGGGGCGGCACCCACATGAGCCGCCGCTCCTTGCATGAGGTCCGTGTACCGCCGCGTGCGGACGCCTGAGGTCTCGGCCCAGTCGGTGGCGAGGGCACGCCAGGCGTCGGGCGAATCCGGAACGGCCGACGGATCGATTTCGGTCATGCCGGTTCGGACGAAAAGACGATCACGACGGTTCCGAGCCTTGTTCCCGGCGGGGCGGGGTCACTGGCCCATCGGGGAGATCGGGCGTTCGAAGAACGTCTCCAGGACGACCGTCGCCTTCGTCCCGCTGACGCCCTGGATGTCGTACAGCCGCCGCAGGACGTCCTGGAGCCGCGCGGTCGTCGACGTCCGCACCTTGACGAGCACGGACGCGCTGCCCGCGACGACGTGGGCCTCCTGAACCTCCGGGATGGCGGCGAACTCGGCGGCGCGGTCGCCCATCCAGACCGAGGAGTCGATCAGGGCGAAGGCCAGCACGCCCTGCCCGAGCGCGGCCGGCTCCACGTCCACGCTGGTCCGCCGGATGACGCCCCGCTCGCGCATCTTCCGGACCCGCTCGTGGACGGCCCCGGCCGACAGGCCGACCGCCGTGCCGAGCGCCGTGTAGGACCGGGTGGCGTCCTGCTGGAGGAGTTCCAGCAGCTGACGATCGATGTCATCCACGTTCCTCACAGGATGACTGTATCGCGTACGATCATCCCGAAGTTGCTCTGAACAATATTCAGTCAGAACACTATGAGGGGAAACCATGCCCAGGGAAGCGGCCGACGGGGTATATGAGATTCTGGACGAGCGCTTCCGCACCGGACGTTGCTGCCACGGCGACCAGCACCTCGAACGCCTGCACTCCGACGACCGCTGGGCGGAGGGCCCCCTCTACCTGCCCGCGTGGCGGCAGCTCATCTGGAGCGACATCCCCAACGACCGCATGCTCCGCTGGGACGAGGCCACCGGCGCGGTCTCGACGTTCCGCGCGCCGGCCGGCCACAGCAACGGCAACACCCTCGACGGGCAGGGCCGGTTGATCACCTGCGAGCAGGGCGGGCGCAGGGTCACCAGGACCGAGCCGGACGGCGCCGTCACCGTCATCGCCGACCGCTACGAGGGCAGGCGCCTCAACAGCCCGAACGACGCGGTCGTGCGCTCCGACGGGTCGGTCTGGTTCTCCGACCCCGACTTCGGCATCGCCAGCGACTACGAGGGGCACCGCGCCGAGAGCGAGATCGGGGCTTGCAACGTCTACCGGGCCGATCCGGCGACCGGCGAGGTCCGCCTGGTCGCCGACGGCTTCGGCGGGCCGAACGGCCTCGTGTTCTCCCTGGACGAGCGCCGCCTTTTCGTGTCCGACACCCGGGCCGCGCACATCCGCGTCTTCGACGTCCGCGACGATGGCACGCTCTCGGATGGCGATGTCTTCGCCGAGGCCCGCGACGGCGCCGCCAGGTTCGACAACATCCGTTTCGACCGGGACGGGCGGCTGTGGGCGGCGGCCCTGGAGGACGGCGTGCACTGCTACGCACCGGACGCCACGCTCATCGGGCGCATCCGCGTCCCCGAGCCCGTCTCCAACATCACTTTCGGCGGCCCCAAGAACAACCGCCTGTTCATCACCGCGACGACCGGCCTGTACTCGGTGGTGACATCGGTGACGGGCCTGCCGAGAACGCCCCAGGTGATCGAGAACTGATCCGCTCGGCCGCCGGCGTGCTACCGCCGGCGGCGGGGCGCCGCCGAACGGGGCGGCGCGGCGCGCATGTGGTCGCGCACCGGCGACAGCAGGTCGGCCAGAGCCTGGGCGTCCTCGCGCGACAGCGGCTGGAAGAGCTGCCGGCTCAGGACCTCGACGTGGCCGGGGAGCACCTTGGCGAGCAGCTCCCGCCCCACGTCGGTGATCGTGACCGTGACGCCCCGGTCGTCGTCCGCGGAGCGCGTGCGCCTGACCAGCCCCGCCTTCTCGAGCAGGCCGGCCTGATAGGTCAGTCCGCTGCGGCTGTAGACGACGCCGTCGGCCAGGTCGGTCATGCGCTCACTGCCGCTCGGCGAGTCGAGCCCGAGGCGCGCCAGGAGCTGGAACTGCACGTAGCTGAGGTCGCCGGCCTCCCGCAGCTGCTGCTCGACCGCGTGCCGGAGCAGGCCCGCCACCTCCATGAGGGCGAAGTACGCACCCAGCTGGACGGCGTCCAGGGACGGCGGTGTCTCAGACATGCCGAAACCCTACCATCTGCTTCAATTTCAAAGCACTTGCTTCAGATTCGAAGCACTGCTACCGTGTGGGCAAGTGCTTCGGATTCGAAGCACTCTTGGCGGAAGTGAGGCACCACGATGAAGGCAGTGCGATTCCACGAGTACGGAGAGCCCGACGTCCTGCGCTATGAGGACGTCGACCAGCCGGTGCCGGGCGCCGGGCAGGTGCGGGTCCGCGTCGCCGCGACGACGTTCAACGGCGTCGACGGCAACATCCGCGCGGGGTTCATGCAGGGCCCGATGCCCCTGACCCTGCCGCACATCCCCGGGCTGGACGTCGCCGGAACGGTCGACGCGCTCGGTGAGGGCGTGAACGGCCTGGAGATCGGCGACCGGGTCGTCGGCTTCCTGCCGTTCGTCGACGACGGCGCCTCGGCGGAGTACGTCCTCGCGCCCGCCGAGGTCCTCGCGCCGGCTCCGGCGAGCATCCCGCTCGCCGACGCGGCCGCGCTGCCGCTGGTCGGTCTCACCGCGTGGCAGGCGCTCTTCGACCACGCCGGCCTGAAGGCCGGGCAGCGGATCCTGGTCAGCGGCGCCGGCGGAGCCGTGGGCGGCTACGCGGTGCAGCTGGCCAAGGCGGCCGGCGCCCACGTGATCGCCACCGCCAGCCCCCGCAGCGCCGAGCACGTCAGGGCGGCGGGCGCCGACGAGGTCATCGACCACACCGCCACCCGGGTGAGCGCCGCGGTGACCGAGCCGGTCGACGTCCTGCTCAACCTCGCGCCGATCGACCCCGAGGAGTTCGCGGCGCTGGCCGGCCTGGTCCGCGACGGCGGCGTGGTGGTCGGCACCACCGTGTGGATGCCCGCCCCGGCCGACGAGCGGCGCGGCGTGCGGGCCGTCGACGTCTACGTCCGCAGCGACGCCGGGCAACTGGCGGAACTCGTGGCGCGGGTGGACCGCGGCGCGCTGACCGTCGACGTCGCCGAGCGCGTCCCGCTGGCGGACCTGGCGTCGGTCCACGCCCGGGCCGCCGCGGGGACCCTCCCCGGCAAGGTCGTCGTCGTGCCGGCCGGCGCCTGACCCGCCCGGAAGGCGGCCGCGCGTCCGGCTCGCGAAGATCGCGGTGAATAAACTGTGATCATGGACATCGGCATCACGGCGGCGACCGCGGACGACGTCGACTCGCCGGTACGGCTGTACGAACGCCTGGGCTTCGGCGGCTGGACCCGCGAACCGCTCGCCCGCGTGGACGACTGAGCGGCGCGCGGTACTCGAAGATCTCTGGACGCTGGGAGAAGGACATGACGGTCGACTACGAACTCGTCGAGGTGGCCGGGCGCGTTGCCGCCGACAACAGCAAGGGGGACGAGCACACGGTGGCGGCCGCCGCTCGCGCGGGGGACGGGCGGATCGTCACGGCGATGAACGTCCACCACTTCACGGGCGGGCCGTGCGCGGAGCTGGCCGTGATCGGTGCGGCCGCCGCCCAGGGCGCCCACCACCTGGACACGGTCGTCGCCGTGGGGAGCGGCGACCGCGGGGTGATGTCTCCCTGCGGGCGGTGCCGGCAGGTCCTTCTCGACTACTTCCCGTCCATCCGCGTCATCGTCGGCAGGGACGGCGATCTGCGCGCCGTTCCCGTGGCGGATCTGCTTCCCGGCGCCTACATCTGGTCGGAGCACCAGGCGTGATCGGCTCCGGCCCGCCCGCCCGGTGCTAAGTCACGGGCGGGCTGAGCTGGGCGGTAACTGGTTTACCGAATCTGGAAAGCGGAGTGACGCAAGTTGTTGCGCGCCTTCTCCGCGCACGGGCGAGCCCTTAGACTCGAAGGGTGATCTTCAAGGCGGTGGGTGAAGGAAGGCCCTATCCAGAGCACGGTCTCTCGTCCCGGGACTGGGCCAAGATCCCTCCTCGCCAGGTCCGCCTCGACCAGCTCGTCAGCACCAAGCGGGAGATGGATCTCCAGTCGCTGCTGTCGAAGGACTCCACCTTCTACGGCGACCTGTTCCCCCACGTGGTCCAGTGGCACGGCGAGCTCTACCTGGAGGACGGCCTGCACCGCGCGCTCCGGGCGGCGCTGCACCAGCGGCTCGTCCTGCACGCGCGCGTCCTCGACCTCGACGCCGTCGACATGTCCTGATCAGCGGCTGCGGGCGGGCTCCGGCGCCGGGAGGGCCTTCGGCTCGACCAGCGGCGCCGCCGGCCGTGCCGGGTGGACGAACCCGGGCCGCGCGGCCAGCAGCCCCACCACGACCTCCGGGACCACCAGGACGAGCAGCAGGGCCACTGGCACGTTCCAGCCGCCCGTGGCGTCGTGCAGGATGCCGACCGCGAGCGGTCCGGCCGCGGCGAGCAGGTAGCCGCCCGTCTGCGCCATCCCCGACAGGCCCGCGGCCGTCGACGGGTTCGGCGAGCGGAGGCTGAGCAGCGTGAAGGCCAGCGGGAACGCGCTGCCGGTGCCGATGCCGAGGATCACGACCCACGTCCACCCGGCGGACGGGGCGAGCAGCAGCCCGACCAGGCCGACGACCATCGTGGCCGCGACGGCGACGACGAGGGGGCGCTGGTCGCGCAGGCGGGCGGCGAACACCGGCACCAGGAAGCCCAGCGGGATCCCGACGATCATCATGGTGGAGACCATCATCCCGGCGGTGGCGGCCGGGTGGCCGGCGTCGCGCATGATCTCCGGCAGCCACGACAGCAGCACGTAGAACATCAGCGACGCCAAGCCCATGAACGCGGCGACGGCCCAGGCGGTCGGGGAGCGCAGCAGCGATCCTCCGGCGCGCGGGGCGGTGACCGGAGGCGTCGGGGCGCGGCGGCCGCGCAGGGCGAGCGGCCCCCACACGAGCGCGGCGACCAGCGACGGGACGGCCCAGACGGCGAGCGCGAGCCGCCAGCCGCCCGCCGCCTCCAGCGGCACCGCGAGACCGGCGGCGACCGCGCCGCTGGCCGCCATCAGCATCATCGCGAGACCGGTCAGCGAGCCCAGGCGGGACGGGAACGCGCGCTTGATCACGGCCGGCATGAGGACGTTGCCCATCGCGATCCCCGCCCCGGCCAGGACCGTTCCAACGTAGAGCGAGACCGGGGACTGCACCACCCGCAGCACGATCCCCGCCGTGATCATGACGAGGGAGCCGGCGATCGCGGTCTCGGTGCCGAACCGGCGCGCGACGACCGGCGCGACGGCCGCGAACACGCCCAGGCACAGCACCGGCAGCGTGGTGAGGACGCCGGTCTCCGCGCCCGACAGCCCGAACGCGTCCCGGAGGTCGCCGAGCACAGGTGAGATCCCCGTGATCGCGGCACGCAGGTTGATCGTCAGCAGGACCAGGCCGACGAGCGACCAGACGGCCGCGGCCCGGGAACCTGGAGTCGTGGAGCTGTTCATGTCACCTTCGTTGTTCGGTCGCTTCGATCGCAGGGTCTGCTGCGTCGAGCTCGGTTCTGCTGCGTTCCGGTGCCCGTGTCCTGCCACTTGCGGGGCACCGCGACGGCCGCCCATGGGGAGCGGGTCTCGCTCCCGGTCATGGTGCGGGCCTGCGCTCCCGCGCTAGGTCTCCTGCGGGGCCGTCCCGGACGGCGGGACGGTCGAGGCGAGGATCTGGTCGAGACACGCGTGGGTCGCCCGAGTGGCGGCGTCGGCGTCTCCCGCCTCGATGGCGGCCGCGATGGGGCCGTGCGGGACGTCGGCGTGTTCGAGCAGGCTCCCGGCCGCGCCGATGCTGGCCCGGAGCGCCGCGCTGAAGTCGCGGTACAGGTCCGTCAGGACGCGGTTGTGGGTGGCCTCGACGACGGCGGTGTGGAATTCGAGGTCCGCCTCGACGAACGCCGAGTGCTCGCCCGCCGCCCAGGCCGCGTCCCGGCGCGCGAGCGCGACCGCGATGGCGGCGATGTCGGCGTCGGTGCGCCGGGTGGCGGCGAGCCTGGCCGCCTCCACCTCGAACCCCCGCCGGACCTCGAGGATCTCAACGAGTTCCGCGGTCTCCAGGCGCCGCCGGACGGCCCCGGACAGCTCGCTCGTGGCGCGCACGTACGTCCCGTCGCCCTGGCGGCTCTCCAGGAGCCCCGCGTGGGTCAGCGCCCGCACCGCCTCACGGACGGTGTTGCGCCCGACCCCGAGCGTCTCCGACAGCACCGGCTCCGGCGGGATCTTGGCGCCCACCGGCCAGCCGCCACCGGTGATCTCGCCCCTGAGCTGGTCGATCACCTGGTCGACCAGCGAGGACCGCCGTGCCGTCCGCAGAGTCACCCGAACCTCCAGTCAACCAGTCATCCCATGTCTGAAGAGTACGACACCCGCGCCCCCTGATCTATTCCGCTTCACCGCCGTACGGGTCGCGCTGCCCGGCGGGAAGACTCGAATCCGCAGGTCAACACGCAGTTGTGCGAACGAATGTGATGACGCACACCGGCAGGAAGGCGAGGCGGCACGCGCTGTCGCGGCCGCCTCGCCTTCCTGTGGGCGAGCGCTCTAGTGGGGAGCGCTCAGGGGGACGCGGTTGAAGACCGACAGGCCGGCCGCCTCAAGGGCCTGGCGGTAGGCGGTGGCGGCGTTCTCGGGAGACTCGATGAGTTCGTAGAGTTCGCCGAGTTCCCTGTAGAGGTGCGCCGCCGGACGCCCCTCGGGAAGGGTCGCCAGTTGTTCTGAGGCGGCGCGAAGGACGACCTGGGCGGCCGTCGTGTTTCCCTGGGCCACCCGCGCGCGGGCCAGGACCAGCCGGGCCAGGACGGTCTTCTGGGTGCGAACTCCCAGGTCGTCGGCGGGTTGAGGCGCCATGGTGCGTCCGCTCGTGGGGGCGGAGAGGGCCATGCCGGTGTCGAGGAACTGTTCGAGCGCGGCGATCGCCTCGTCCAGGTCGCCGACGAGGACGAGCGCACGGGCCTTGGCGATGGTGCTCTCGGTGCTTTCGGCGTCGTCCAGGCCGGTCGCGTGCTGGAGGAGGGCGAGCGCCTCCCGGGCCGCTTCGCAGGTTCCTTCCTGACGCGGGCGCTCGAACCCGTACTCAGCGGAGGGCTCCGGGGCGGGCGGGGCCGCGGCGGAGAACGGCCTGACCCCTCTGAGCAGCGCCTTGGCCCCGGCGAGGGCGAGGCGCGCGTGCGCCTGCGTCGGAGTCGCGTCCGTGCGCGCGGCGAGGGCCTGGTCGGCGAAGTACAGGGAGTCGCCCACCGCCCCCTCGTCCAGCGCGCGCATGCTGGCCCGCTGGTAGTGGACGCTCAGCGGCTCGGCGTCCCCGGACCCGTCGGGGTGCAGGAGGCGCCGCCCGAGCTCGTGGGCGCGGACGGGATCGGAGCGATCCACATAGGCGAGCAGCAGGATGCGTCCGGCCTCGGTGTACTCGTGGCCGGCGTGGAGACCGAGCCGCTCCAGCCGTTCGAGGGCCCGCTCGCCCAGCGCCACGGCCTGCCCCAGGTCGCCGACGGTGTGGTACGACCGGGCCAGCGCGATCACCGGGGGCAGCCAGCTCGCCCGGCCCGGGTCGCGTTCGGCCTGCTCGCGCAGCTCCTCGAACAGCTCGATCGCGCGGTCCGTGCGGCCCAGCTCCTCCAGGGCGCGGGCGCGGCCCAGCCGGGCGCGGCCCGTGAGGTCCGGGTCGTCGCTGCGGGCGATCACCTCGTCGAACCCGGCCTCGGCCGTCGCGGGGTCGCCGCGCAGCAGCGCCAGATGAGCGTGCCGCTCCCGCACCTCGAGATGGGCGCGCTGCTCCGGCTCGACGCCCTCGGCGAGGTACTCGGGGGTGCAGCCGAGGCGCTCGGCCAGCATGCGCAGGACGGTCGGCGTCGGCGTGCGCTTGCCCGACTCGATCAAAGAGATGTAACTGTCGGAAAGGTCGTGACCGGCGAGCTGTGCCTGCGACAAGCGTCTGGTCAGCCGCAGGTTGCGGACACGTTCGCCGACGTTGCCTGGACCCGGCATGTGGACTCACTTAGCGGAAGTAAACAGGCGGCTGGGGTGCCGACATGATTGCACATTGCGGGTTATCACACATCGAGAGCAAGGAAGCGACAGGAGAAGAGACCGGCCGGAAGGCCCGCGCGCACGGCGCCTCGGCGAGATTCGCCGGTTCGCGCCGGCGGGCCCTCCCGTCGATCGCGACGTCTGTCATTCGCCGACGGTATCCGACCGTCCCGGGAAGATCGCAGAGACCGCCGATATTGATCAGCCTCTCGCGCATTCCGGCCAGTACCGGACGACCTGCCCGCGTTTCCGCGTGGTTGGGACCGCTCCCAGCGGGATCGGCCGGTAAGGGCGGTGCCGGACCGCGCGTTCCGCGGACCGCCGCGTCCTGCGTCCGGCGGTGCGGCCGGTGAGGGGGGCCGGGCCGACCTGCATCGTCTCAGATCGCCGCGAGGACCTCGCAGGGCCCCCTGCGGCAACGGAAAAGCCGGGCACGGCCGTGCCCGGCTTCTCGCATCGACCGCGTCGCGGGGCTAGACCTCCCCGTCGGGGTCGTCGCCCTTCGGCAGCGTGGCGGTGGGTGCGTCCTGCGCGTCGGGGTCGGGCGCGTCATCCGGCACGCGGGGACGGCGCGGCGGCGGGGGCGGAGGGAGCGCCTCCTCCGGCGCCGGGTTCTTGTTCGGGAAGATCATCTCGCAGACCTCGAGGTAGAGCTGCTCGGGGTACGGGAGGAAGTCCACGTTCGTGAGGGCCTGGTCCTGGCCGGCGGACTCCAGCACGAACTCCCCGTAGCCGAGCATGCGGCCCGCGATCGTCCGCTTGAAGCTCATGTCGGTGACCTTGGCCAGCGGCATCATCGCGACCTTGCGGGTGATGAGGCCGGTGGTGAGCAGCATCCGCTGGTTGGTGATGACGAAGTAGTCGACGGACCACTCCGCCACCCGCCAGACGAACCAGGCGAGAAGGATCAGCCAGCCCCACCAGACCCAGCTGAACACCGCGCCGCCGCTCTCGGCGAGCGTCTGGCTCAGCAGGCCCGCGAGGATGAGGCCGCCGAGCAGGAGCCCGACCGGGACCATCAGCACGGCCGGGTGGCGCCGTACCGTGATCACCTGGTTCTCGTGGGGGAGCAGGTACTTGTTGACGGACGCCGGCGCGGAGTCGCCGGGAGTGACGAGTCTCATGCGGCCTCAGGCGAGCGAGTTGACGAAGGTGGCGATGGAGTCGGCGGCGGAGGAGATGCCCGTTGCGGCGGTGTCCACCGTCCGGGCCGCGCCGTTCGGTTGCGTGATGACATAGAACGCCACGAAAGCCGCAGCGGCCCACGTGAGGTACTTCTTGGCCGGCACGACTGCCTCCCGGAGCGTAGACCCACGGACCCCGGTAGCAGTTTCGCACAGCCCACACGGGCGGCAAAGCAGCGCGACGGCGCGCGGCGCCCGCCCGCGGGGTCAGGGTGCGTTGTCCAGCGAGGAGCGGCGCGCCTTGCGGCGCTTCTCGGCCGCGACGGTCGCCAGCACCTCCAGATGCCGGCGCGCGATCCGCTCCACGAGGTCGGACGGAGCCGATCCGGTCACCTCCTCGGCGCCGTGGCGCGCGGCGGCCACGCACCGTTCCACCGTGTCGGCGCTGTGGGTGTCGCGGAACTCCTCGGTGAGCCGTTCACCGATCTCGATGTAGCGCGGAAGGTCGCCATCCCCTGGGTGAGCCATCATGTGTCCCCGAAGCTCGCTCGCGCCGCCCGGTCCGTGACGGTCCCCTGTGCCGGGACGGCGGAGGGGAACGCGCGCTCGCGTTCCGTAGAGGTTGTGGTACCCCCTGCCGTCGGGAACGAACATCGCAGGTCAGTCGGGGAAACCGGCCCCTGCCGGAGGGATCAGACGACGCCGTAGAGCCGGTCCCCCGCGTCGCCGAGGCCGGGCATGATGAAGCCCTGCTCGTTGAGGTGGGAGTCGATCGCGGCCGTGACCACCTTGATGGGCGCCGAGATGTCGGAGAAGGCCTGCTCCAGGTACTTCAGCCCCTCGGGCGCGGCGAGGAGGCAGAGCGCCGTGACGTCGTCGGCGCCGCGCTCGAACAGCAGCCGGATGGCGGCGGCCAGCGTCCCGCCGGTCGCGAGCATGGGGTCGAGGACGTAGCACTGCCGCCCGGACAGGTCGTCCGGCAGCCGCGACGCGTAGGTCTGGGCCTGGAGGGTCCCCTCGTCCCGGATCATCCCGAGGAAGCCGACCTCGGCGGTGGGCAGCAGCCGCGTCATCCCGTCCAGCATCCCGAGGCCCGCGCGCAGGATCGGCACGACGAGCGGCTTCGGGCTCGCGAGCTGGACGCCCTGCGCCGGGACGAGCGGCGTCTGCACGGTGGCCTCGGCGACCCTGACGTCGCGGGTCGCCTCGTAGGCGAGCAGGGTGACCAGTTCGTCGGCCAGGCGGCGGAACGTCGGGGAGTCGGTGCGGACGTCCCGCAGGGTCGTGAGCTTGTGCGCGACGAGCGGGTGGTCGACGGCGAGGGTCTGCATGCGCTCACGGTAGCCCACCCCGCCGGGCGGTTCGGGGCGCCAGGATAGGTCGCCGCTGAGCTGGGCAGGATGGCGGTATGAACAGCGAGAGCGATCAGCAGCCGAGCGGCTCGCGGGCCCGGGAATCCGCGCCCGATCCGCCCGCTCGCGCCTCGGCCCCCGACGGCCATCCCCCGTCCGGCGACCCCGCGGTGACCGAAGTCACAGCCGAGGACGCCGCGCGGCGCCCCGGGCCCCAGGGCGACATCTCCCCCGAGCAGGTGCGCGAGCACCTGCGCCGCAGGGCGGTCTTCCTGCGCGAACTCGCCGAGGCCCGCGAGCTGCGCCGCCGTGTGACGCCGCACCGGTCGCGCCGCGCGCGGATCCACGCGGCACTTCGCCGGCGCACGTTCCGCATCAATTGATCCAGATCGGTTAGGTTCATGCCGCCGGGCACCGTGATCGGCGCAGGCTCCCGGCCTCATCTCCGGGTGCGGCGGCGAGTTTGGTGGTGGGGCACGCGAGTGCGCGCCGCATCTGCGACCATGCCCTGGCAGGAGACGTGCCGGTGGGGTGGAAATGACGGATGTGGACGCGACGGACTTCGCCGTGGTGGTGTACCGGGAAGACGAGGGCTGGGAGGCGGAGATCCTTCCGGTCGCGCTGACCGAGGACCTCGCGGGGCTGATCCATGCCCTGCGCCAGCAGCCGAGCCTCGGCGGCACGGTCGGGCTGGTGTCGGTCGGCGACGACTTCTTCGTCGCCATCCGCCTGCTCGGCGACGAGGTCATGGTGTTCCTGTCGGACGTGACGGCGTCGGTCGACTGGCCGCTCGCCGGCCAGGTCCTGGACTACCTCGACATCCCGATCCCGGACGAGGAGGAGCTCGACCAGGTCCTCCCGGTCGGCGACATGTCGATCTTCGCCGACCTCGGGCTGGACGAGATGGAGCTCGGCGCGATCTCCGGCGACCTGGAGCTCTACCCGGACGAGATGCTCCTCAGCATCGCCGGCCGCATCGGTTTCGCCCCGGCCTTCGAACGCGCCCTCGACGCCGTCCCCTGACCCGGCCGCCGCCGCACTGCCCGAGGGTCAGCCCGGGAAGCCGCTGCGCCGTGCGTAGGCGCTGAGACCCGCCCAGTCGTCGCCGGTGTGGCTGTGCTGCGGGTCGAGGCAGCCGAGGCTGATCGGGCGCTTGGCGTCGTAGCGGGGGGCGCGCGTGTCGGGCGGGTCGGCGAAGTTCAGGACCTCGGCGATGTTGCGGGCCGCGGCGTCCCGCACGGTCAGCGGCTCCAGGCCCCAGCGCCACTCGATCGCCTTCAGGACGGACGTGTGGTCGTACACCTCGTGCGCGACGGCCCCGCGCCGCGCCCGCGGGGAGATCAGCAGGCAGGGGACGCGGAAGCCGCGCAGGCCGGTGCCGAGGTCGGGCCGCGGGTCGGGCCCCTCCGGCGGCGGGACGTGGTCGAAGAACCCGCCCCACTCGTCGTAGTTGATGATGAACAGGGTCCGGGGCCAGCTCGGCGAGGTGACGAGCGCCGTGTAGACCTCGTTGAGGAACGCCTGGCCGAAGCGGATGTCGGCGAGCGGGTGCTCGTCCTCGGACATGCCGGGCAGGAACAGCTCGCCGAGGAAGCCCGGCTCGACGAAGCTGACCGCGGGCAGCCGGCCGTCGCGGGCGTCGGCGCGGAACTCGGCGATGTTCCGGCTGATGTCGAGGTGCCGCAGGCCCCACAGCGCGGTGAACGGCACGTCGCTGAAGTAGTACCGGCAGGAGATCCCCCTGGCCTTCAGCCGGTCCCAGATCGTGGTGGTCTCCGAGATCGTCAGCGAGTTGGAGATCCGGTCGGTCTGCCCGGCGTGCTGGAAGATCCGGTTGGGGAAGGTGGACGACATGATCGCCGGGAAGTAGCGGTCGCAGACCGTCCAGTCGAGGGCGGCGCGGCCGTGGAAGCCGAGGTCGGGAGCCTCGTAGTAGCCGATGGAGAACACGTCGTTGTCGCCGGCGCGCAGCCATCCGTCGCACCGGCCGCCGTTGTACTCGGTCCGTCCGCCCTGGTAGGAGTGGTCGGGGTCGTTGAAGCCGCACCCCCACGGCACCTTCAGGTGGTGGGTGTCGTGCTCGTTGCCGCCGGCGTCGGTGAAGGTGAGCCCGGCCTGGCGGCCGTCGGCGCCGGGCAGCCAGCCCATGTAGTGGTCGAAGGACCGGTTCTCCATCATCACCACGACGATGTGGTCGATGCCGGACTCCTCCGGATCGGGGAGGTCGGCGACGGGGGCGCGCCGGGCGGCGGCCAGTTCCGCCGCGTGGGCCTGGGCCGACGATCCGGAGGCGGTGCCCGCCGCGATGATCGCCGCGGCGCCCGCCGTCCCCGCCAGGAACCCGCGCCTGGTCAGTTCGTCCGCACCCATGGCACTCCTCCCGGGATGGCGATCGCTGAGCAGTATGCGGACTCGCGTGAACCGAGGGAAGGACGCCGGACGTCCGTCACCGGACAAAAACGCGAAGTTTATTCGCAACCGCTTCCGGGCAGCCGGGCGCCGATTCCCGCGCAAGGGGGGTGTGACCGGGCAGACGGCGTGGGTCACAATGAGCACGTGTCCTACTTCGCCGCCGTGTTCGCGCAGACCCCCCAGGGCTGGGTCGGAGCCGAGGCCGTGCTCGACGAGGCGGAGAACGTCGACGACGTCGCCGACCTGATGCGGGAGGCCGCCGTCGAGTCCTACGGCGACCCGGTCGTGCTGCTGGTCGAGCAGGACGACGACTGGTTCGCGATCGTCCGGCTCGACCGCGACGACGAGCCGCGCCCCTACATCTCCGCCGTCCGCGGGGACGGGCTCGCCTCGCTGTTCCAGCAACTCGTCGGCGAGGTGCCGGACGGCGACGCCGCGGGCGACGCGGCCCTGCTGGAGGACCTCGGGGTCGACGCCGGGCGGCTCGGCGAGCTCGGCGAGCGCGCCCTGCCCGGCGACGCGCTCCTCGCCGTCGCCGAGCAGGCCGGATTCGGCGAGGAGTTCGACCGCCTCCGTGACTGACGCGCGCGATCCGGTCGTCGCGACGTTCCGGCCGGCGATGCTCCGGGCCCTCGACGCGGCCCGCGAGGCGGCCGCGGACGGCGAGATCCCCGTCGGCGCCGTCGTCCTCGACGCGACCGGCGAGATCATCGGAACGGGCCGCAACGAGCGCGAGCGGACCGCCGACCCGACCGGCCACGCGGAGATCGTCGCGATGCGGCGGGCCGCGGCGGTCCTCGGCGAGTGGCGGCTGTCCGGCTGCACGCTCGTGGTGACGCTGGAGCCGTGCACGATGTGCGCGGGCGCGTCCGTCCAGGCCCGGCTGGACCGCGTCGTCTACGGCGCGGTCGACCCGAAGGCGGGCGCGGTCGGGTCGCTGTGGGACGTCGTCCGCGACCGGCGCCTCAACCATCGCCCCGAGGTGATCGCCGAGGTGATGGCCGACGAGTGCGCCGCCCCGCTAATCGAGTTCTTCGCGCGCCGCAGAGTCGGGTAGGCTCTCCCGCGGTGGTGTCGCCTAGTGGACGAGGGCGCACGCCTCGAAAGCGTGTGAAGTGCAAGCTTCCGTGGGTTCGAATCCCACCACCACCGCCACCCGGATGGCCGTCCACCTGGCCAGACGCACAGAGGGCGGGACCAACGGTCCCGCCCTCGACGCTTTCCAGCCCGCCGCACGCTGGTCGAGCCGCCCGTTTCGAGGCGTCTGGTGCACTGGGGTCTCGCCCCGGTCAGCGTGCGGATTCCTTGAGAAGGGCCGCCGCGAGTTTTCTGGCATAGGCGACTTCGTTCTTCTCAGTGACGTCCTGCTCTTCGCGGTCGTTCATGCTGATGTCAGCGGTGAGATTGTCCACGCGGAACATCACCTGCGGCTCATCCAAGTAGGACGGCGGATCTATGTGATTCCCCTCGTCCCCTACTCCGGAGAGGGTGTTCATCCCCCCACTCTCTCTCACCAACGCCGCGTGCGCGTTGTCGGCTCCCGACTCCCAGTTCTTCTTGCCGTAGCGCTTGAACTCAAGGGAGATGCTGCCCCTGTCAGCGAAGTCCTTGGGCAGGACCGACCAGGTGCACTTCGCCGAATCCTTGGTGCCCTGCGGACTTTTCGTCAGAGAGACCTCCGCGTCCGGAACACTGGGCGTCGGGAGACGACCGCACGCGGGGAGCGTGGAGAACTTTCCGTCGTCCACCCAGAGCCCCATGGGGTTCTGCAGCAGGAACCCGCCGCCCGTGATCACGGCGAGGATCCCGGCCGCCGTCAGGAGCACGCCCCTCAGAGAGGTCGACGATTCCTGCTCCCCGACGACCGTCGCGGACGCCGGCACCGGCGGGGCCTCCACCGTCGGCCCCGTCCCCAGGCCCGGGGGCGGAGGCGAAGGCGGGGGGAGCACCGGCCCCGGTACCGGCGCCTGATCCTGGAACGAGGCCTGCCCCGGCACTGACGGTCTCGCCGCCGGCTGGGGCGCGGGAACGGCCCGGAGCCGCTCGGCGACGGTGCGGGCGTCCGGCGGCCGGTCACGCGGATCCTTGGCCAGCAGCGCGTGCGCGAGTTCGTCGAGATCTTCGGGGACGTCCGGACGCACCCCACGCGGCCTCGGCGGATCGGTGAGAACGATCTCACGGATCAATGCGCGCAGGCTGTCCCCGTCGAACGGCGTCCGGCCGGTGAGCAGCGCGAACAGCAACCCGCCCAGCGCGTACAGATCCGTCTGCCGCGTTGGCTCGTGCGCCTTCTCGAACTGTTCCGGCGCCATGTAGGCGGGCGTCCCGAGGATCGCGCTGCCGGTCAGCTCCGTGACCTGGTCGGCGTATCGGGCGATTCCGAAGTCCATGACGGTCACCCGGTCACCGGGGCGGACCATCACGTTGGCGGGCTTGACGTCGCGGTGCACCACCCCCTGCTGGTGAGCCGCGTGCAGCGCGTCGGCGATCTCCGCCGTCAGCCGCCTCGCCCGGTCGACCGGCAGGCCCTGCGGGTGGCGCTTCAGCAGCGCGGACAGATCCTCCCCGTCGAGGAGCTCCATCACCAGGAAGAGCAGCTGCTCGTCCTCGCCGGCGTCATGGACGACGACGATTCCCGGATGGCGGAGCCGGGCCATGATCTCCGCCTCCCGGCGGAACCGGCTGACCAGTCGGGCGTCCGCCCCCGCCGGCGCCGTGAGGAGCTTGACCGCGACCGGGCGGCCGAGCCGCTCGTCCAGGCCGCGCCACACCTCGCCCATCCCGCCGCGTCCCAGCAGGGAGTCGAGCCGGTACCTGTCCGCCAGTCTCAGCCCGGCACGCACTGCCCCTCCCCTGACCGTCCAAGAACGTCAGACCATGCATACACCGCCGGACGCCCCCTTTTCCAGAGATCATCTAGACCGCCGCATCTTTCCAGGAATTCGACGGACTCCGGTGTCCTCATAACGGCGGAACCGGGCGGCTTCCAGCCGTGGCGGCCGTTGACGAGATGCACGCGAACGAGTTCATGAATAACGCCCTCGAACGCGTCCGGAACACGCCACTCCTCAGGGGCGAGGCCGGTCGGCAATAATCCCGCGCCTTGCTCTGTCTGAGCATGAGACGGGGATGGACACGCCTCGCTCGCGCGCCTGGCGCCTTTCGAGGCCCGCCGCCGCCCGTGCTTGCGTTCTTCCGCCGTAGCCGCACAGTCATCTACAGCCGAACCACACGGCTGGCTCGTCCGGACATCGACCGGACGAGACGAACAGACAAGAAACACAGGTGAAACTGCCATGCGCGAACTCGTTTTCGGGATCTCGAACGTCGACCGCTTCGACGACCCCGCCAACCCCACCGTCTACGGGATCGAGACCGAGGCCAGCGGCCGCAGCCGCGTCTCGACCGGTGACCGCGACGGGCGGACCGGCTCGGATGCCGCCCGGCACACGACGGACACGACCGTCGACGAGGAGCAGCGGTAGTCGGCGCGCACGCGCCGGCTGTCGCCCAGTCTGGGGCCCGGCAGATCTGCCGGGCCTCCACTCTTCGGTCTCCGGCCGCAGTCCGAGGCCGGTTCGGCAGGAACTGCGATGTCGCAGCTCCTGGGAAGGGCTCGGCGCTCCTGAGCAGCCGTCAGCCGACCGTGACGAGGGCCACGCCCGCCACGGCGACGGCCATGCCGACGCGCTGGACGGCCCGCAGGCGCTCGCTGTAGGCGACTCTCGCCAGCAGGACGGTGATCGCCGGGTAGAGGGACGTGAGGACGGCCGCGAGGCTGAGCATGCCGTGGTGGACCGCGAGGAAGTACAGCACGTTCGCCCCCGCGTCCAGGCTCCCGGACAGCAGCGCCAGGATGATCAGCTTCCGGCCGGACAGCCTCGGGCCCGCGTTGCCGCCGCGGGCCGCCAGGAACAGCAGCGCGACCGCGACGATGGCGAGATTGCCGAGGCGGGCGCCGACGATCGGCCAGAGCCCGGTGCCGTCCCCCGCCTCCTTCAGCAGGACGAAGAAGACGCCGAAGCAGCTGCCGGACAGAGCGGCCATCACCGGGCCCGAGTCCAGGAGACGCCGCCGTCCGGCCCCCTCAGCCGCCGGTCCGTCGCCGGCCTCCATGCTGACCAGGCCGATCGCGACGAGGCAGAGCAGGACGCCGAGCAGGACGGACGCGTCCAGCCGCTCGCCCTGGGCGACGCCCACGGCCACCGGGATCACGGCCGCGGCCAGCGCCGACACCGGCGCCACCACGCTCATCGGGCCCCGCGCGAGGGCCCGGTAGAAAGCGATCAGCCCGCCGCCGCCGCAGAGGCCGGCCACGAACCCCCAGGCCATCGGCCCGGGGCTCACGTCACCGCCGGTGAGCAGCGCCGACACCAGCACGACCGCCAGCCCGATCGGAACGCACCAGGTCAGCGCTCTGATCGCGGTGGATCCACGGGTCACGGTCCCGCCGAGGAAGTCGGCGACCCCGTAGGCGAGGGCGGCGGCCAGGGCGAGAACCGTGACCATCAACGCCCGCCGATCAGCCTGGTCTCGATCCGCACGCCGGGCGAGATCGTCCGCAGCCGCTCCGCGAGCCGGTCGCCGGCCTCGGCCAGCCGGTCGAGGGGGTACGGCTCCAGGCGTTCGAGGAGGAAAAGGCCGTTCTTCGTGGTCTCCGTCAGCCGCGTCCGGACGCACTGGCGCCAGTTCCAGCGCCGGCAGGTGACGCCCTGGTCGTCCCGCCAGACGACCTCGCCGGGGTTCGGGTGCTCGACCGCGGGCTCACCGCCCGCGACCACGTCGAACGGCTCGTCGCCGGTGGCCCTGACCAGCCGCGCCGGTCCCCGGTAGGCGTCCAGGTCCTCGCCGCCGATGGGCAGCGCGTACTCGACGCTCACCGCGTTGTAGGCGTCCACGACCCTGTTGATGGAGGGGAGCGCGTCGGCCCGGCGCAGCAGCGCGTCCACCGAGGGCCGGGTCCGCTGCGGCTTGGCCCCGAACGCGCGGTAGGCCTCGCGCCACGCCTCGACGTGCGGGTCGTCCGGGTCCGCCGCCTTCGCCGCCTCGGCCAGCCATCCCTCGCCGGTCTCGTCGCTCGGCCCGTTCTCCAGCCCCTCGGCGGTCATGACGAGCACGGCGAAGTCGGGACGCAGCTCCCGCACGGCCTCGTCCACCACGATTCGCTCCAGCATCCCCATCCTCCGCACGGTCACTTTAATGACATCGACATATCATCATACCGACCGTGGCGGAGGATCCAAAGTGAAGCAACGTCCGGCCGCCCGCTTCCAGTCCCGGCCGCCGACCTGGAGGAGGGAGTTCACCGCCAGCGCTGAAGGTGCGGTCGACGCGTCTCAGCGGCACTCGGGGCCGTCCTCCACGTGGCCGACGTTGGGGCACGCGACGTCGGCGTGCCCCGCGCGTGCGGGAGACTGGCATGCGGCGGACCGGAGCGAGGCGGCTGGAGGGCGCTTGAGCGGTCAGGAGGCGATCGGCGAGGCCGTGGCGCGGACGGTGCGGGCGCTGCGGGCCGGGCACGGGTGGAGCCTGGACGAGCTCGCCGGGCGCGCCGGGGTGAGCAAGGGCGTGCTGGTCGGGCTGGAGCAGGGGCGCGGCAACCCGAACCTGGGGACGCTCATCCGGATCTCCGACGCGCTGGGGGTGCCGCTCACCCGGCTCGTCCAGGTCGAGGAAGAGCCGCCGGTGCGGATGTTCCGCCCGGAGCGGCACGTCGTGCTGTGGGAGGGCGAGCACGGCGGGACGGGAACGCTACTGGCCGGCAGCGACCCGCGCCCGTCGCTGGAGCTGTGGAACTGGGTGCTCCAGCCTGGCGAGACGCGCGAGAGCGACGCGCACGTGCCGGGCACCAAGGAGATCGTGTACGTCCAGGAGGGCACGCTCACCCTGGGCGTGGACGGCCGGTCCGACCTGGTCGAGGCCGGTACGGCCGCCGTCTTCGTCGGCGACCGCCCCCACTCCTACGGCAACGCGAGCACCCGCGAAGTCCGCTTCGTCCTGGCCGTCCTCGACCTCTGACCACAGCCCTCATTGTGAGGTCCGGGTTGATCTGGCCACCGCCCATGCCCCTGACCTCCGGTTGGCCACTTCCCTCCGGACATGCGGGCGGGCGGTTGTCTCATTTGAAGTGGCAGCTCCTGGGAGCGGTGAGCCGGCGCCGCGCCTGTCCGGCCGTCGGGTCCTCGTCGGATTAATGTGGCGGCATGGCGAATGATCCCGACTTTGGCGTGTTATTGACGCGGCTCCTCAACTCCCGCCAGACGGACGTCGCCTGGCTGGCCTCAGCGTCCGGCATCCCGGAATCTGAGCTGCGCTCGGTGGCCGACGGCGTGACCCCGTCCGCGTCGCAAGTCGAGGGCCTTGCCGCCGCGCTGGGTTTCCGCACCGCCGACCTCTTCGTGATCGCCGGACTCTCGGTGCCGGAGCCCCTTCAGCCCTGCGAAGCGGCAGCGGGCTCCGAACTCGTGGACCTCATCCATGTCGTGATGGCCCTGCCGGCAGATCAGCGGACCCACATCCACGAAACGGTCGAAAATCTGCCCTAACTGCCCCGCGTCCGGTCGGCCGATCCGCCGCGAGACTTCTACCGGGGAGGCGGTGGCTTGGGCGCGATGCTCGTCACCATGCTGTGCGCCAACCGCAACCTCCATGCCCTGATCGCCGCCGCCAAGACGCTTCACCTGCTGACCCGAGGCCGCATGTACCTGGCCGGCTCCACCTACGCCCGCATCGCCGCGGGCGCGAATCCGTTGAGGCCGGACTGGGTGGGCGGCTTCGCGACCGCCCTCGGCATCCCCGCCGCCGACCTCGCGGCCATCACCGGCACCGACCTGTCCGAGGCGACACCGCCCGAGGATCCGCTGGCGGCCGAGATGGCTGAGTTGCTCTGGGGCTGTCGACGTCTGAGGGTGAGCCAGGTCGAGCACGTGTGCGCCGAGGCGGAAGCGATGCTCGTCCCAGTGCCCGACGACGCCTCCGGCGACGACTGGAACCGCGTCCACCATCGACACGGGACGTGGTGGGGCGCGCCAAGGCGGTAATCCTCAGCACATCGGGGGCCGAGCGTGTGAGGGCGGGTCCGGGTGGCGGTGCGCGGGTGGGGCTGTTGGGCCGACGTGGGGGCTAGCGCCTGTCTCGAAGTGGCCTTGGCCGCACGCGCGAACGCGTGACCTGGCCGGTGGAGCGAAGCCGGAGGCGAGCGGAGCCGGGCAGATCGCGAAGCGATGCCGCGTTCGCCCGGGCCCGGTCACGTAGCGAGCCGCCAGGCAAGCGAAGTGGGCCGAGGCTGCGAAACACAGCTAGCTGGTCAGGCGGACGGGCATGGCCAGGTAGCGGTAGCCGGTGTCGGTGTTCTCGGGGTCGGGCTCGTCGTCCTTCTTGTCGGGGATGGCGGTGAGGAGGGCGGCCTTGGTGGGGCCGGTGCATTCGAGGCGGGCGTACTCGGTGTCGATGCCCGCGAGGCCGTCGAGCAGGTACTGGGGGGCGAAGGCGATGTCGATGTCGTCGCCGTCGAGGTGGGCGCCGACGCTCTCGTTGGCGCGGGCGGAGTCGCCGGTGGCGGCGCGGATGCGGACCTCGTCGGCGGTGAAGGCCAGCCGGATGGGCGTGCCGCGCTCGGTGACGAGGGCGGCGCGCTTGATCGCCTCGACGAAGGGGGCCACGCGGATCTCGGCGACCGACGTCCAGGTGCCGGTGAGGCGGGACCGGTAGTTGATGTACTGGTCGTCGAGGAGCCGGCTGGTCATGCTGCGGCCGCCGCCGGAGATGCCGATCAGGGTGTCGGCGGTGCCGCCGAGGCCGATGGAGACGTCCGCGCCGCGCTTGATCGCCTTGGCGGTGTCGGCGAGGGTGCGGGCGGGGACGACGACCCCGGCGGTGAAGTCGGGCTCCGCGGGGGACCAGGTCAGCTCGCGGGCCGCGATGCGGTACCGGTCGGTGCAGGCGAGCCACATCGTGTCGCCCTCGATGTCGATCCGGACGCCGGTGAGCATGGGCAGGGTGTCGTCGCGTCCGGCCGCCGGGGTGACCTGTGCGACGGCGGTGGCGAACAGGTCGCCGGGGACGGTGCCGGCGACGGCGGGCGGCTCGGGGAGGGTGGGGTAGTCCTCGACGGGGAGCGTCAGGAGGCCGAACTCGGCGGGCCCGCAGCGGACGACGACCTCGGAGCCCTTGGTGAAGACGTCCACGGGCTGGTTCGGGAGGTTGCGCACGATGTCGGACAGCAGCCGTCCGGGGACGAGGGCGCGGCCCGGCTCCGCCACGGCCGCCTCGTCGGTGGCGTGGGCGGACACCTCGTAGTCGAACGCGCCGAGGGTGAGCCCGCCCTGCTCGGTGACCTCGATGAGCATGCCCGCGAGAACGGGGAGCGCGGGACGTGCCGGCAGCGTCCGCGCAGCCCACGCCACCGCGTCGGCCAACGTCTGGCGCTCGACTCGGAACTCCACTGCGATCAGCCCTTCTCCGGTTGGACGGCCATCACGAGCACGGTAACCCGCGGCTCCGACAATCCTCCGCGAGGGTCAGAAGAGCGCGTTCTCGGTGGCCCGGACCTTGCGCTCGAAGTCGAGGAGGTAGCGCTTGCGGTCGAGGCCGCCGCCGTAGCCGGTGAGGGAGCCGGTGGAGCCGACGACGCGGTGGCAGGGGACGATGACGCCGACCGGGTTGCGCCCGTTGGCGAGGCCGACCGCGCGGGACGCGGACGGGCTGCCGATCTCGGCGGCGAGCTCGCCATAGGTGACGGTCTCCCCGTAGGGGATCTCCTGGAGGGCGGCCCAGACGCGCGCCTGGAAGGGCGTCCCGCGGAGGCGGAGCGGCAACTCGAACTCGGTCAGGTCGCCTGCGAAGTACGCGGAGAGTTGCGCGGCGACGGTGGCGAAGGGTTCGTCTTCGGGGTCGCCTGGGGCGCCGAAGGTCTCCTGGGCTGGACGGTGCCGCTGCATCTCCATGTAGAGCCCGGACAGGGCGCCGTCGGTGGCGACCAAGGTGAGCGGACCTACGACGCTCTCTATGACGACGTGCGTTGTTTCCACAGCGGTTCCTTCAGTTCGCGGGGAGCAGGTTGATGGCGTGGTCAAGGGTGGCCCACAGGTACTGGACGGAGTAGGCGCGCCATGGCCGCCATTGTGCGGCGCGTCGGGTGAGGGTCGCAGGTGTGGCGGGAAGTTCGAGTGCCGCTGCTGCCGCCCTGATGCCGAGGTCGCCGGGGATGAACGCGTCCGGGTCACCGAGGGCTCGCATCGCGATGGTCTCGACGGTCCACGGGCCGAAGCCGGGCAGGGCGGACAAGCGCGCGCGGGCCTCGTCCCAGTCGCTCCCTACGCCGAGGTCGATCTCCCCCTTGGCGAGGGCGTCGACAAGGGTCATGAGGGTGGTGCGGCGGGTCTTGGGGAAGGCGAGGGACTCCGGGTCGAGTTCGGCAAGGGCGGCGGGGGTCGGGAAGAGGTGCGTCAGCCCGCCGCCCGGGTCGTCGATGGGGTCGCCGTAGGCGGTGACCAGGCGTGCCGCGTGGGTGCGGGCCGCGGCCGTCGAGACCTGCTGGCCCAGGACGGCGCGGACGGCGAACTCGGGGGCGTCCACGGTGCGGGGCACGCGGCGCCCGGGGGCCTTGTCCACGAGCGGCGCGAGGACGGGGTCGGTGCGGAGGAGGTCGTCCACGGCGACGGGATCGGCGTCCAGGTCGAGCATCCAGCGGCAGCGGCTGATCGCGATGGGGAGATCGCGCAGGTCGCTGAGGCTGAGCGTGCAGGCGACGTGGTCCGGCCGGGGCCGCAGGGTGGCGATGCCGTGCCCGTGGGGCAGCCGCATGGCGCGGCGGAGCGCGCCGTCCCGCCACTCCTCGACGCCCGGGACGGCGGTGGCGGCGAGGTGCCCGAACAGGTTGTCCGGGCACAGCGGGGCCCGGAACGGCAGCCGGAGCGACAGCGCACCGGCCCCGGCAGGCGGATGTCCCTTCGCGACGCGGTCGCGTAGGGCGGACGGGGTGAGCGCGAAAACCTTGCGGACGGTGTCGTTGAAGGCGCGAATGCTGGCGAACCCCGCCGCGAAGGCAACGTCCCCCATGGGGAGGGCTGTCGTCTCGATGAGGAGCCGTGCCGTCTGCGCGCGCTGGGCTCGTGCCAGGGCGAGTGGGCCCGCGCCTAGTTCGGCGTTGAGCTGGCGCTCTATCTGCCGCGTGCTGTAGCCGAGCCGTGCCGCGAGGCCGGGAACGCCCTCTCGGTCGACGACGCCATCGGCAATGAGGCGCATCGCCCGAGCGACGAGGTCCGCGCGGTGGTTCCATTCGGGGGAGCCTGGGGACGTGTCGGGACGGCACCGTTTGCAAGCCCGGAACCCGGCCTGCTGGGCGGCGGCAGCGCTCGGGTAGAAGCGCATGTTCTCCGGCTTGGGCGGGACCACGGGGCAGCTTGGACGGCAGTAGATCCCGGTGGTCACGACCCCGCCGAAGAACCATCCATCGAAGCGGGCGTCCTTCGCCTGGAAGGCCCGCACGCACCTTTCCACGTCCTCGTGCATGCCTCCAGCATCACCGATGGTCAGGGGTCTTCACTGGCAGGATTCCGACATCATCGTCGCGGCCCAGGTCACCGGCCGCGCGGGCATGACCTCCCAGGTAATCGATCTTCCGCCGCGGGCCCGGCACCGTAGAGGTCATCGGGGCGACGAACCCGAAGAACCAGATGGGAGTCATGACATGAGCGATGTGCAGCAGCGGGTCGAGCGCTACCTGGCCGTGTGGAACGAGACCGACCCGGCCGCCCGGCGCGCCGCGATCGACGAGCTGTGGACGGAGAGCCCCGTCTACGTGGACCCGCTCGGCGTGGCGGAGGGGCGCGACGCGATCGACGCGTTCGTCGGAGCCGCCCAGCAGCAGTTCCCCGGCCTGGTGTTCCGTGCGGCGGGGACGGTGGACGCCCACCACAACGTGGCCCGTTTCACCTGGGAGCTCGGTCCGGAGGGCGGCGAGGCGATCGTGGTCGGCTTCGACGTGGCGACCTTCGACGACGAGGGCCGCTTCGACCGGGTCACCGGGTTCCTCGACAAGGTTCCGGCCTGACCTGGCCTTCCGGTCTGTGCCGCAAGAGGGGGCAGCGTGCCGGACGCCCGTGACGTCCGGCACGCAGGCTCAGAGTTGCCGTAGCGCTCCCCCGTCCACGGCCCATTCGGCGCCGGTGACTTGGGCGGCCAGCGGTGACAGCAGGAAAGTGATGACCCGTGCGACGTCCTGGGGCGTGCCAAGGCGTCCGGTGGGGAGCCGCCGTTCGTCCTGGACGAATCGTTGGATCGCCTCCTCCACCGGTAGGCCGTACTGGTCGGCGAGCTGGTCGGCGAACCCTCCGGGCTCGTCCCACAGCCGCGTGCGGGTCGGGCCAGGCGCGACGACGTTGGAGCGGATCCCGCATCGCCCAAACTCCCCCGCCAGCGTCTTGGACACCGACAGGAGCGCCGTCTTGGACGCCGCATAGTCGACCAGTGGCGTATCGGGAAAACGGGCGGCCTCGCTTGAGACGTGCACGATGCTCCCTGCCCCCTGGTCGATGAGCGCGGGCAGCGCGGCACGGGCCATGCGCACGGCGGCGTGCAGGTTCAGCTCGAACGTCGCGTGCCATTGGGCGTCGGTGACGTCGAGGAACCCGATCCGGGATTCGAGGGCGCCCGCGTTGTTGACGAGGCCGTCCAGGCGTCCGTGCCGTTCCAGCGCGACGTCCACGACGTGCTGCGCGGCGTCGGGCCGGGTGAGGTCGGCGGCCACGTCGACGGGGGAGCGGGCCACCCGCACGACCCGGGCCCCCTCGCGGGCCAGGAGGGCGGCGGTCGCCTCGCCGATCCCGGCGGACGCGCCGGTCACGATGTAGACCCTGCCTTCGAGTTCGAGATCCACGGCGGTCCCCTACGAACGGCGCAGGAACGCGCCGGCGAGGGCCGCTCCCGCGAGGACGACGGCGACGTTCACGGCCGTCGCCGTGCGGACGCCGCCGAGGACGGACGCGTTCGCCGTGGCCACCGCGCTCATCACCGGGATGCCGAGGGTGATCGCGACCTGCTGCGTCATCGTGGCGAGCCCGGTCGCGAGGCCCTGCTCGCGGTCCGGCAGCCCGGACGTCGCGATCCCCATGAAGGCGACGATCGCGACGAGGTTCCCGAACCCCCCGACGGCGGTGGCGGCGAGCAGCAGGCCGAGGGCGCCGCGCGACTCCCCGAGGCCCAGCAGCGCGGCGGTGGCGGCGGCCTGCAGCACGAGGCCGGACACGAGCGTCGCCCGGCCGCCGAACCGTCCCATGAGGCGGGGCGCGGCGACACCCCCGGCGAACGTCCCGGCGCCGAGGACGCCGAGCGCCAGCCCGGTCGCCAGCGGCGAGAAGCCCAAGACCTTCTGGAGGTAGAGGGTCATCAGGAACACCAGCGACGTCTCTGTGGCGAACGCGACGAACCCACCCACGTTGCCCCAGGTGACGGTGCGGCGGGTGAGGACGTCCAGCGGCGCGAGCGGGGCCGGAGACCGCCGCTCGACCAGGATGAACGCGGTGAGCAGGACCGCGGCCGCGGCCAGCGCGCCGAGCGCTGCCGGGGAGCCCCAGCCGGCCGACCCGGCGGACGTGATCCCGTAGACGAGGGCGAGGAGGCCGCCGGTCACGGTGACCGCGCCGGGAACGTCCAGCCTCGCCCGGTCCGGGGACCGGCTCTCCGCGACCACGGCGGGCGTGACCGCGAAGATCAGCACCGCGACCGGCACGTTGACGAGGAAGGCCCAGCGCCAGCTCAGCAGGTCGGTCAGCAGGCCGCCGAGGATCGCGCCGACGGTGAACCCGGCCGACATCAGCGC
Organism: Actinomadura verrucosospora; assembly: GCF_039540335.1. NCBI lineage: Bacteria > Bacillati > Actinomycetota > Actinomycetes > Streptosporangiales > Thermomonosporaceae > Actinomadura > Actinomadura verrucosospora. The sequence continues at coordinate 35,710 of NZ_BAABEV010000018.1, read as the reverse complement.
GCCGCTGAGCCCGAGCGCCCGGGTCCGCAGCGGCCCCTCCGGGAAGGACGTGGTGAGCAGCGACAGCGCGGCCGGGGTGGCGATCGCCGTGGCGAGGCCCTGGAGGACGCGCCCGGTGAGCAGCAGCGCCGGTGAGGTGGCCAGCCCGCCGACCAGGGACCCTCCGGCCAGGAGCGCCATGCCCGCGAGCAGCATCCGGCGCCGGCCGGACAGATCGGCCACGCGGCCGAACAGCAGCGTGAATCCGGCGGCGGGGAGGGCGAACGCCGTGGCGATCCACTGGAGTTCGTCCAGCCCGAAGCCCAGTCCTCTGCCGACGACGGGCATCGCCACGTTCAGGATGGAGAAGTCGATGGCGAGCATGAACTGCGCGCCGAGCAGGAGGGTCAGTACCAGCTTGTGCCGTGACGTCATCCGCTCTGGGGGAGCGGACACGGCGGTCGTGAGTGCGGTCATGGCAGAGACCCTCGCTGCGCTGGGCGCGCTTACCCAGTCCCCGCTCGTTCGTACTACTCCCAGTAGCAGGCTCAGGCACTGGGAGGGAGAACCAACCTGGCTCCCTGGCGTGACGGCCATCCGGGACCCGTCTCCTTAGGCTCAGCAGCGTTCAGCCGGATCGACCAGGAGGCTTCAGTGCGTGGCAAAGTTCTCGCCCTCGCCCTAGCAGCGGTCAGCGTGACCGCCCTCAGCGCATGCGACGTGGCATTCGCTTCCACCTACGAGGACGACGCCACGCTGAAGGGCAAGATCACCGCTGTGCGACTGGACCAGATCGGGTCCGGCGGCGTGACGCTGCGCGGCGGGTCGTCCAAGACGACCCTGCACCGCGAGGTCAAGTACCGCGGGGACAAGCCCGACGGGCCCACGCACCAGGTCGAGAACGGCGTCCTCACCCTGCGCGGCTGCGGCTCCCGCTGCTCGGTGAGCTACACGGTCGAACTCCCGGCCGGGGTCCCCGTGTCCGGCAGCACCTCCAACGGCTCCATCACCCTGTCGAAGGTGGGCAAGGTGGATGTGTCCACGAATTCGGGCTCGGTCCGCCTGGACGGGGCCGCGGGGCCGATCAAGGTCAGGACCGACAACGGCGAGATCCGGGGGAGCGGTCTCAAGGGCGGTGTCGACGCCGAGACGTCCAACGGCGACGTCACCCTCACGCCCGGTGCGCCCCAGGACGTCCGCGCGAAGACGGACAACGGCGAGGTCACGGTCACCATGCCCGCGGGGCGCTACCGCGTGAGCACGCACACCGGCGACGGAGACCGGCGGCTCGGCATTCCGAACGACCCGTCCGCCGAGTACCGGCTCGACGTCAGCACCAGCAACGGTGACATCACCACCAGGACCGCCTGACCCGTCGGTCCTCGCGCGAGGCGGCCCCGGATAGCCTCGGCCGCATGGCGCGCAACGGCGAACTCGGCGAGTTCCTCAAGTCGCGGAGGGCGCGGCTCCGTCCCGACGACGCCGGCCTGCCCTCCTACGGGACGCGGCGGCGCGTCCCGGGCCTGCGGCGCGAGGAGCTGGCGCAGCTCGCCGGGGTCAGCGTCGCGTACTACATCAGGCTGGAGCAGGGCGCGGCCGACGGCGTGTCCACCGAGGTCCTGGACGCGATCTCGCGGGCGCTGCGGCTGGACGGCGACGAGCACGCCCACCTGCACCGGCTCGCCCACCCGCCGCGCCGCGCGCCCCTCACCGCGCCTCCGCGCCTGCGGGCCCCGCTGCAGCACCTGCTCGACGCGTTCACGCACGCACCCGCCTACGTCGTCGGGCACTACACGAACGTGGTCGCGTGGAACCGGCTCACCGCCGCCGTGTTCGTCGACCTGGCGAACGTCCCGCCGGACGAGCGGACCTGGTCGCACCAGATCCACCTGAACCCCGACTACAAGGCCCGGCTGGGCGGCAACTGGCCGGCGGTGGCCCGCCGCAACGCGGCCTACCTGCGCTTCCGCTCCGGCCAGGACCCGGACGACCCGCACCTGCGCGCGGTCATCGACTGCCTGCGGGAGCGGAGCCCGGAGTTCGGCCGCCTGTGGTCGGCGCACCATGTCACGGACCTGACGAACGGCGAGGCCCGCATCGACCATCCCGAGGTGGGACGGCTCGTCCTGCCGTTCGAGACCCTGCACCTGCCCGGCGACCCCGACCTCAGCCGCCTCATGCTCTACGCGGCCGAACCGGGCTCGCCGTCAGAGGCGGCGCTGCACAGGCTGGCCGAGACGTCCACGCACCTCTCCAGCGCCGACCTCGCCTGAGGGCGGGCCTGCGGTCGCCTCACTCGGCGGCCGTGCGGAAGTGGGCGTCGCGGTCGGCGGTGGCGAGGGCGGTGTTGACCAGGGCGATCACCGCGAAGGCGACGGCCGCCGCGGTGTGGCCGACGCCGTGGAAGGCGAGCGCGCCGGCGCCGAACACGGCGGCCTTCACCAGCAGCACGAGCGGCAGCGGGATCTTGAAGCGGGCCCGTGGCGCGGCGAACATGCCCCACAGGACGATCGCGGCCGCGGGCGCACCGAGCCCGAGGACGATGTTGACCAGAACGTTCCCGCCGGTCGTGAAGCCCCACCAGGCGAGCGCGGCGATGGCGGCGAGTTCCAGCAGGAAGGCGAGGCCTTCGTTGGCGGCATGCAAGGCCCCAGGTAGACGCACGCCGATACGGTACTCCTGTGGACGAGATCTCCTGGCAGGAGGGCGGCCGGGACCATCGCGTCCGCTGGCGGTCGGAGAGCGGCGCCCCGCCGCCCCGACGCATCGTGGTCGCCGACGACGAGACGCGCGCGGACGACGCCTATCGCCTGGCGTGCGAAGGCACCGCGCTTCTGTGGCGCGGTGACTTCCAGAACGCGCGGCAGCTTCTCAAGGCCATGGCACGCCGGATCGACCGTCCCCCACGGCGGCGCAAGAACAAGCCCGAACCGGACCGCGCGCAGGCGTTCCACCTGTACCGGCAGGCACGCGCCCAGCGCGCGCGGACGCTCGGCATGCTGCTCATACCGTTCGACCCCGGTCACGTGATTCCGCTACGGCGGGCCCCGGACGTCCAGGACGCCTGCACGGAGGCCTACGGGCCGGACGACCAGCCCTACATCGCCTCACTGCGAGAACTGCTCGGCCTGATCGGCGCCCACGAATGGCGCGAGAAGGGCGTCTCGATCCCGGCGCTTGGCGGCGACCGTATACACCCCCACTACGGCGTCTTCTCGCCGGTCAGAGGCGAGTACGTAGACCTGGTGGGCGAGGCACCGCTTCCGCCGACGAAAACGGCTTTCGACATAGGAACCGGTACGGGCGTCCTGGCGGCGGTACTGGCACGTCGTGGCATTGAGCACGTCGTCGCCACTGACCAGGACCCGCGCGCGCTGGCCTGCGCCCAGGAGAACGTGGAGCGGCTAGGTGTGAACGTCGAGGTCGTGCACGCTGACCTCTTCCCGGACGGACGCGCCGGTCTGGCCGTCTGCAACCCTCCCTGGGTTCCGGGCAAGCCCAGCACCCCCCTGGAGCACGCCGTCTACGATCCGGGCAGCCGGATGCTGCGCGGCTTCCTGTCCGGGCTCGCCGACCACCTCGAACCGGGCGGGGAAGGCTGGCTGATCCTTTCCGACCTGGCCGAGCACCTGGGCCTCCGCACGCGGGACGAGCTCCTGGAGATGATCGCCTCGTCCGGCCTGCGGGTCGCGGGCCGGCTCGACACCGCGCCGCGCCACCCGCGCGCCGCCGATCCCGACGACCCCCTCCACGCGGCCCGCGCCGCCGAGACCACGTCTCTGTGGCGGCTCACCGCCGGGTGACGCCGGTCAGCGGTGGCTGCGGTGCGCGGTCTCCGGGCCGATGACGCGCAGCAGGTCGAGGGACTCGATGCTGCCGGTGCCGGGCGGCGGTGTGAACACGAAGAGCCGCTGGTCCTCGGCCGGGGTCAGCAGCGCCTCGGTGTCGAACTCGATGAAGCCGACCTCCGGGTGGACGACCTTCAGCCGGCTGGTGCGCTCGACGGCGACCTCGTGCCGTTCCCAGACCCGGGTGAACTCGTCGCTGGCCGCGTGCAGCCGTTCGACCAGGGCGGACGCGGCCGCGTCGTTGCCCCGCCGCGCGACGGCCGCCCGCAGCTGGGCGACGTGCCGGCGGCCGTGCGGCTCATGCTCCTCCTCCGGGTACGCCTCCCGGACGAACGGGTCGGTGAACCACCGCCACACGATGTTCCGGTTGGGCTCCTCCACCGTGCAGACGCATCCGAAAAGGGCCTCGGCCAGCGCGTTCTGCGCCAGCAGGTCCCCGAGGTCGCCGATGATCTGCGCCGGCGTCTCGTGCAGCCGGTCCAGCAGGTACAGCATGCTCGGCCGGACGTACTCGCCCGCGAACGGCCCGGCGGGCGGGCGGTGCCCGGCGAGGACGTACAGGTGGTCGCGCTCGTCGATCGTGAGCCGCAGCGCGCGGGCGAGCGCGCCGAGCAGCTGCGTGGACGGCTGCGGGCTGCGGGCCTGCTCAAGGCGCATGTAGTAGTCCGCCGACATGCCGGCGAGCTGCGACACCTCCTCGCGGCGCAGCCCCGGGGTGCGGCGCCGGGGGCCCGCCGCCAGCCCGACCTCCTGCGGGCGCAGCCGCTCGCGGGAGCGGCGGAGGAAGTCGGCGAGCTCCTTGCGGTCCATCTCCATGCCCCCATGATTCCGCTCCGTCCGGAATGCCCGTAGAGCTAAGACTGGGACCGGTTGTCCTAGCCAGAACCGTCCGATTCTCATCGCGGCCCGGCCTTGCGAGCGTTGACGGCGTCCAGCGACACCACTGAGAAGGACGACCGCCATGCCGAAGGTCACAGTTGGAAACGCCACCGTCCCCTACCGCGTCGAGGGCTCCGGGCCCGCGCTCGTCCTCGTGCACGGCGTCGGGCCCGGCTCGGCCATGTGGGACCAGATGCTCGACCGGTTCACCGATCACCGCACCGTCGTCCTGCCCGACCTCTCCGGCAGCGACCCCGCCCGCGACGACGGCTCCCCGCTCACCATCGAGGGGCTCGGCGCGCAGGTCAACGCCGTGATCGAGGAGGCCGGCACGGGCCTCGCCGACGTGGTCGGGTTCTCGCTCGGCGCCCCGACCGCCGTCGCGGCCGCGGCGCTGCGACCGGACCTCGTCCGGCGGCTGGCGCCCGTCGCGGGCCTGTCCCACGCGGGCGACGAGTACGTCCGGCAGCACATGACCCTCTGGTCGAGCCTCGCAGGCAGCCCCGAGAGCTTCGGACGGTTCGCGACGCTCACCGCGTTCAGCCGCGCGTTCCTCAACCGGATCGGGCATGACGCGGTCGAGCAGCAGCACGCGTTCATGGACCTGAACGACGACCGGCTTCGGCAGATCGACCTGGTCGCCCGGCTCGACATCCGGCCGCTGCTGCCCCGGGTCGCGGCGCCCACCCTGGTCATCGGGGCGACCCGCGACCAGACGATCCCCGTCGAGAACCACCGGGAGCTGTCCGCGGGCATCAGCGGCAGCGAGTACGCCGAGCTCGACACCGGCCACGTGGCGATGGCCGAGCGGCCCGACGAGTTCGTCAAGCTCGTCCGGGACTTCCTCGACCGTCCCTGACCGCCGCGCGCGCCGGGCACCATGGAGAACATGCGTCCCATCGATCAGCAGACCATCCTCATCACGGGCGCGACCGACGGGCTCGGTCGCGCCCTGGCCGCCGAACTGGCCGCCGAGGGCGCCACGATCCTCGTCCACGGACGGGACGACCGGCGCGGCGAGGCGACCCTCCAGGAGATCGGCGGCAAGGCCTCCTGGTACCGCGCCGACCTGTCCTCGCTCGCCGAGACCCGCGCGCTCGCCGAGGCCGTCCGCGCCGACCACCCGCGCCTGGACGTCCTGGTCAACAACGCGGGCATCGGCGTCGACGGCCCCCGGCGGGAGAGCGCGGACGGCCACGAGCTGACGTTCCAGGTGAACTACCTGTCCGGCTACCTGCTCACCCGGCTCCTGCTGCCCACCCTGACCGCCTCCGCGCCCGCCCGGATCGTCAACGTCAGCAGCCTCGGCCAGCAGGCCATCGACTTCGACGACGTGATGATCACTCGCGGGTACAGCGGGACGCGGGCGTACTGCCAGAGCAAGCTCGCCCAGATCCTGTTCACGCTCGACCTCGCCGCCGAGCTGGCCGGGACGGGCGTCACCGCGAACGCCCTGCACCCGGCCACCTACATGCCGACCAAGATGGTGTCGTCGCCGATCAGCACTCTGGAGGAGGGCGTCCGCGCGACCCACCGCCTCGTCACCGACCCCGCCCTGGACGCCGTGTCCGGCCGCTTCTTCGACGGGCTCCAGGAGGCCCGCGCGAACGCCCAGGCCTACGACTCCGACGCCCGCGCCCGCCTGAAGGCCCTCTCCGACGAGCTCACGTCTCCCTGATCCGGCGGTCTCAGACGTTCGCGGCCTCCCAGATCGGACGGACCTCGACCCGCCTGATGCGCCATCCGTCCGCCGTCCGGGCGGCGCGCAACTCGTAGCGCTCGCCCAGCAGGCGCAGGCCCTCGTCCCGAGCGAAGACCACCAGCAGGTTCGCGCCGATCGCGGCCTGGTCGCCGTCCACGTCGATCAGGGGGTTGGTGATGAAGTGCTGCGTCGGCACCGTGTGGTTCCGGCGCGCCTGCGCGACGACGGCTTCGAGCCCCTTCGCGACGCCGCCCAGCGTGCGGGCCTCGACGTCCTCGGTGAAGACGGTCCGCCCGTCGCCGGGGCTCTTGTCGTCCAGCCACGCTCCCAGTCGGCTGACGAGGGCGGCGAGCTCGGCACGGTCGTCCATGATTCCCCATTCATTGGCACTACCAACATTGGCACCACCAACATTAGATGATCGTTGGCCCCACCAACAAGCCCCTACACTGTCCGCATGACGACGTCCGACGACCGGACGCCCACGCGGCTCCGGCACATCCCGAGCTGGCTGATCAACCTGGCGTCCGCGCACAGCCACCGCCTGCTCGCCGAGGGATTCGCCGCGGCCGGCGCCCGCGGCTACCACTACCGGCTGCTCGCCGCCCTCGACGAGTACGGCCCGTCCAGCCAGGCCGACCTCGGCCGCCGCTCGGGCATCGATCGCAGCGACGTGGTCGCCGCCCTGAACGAGCTGGCCGCCAAGAACCTCGTCGACCGCTCCCCCGACCCGTCCGACCGGCGACGCAACGTCATCACGCTCACCCCCGAGGGCTCCCGCCACCTGGTGGAACTCGACGAGGTCCTCGACCGCATCCAGGACGACCTGCTCGCCCCCCTGGCGCCGGACGAGCGCGCCCGCCTCACCGACCTGCTGCTCCGCGTCGTCGACCACCATGCGGAGAACCGCCGCCCCGGTTAATCGCTGGTGGTCGTCGGGCCGGCCCGCCTAAGGTGATCGCCCCCGACCGAGGAGCCGCCCATGCCCCCCGCCGTCCGCTTCGCCGAACTGCCGCCCGCCGCGATGAAGGCCCTGCTGGAGGACGACCTGGAGGGCGCCGGCGCGGTCGCCGGGGTCCCCCTCACCGACTACTTCACCACCGGCGACGCGAAGTTCCTGTGGCGCTTCCGCCTCGCCCAACTCGACCGCGACCCGTCCCACGCCCCCTGGATCGTCCGGGCCGCCGTCGCCGAGCCGGAGGGCGTGGTCGTCGGCCACGCGGGCTTCCACGGCGCCCCGGACGAGAACGGGACCGTCGAGATCGCCTACTCCGTCGACCCCGCCCACCGCCGCAAGGGCTACGCCCGCGCGATGCTCGCCGCCCTCCTCGAACGCGCCGCCGCCGAACCGTCCGTCACCACCGTCCGCGCCACGATCAGCCCCGACAACGAAGCGTCCCTGGCCACCATCGCCGGCCAAGGCTTCACCCACGTAGGCGAACAATGGGACGAAGAAGACGGCCGAGAACTCATCTACGAACGCCCCGCCCGCTGAAGCCGGGATCAGCCGCCCCAGACGAGGTCGACCGCGACGACAACGAGCAGTTCGTCCCAGATCAGTTACTCGACGAGCCCCACGCCACCGAAGACGGCCTGCCTGATCCGCGGGTCCGGCGTCGGTTCGCTGGTGGTCGGGTCGTGAGGGTCGGCGACGATGACGCTGAGAATCTCAGCGAGCGCGAACCGTGCCTGCTCGGGGATGCCGGCGAGCTGCCGGATCACTTCTGGGGAGAGCTCGGCCCGGTAGGTCATGGGCCGTAGTTTGCCGACCTTCAGCGACCCTCTGCGGCTTGTTCGACTTTCTGTTGCCACCAGGCGGCGGCATCAGCGCGGGACATGCCGAGTTGCTGGGCGAGGACTTCCTCGATCGGAACCGTGGGGGCGCCGTCGTGGATCTCCTGGATCCGGTCTTCGATCTCCTTGCTGGAGGGACGTTGCGTCCGTGCCCGAATGCTCCACACATTCAAGAACCGCTGGAGCGCCTTGTAGCCGGTGAGGTCGTCGGCTGCGGCGTGGGCACGTTCCCTGTACTGGGAGAGGAAGAAATCCCGTTCTTCCTCGGGGAGGCTGTCCACGATGACCTGCGGGTCCCGCGGATCCGGCTCTGGGTGAAGCGGCTGCACGCTCATCGAACCCACCCCCTTAGTCAGGTACTCAGCTCCACGTTGACACTACCCACATCACCTGAGCCTGTGTGCAGCACACGGCGATCCCACTTCAACAGCTGCGCATGCCGCGAGGTCGTCACCTGCTCTCCTCCAACAAGGCCGCGGCACGGCGTGCCGCCTTCGGGTCCGCGTTCGGCGTGCACCGGGCCGGGTCGGTGCCGCCGACCTTGGCCGCCGGACCGGTCCACTCCTGCGGCATGTTGCCGTCGGCGAACAGCCCCAGCAGCCTGCCGCCGGGCTTGGCCGCGTTCAGCCCGGCCTCGGGGGTGACGAACAGGCACAGGGCACCAGGCCCAGATGAGGCCGAGGCCTCGCCGATCACGACGGGCGACTGAACAGGCGGCGAACGGTGGTGCGCCCCGGTCGCCGGCCCCGAGCCGCGCGCATCGGGGCCGGCGACGTCCGCTACACGGACGGACGCGTCACGTTCACCGGCGTCCCGTAGTCGGAGAACTCGGTGACGGAGGTGAAGCGGACGGGGTCCCGGTCGGCGATCTCCGGGGTCGCGGTCGTGATGACGGTGGTCTGCACGATCTTCTGGATCTTGCGCGTCGCGATCCCGATCGTCACCGTGCCCGTGATCCGCGTCCCGGCGGGCGACCCCTCGGCGGGACGGGCCGCGTGGGAGAACGCGTAGGTCTGCACCGCCGTCGCCCCGCTGCCGGACCGGCCCTGGGGCGTCAGCGTCCCGAACGTGGCCAGCATCCGCAGCATCCGGCCGGGATCGGCGGTCAGCTCCTGCGGGCCGGTGGTGCCGCGCGTCAGCCCGTTCAGCCCGTGGTCGAGCTTGCGCCATGCCTTGCCGCGCAGCACATAGCGGTCGTCGCCGATGAAACGCTGTTCCATCGGCACCGATCCGGGGCCGCGCAGGTAGCCGCGCCGGTGGGGGGCGTCGAAGGCGCCCTGATAGGTCTCCACCGTTTCGCGGCGCCCGCGCGAGCTCAGCGTCCAGGTCAGTTTCACGTGGAACGTCGTGCCCGCCGTCGCCTCGGTGGCCGCGGCCAGGGTGACGTCGCCGCCGCGTCCGGGGGTGATCACTCGATCACCGTCGCCGCCGCCGGAGACGAGGTTCCCGCCGAGGGTGGCGGCGGCCGCGACCAGCGCGATCGCGCCGGTGCCGAGGGCGCCGGCGGCCGTGCGGCGCCTGCGCCTGGCGCGCCGGCCGCGGTGCACCACGGCCTCGATCGGCGCGCTGGGGATCGGGTGCCCCCCGGCCGCCGACCGCAGCATCCGGGTCAGCTGCTCATCGCTCATCGTGTGATCTCCTCGGTCTGCGGAAGGGCGAGCGTCGAACGGAGCCGTTTCATCGCCCGGGAGTGCTGGCTCTTGACGGTGCCGACGGAACATCCGAGAAGGCCGGCGGTCGCCGCCTCCGTCATGTCGGCGTAGTGCCGCAGCACGACGACGGCGCGCTGCTGGCGGGGCAGGGCGAGCAGTGCCCGGCGCAGCTCGTCGTCCGGTTCCCGCGGGGAGTCGGAGCGCGCGTCGAGGCGTTCGGGGGCCTCGGTCAGCAACTCGCGCCGCCTGCGCCGCCACCAGCTGACGTTGCCGTTGACCAGCATCCGTTTGAGGTAGGCGTCCGGATCGCCGTCGGCCACCCGACGCCACCGCACGTACAGCTTCACCAGGCAGTCCTGGAGGAGCTCTTCGGCGCGGTGGGGGTCGCCGGTCAGCAGCGTGGCCAGGCCGTAGTGGCGTTTCCACGCCGCGGCCGCGAACGTGGCGTACGCGGCTTCCTGCGTCGGTTCACTCACGCCCATTGAACGCCGCAGCGAGCCCGGATGGTTGGCAGGAAAGACCCGGCAAATGGCGGATGGTCTGTCTGCGCGGGTCAGGGGCCGATGCGGGGGCTCCAGCGCGGTCCCGCGTGCTTGACGAGGGCCGCGATGAGGGCGGCGTGCTGCTGCTCGTTCATGGGGCCGAGAACGCAGATGGACCGGACAGCCGCGCCACCAACGCCGCGATGGTCGCGCACGCCGCGGCCTACCCGGCCGCCGCCAAGGACGCCGACGAGTTCACCGCGCGCCTAATGCGCCTGCAGTCCCCCTGACCGCGCCCCGGCCGGTGCACAGGACCCGGCGAGCGCCCCGGCCCGCACGGCGGCTCACAGCCCCTCGACGTCGAGGTGTTCGACGAGCGCGCCGAGTTTCTCGCCGAGCACGAGGAGCTCCTGGCCGCCGCCGAGCTGGTCATCAACACCCAGCGCGCCACGGCGCCCATGCTGTCGCGCAAGCTGCGCATCCCGGCCGCCGACGCCTCGCGGCTCATCGAGGCGCTGGAGCGCAAGGACGCCATCGGCACCGCCGGCGACGACGGCGCGCACCCGGTCCTCGTGCCCGCCGAGGGCGCCGCGGCCGTGCTCGACCAGCTCCGCCGGAACGGCGACCCGGTCATGGCCGCGCTGCGCACCGACGCCCCCGACCCGACCGTCACCGCCGGCGCCGCCGACGTCGCCCAGGAGCCCACGCAAGAGGAGGCCGAGGACCTGGAGACCGACGAGGACACCGCCGCGCCGACGGACCCGACCGCCGCCCGCAGCCTGGCGGCCGCCTGGCTCCGGCACCGCCGCGCCACCGGCAACAAGCCCTTCAGCTCTGGCCTGAGGTGATGTCGGGGTGCAGGGCCTGCTGCGGGGGCCGGAACCCCGAGTTGGTCGGCAGTTGCCGAATCCTCACGACGGCCCACAGTCCTTAGTGCGGCAGGGCCGCAGAAGGTAAGTCACGGAACCAAACGGAGGTTGTTCCCATGAAGAATGTTTGTCAGCACTGCAGCGGCGGCGGTTGTGGCGTCTGCGCTGGAACGGGCCAGTAGGTCCAGTGTTACCGGAGTTGAGGCGACCCTAGGGTCGCCTGCGGTGTTCACCATGGACACTGGATGAGCTAGTTGCTGGCCTTCACCCTCGCTGGGGGTGAGGGCCAGTCTTCCCGGAACCCCGTACGGGCGATTCCAGGGAGTCGACGTGGCTCGCCGCACCCCATAGGACCGGGCGCATGAAGGCGAGAACCTCCTCGCCCTCGGCCGCGACCAGGTGGACGGACCGAACATCCTGGAGGAGCCCTCCAGTGTCGGGGCCAGCCGAACCCAGTACGGGTTACGGTCCGCCACCACGTCGCTCACGATCCGGCGGATGCCCTCCAGATCGCGAGGGTCCGCAATCCTGATATCCATTGGTTTGTTCCTTTCGTTTGCTTCCCTAGGCTTCGGCCGCCCTTCCGGGCAGCCGTCGCACTCATCGACCGTCCGAAGCCGGGCGGCTTTGTCACCGAGCTCGGGGCGCTGGGCGACCGCCTGGACGGTTCCCCGGCGTCCGGCGCGACGTTCCGCATCGGTGGCGTCGACGGGCCCTGCCCGCCGGCCTCCGCGCGTGCTTCACCATGGTCCGGAACGGTCGCGAACCGCGCCCGCTGCAGGCGTTCGTGAACGGCCCGCGCGCTGCGGGGACGCCGGTCCGGGTCGCGTTGCAGGAGCTCCGATACCAGATCGGCGAGGTGCGGCGGGACGTCGGGCCGCAGGACGTTCAGCCGGGGCGCCTCGCCGTCGGTCTTGCGCCGGATGACGGAGAGGTCGTTGGCGCCGGTGAACGGCGGCTCGCCGGCCAGCAGCGCGAACAGGACGCTGCCCAGGGCGTAGAGGTCGGAGCGTTCGTCGCCGCGCTGGTCGAGGAACTGCTCCGGCGCACCGTAGGAGGCCGTGCCCGCGGGCGCGAGCATGGCGGTCGGGGCGACGGTGTAGGTGTGGGCGTGGGAGAAGCCCGCGATCCCGAAGTCGACCACCTTGACGCGGCCATCGGAAGTGAGCATCACGTTCGACGGTTTGATGTCGTAGTGGACGACCTTCGCGCCATGCGCCGCGACCAGGGCCTCGCAGATCGCCTGCGCGATGTCGAGCGCCCGCTCCGGCTCCATGGGGCGTCCGGCTGCGCGGCGGCCACCGCCTCCCGCTCGAAGCGGCGCAGCAGGTCCGGCGGGGTGTCGGCGCCGTCGAGGAGGAACTTCACGGCCACGTCCCGGTGCAGGTCGCGGTCGCGTCCCGCCCACACCTCGCCCATTCCGCCGCGCCCGAGGCGCTCGACCAGCTCGTACCTGTCCGCGATCAGCGTGCCGCGATCCACCCGCCGCCCCTCACGTGCGCGCCTCCGTCGTCCTGATCATTGTCACGCGGCCTCCGCGTCATGCAGACGATTATGTTCCTTTGATCGGGCGCCACGCTCGTCGGCTATGGGGCTAGAACGCCACCAGGTCGGGGCGACCATTTGCCTCGCATCACGTCACCGTGCGTTCTCGTCGCCGGGCAAGAGGCGGCGGTGGGCCATGGCGAGGAAGGCGCGGCCCGCTGGGCTGGCGTGATGGGGACGGGCGGCGAGCACGATCCGGCGTTCCAGCGACGGACGGGCCAGCGGAACCCGGGCGAGCGCGGGCGGCCCCTGGAGCGCGGATTCGGGGAGGACGGCGACGCCGATCCGCTGGAGGACGAGCTGCCGGACGAGGGTGAGGTCGCGGGTCTCGGCGACGACGTTCGGGACGAAGCCGAAATGGGCGCAGGCGGCCTCGATGTTGGTGCGGAGCTTGCTCGTGCGGGGCGCGGTGACGAGGGGTTCGTCCCGCAGGTCGTCGAGGGTGAGCGAGTCCCGCGCGGCGAGGGGGTGGGCGGGATGCAGGGCGACCACGACGTCCTCCCGGGCGATCACGTGCGGGGTCATCTCGGCGGCGAGCGGGGTGTCGGCCGGGCCCTGGCCGACGATGGCCGCGTCGAGCTCCCCGGTGGCCAGGGCGGCGATCAGGCCGTCGGTCTCGTCCTCGCGCAGGGTGAGGCGGATCCGCGGATGGCGGCGGTGAAAGGCGCCCAGCAGTGCGAGCACCCGCTGGTCGGGCAGCGGCTGGACCAGACCGACCGCGAGGCTCCCGGTGAGCAGCCCGGACAGCGCGGCGATCGACTCCTTCGCGTTGGCGGCCTCGGCGAGCATGGCGCGGGCATGGGGCAGCAGCGCCTCCCCCGCGGCCGTCAGGGCGACGGAGCGCCGATCGCGCCGGAACAGAGGCTCGCCGACCTCGGCCTCCAGGCGGCGGATCTGCTGGCTGACCGCCGGCTGCGCCACCTGGACGCGCTCGGCCGCGCGGGTGAAGTGGCGTTCCTCGGCGACGGCGACGAAGTATCCGAGCTGCCGGAGTTCCATAAACAAACGCTATTACGGAGAGCGCAAACCTGTCTTGGACTTATCATGCTGGGCCAGCTTAGCGTCGAACCGTCGAACCCAACGGAACGCGGGAGGCCTGACCATGGGCAAGCTGGTGGTGCCGGAGTTCATGACCCTGAACGGCGTGATCGAGGCGCCGGAGACGAGCGGCGACATCCTGGTCAACGGCGGCGGGCAGCGGTGAGCGCCCCGATGCGGGTCAGGCTCGCGATGACCCTCATGGCGTGGCTGGCGGCGTTCGCCGTAGTGATGGCGCTGCTGGCGGTCTTCGGCGACCTGCTCGCCGCGCTGCCGATGGCCGCCCGCGCGGCGGTCATCAGCGGGGTGCTCGTCACGGTCATGGTGAACGTGGTCATGCCGCGGCTCTCCACCGTGATCATCCGATGGGCCGGCGCCCCGCGCCCGGGACCGGCCCCAACGGGCACGGCGACCGGGCACGCCGACCAGGACACCGTCCATTCGTGAGCTCCGGAGGCGACCAGGGCGGCGGCCTCGGGCCCCACGGGCCGGGCCGCCGCCCGCCGGTGTCGGGAGGCGGTCAGGAGCCGAGGAGCTCGCGCTCGATCTGCTCGAACTGCGCGCCCATCGCCTCGGCCAGCGCGGTGGCCCCCGACAGCGGGCGCACCATGACCGTCAGCTCGTCGATCAGGCCGTCCTCGTCGATGTGGAGGAAGTCGCACCCGTGCACCTCGCGGCCGTTCACGGTCGCCTGGAAGACGAGCGCGTGGTCGCGGCCGTCCGCGCCGACGATCTCCCGCACGTAGCGGATGTCCTCGAACACCCGCGCCGCGGCCCGCACGATCGCCGCCGTGATCGCTTTGCCGTGGTACGGCTTGAAGACGACCGGGCTGGTGAACACCGCGTCGTCGGCCAGCAACCCCGCGATCGCCGCTGTGTCCCCGGCCTCCACCGCCCGCCTGAACGGATGCATGCCACACCCCCCGAGATATCCAACTTGTTGAATAGGTGCAAATTACACTAGCCGGGAGGTCGGAGGCCGTCCACCGGGCGGCGGCGTGGCGACGATCACGGGCCGCTACGCTCGGAACCATGTCGTTGCGGAACGCGGTCCTGGCGACCCTTCTGGAGGGCGAGGCGTCCGGGTACGACCTGTCCAAAAGCTTCGACGCCGGCGTGGCCAACTTCTGGATGGCCACCCCCCAGCAGCTCTACCGGGAGCTGGACAAGATGGCCGCCGACGGGCTGATCCAGGCGCGCGTCGTCCAGCAGGAGCGCCGTCCCAACAAGCGCCTGTTCTCCCTCACCGAGGCGGGCCGCCGCGCCCTGCACGAGTTCACCGCCCGGCCCCCGCGCCCCGGCGCGATGCGCGAGGAACTGATGGTGCAGGTCCAGGCGGTGGACGCGGGGGACGTCGAGGCCGTGATGGCCGCCCTCCGCGAGCGCCGGGCCTGGGCCGAATCCAAGATCGCCCGGTTCGAGCGGCTCCAGGCCCGCTTCCTGAACGGCCGCACCGAAGAGGACTACCTGGCCACCGCCGACCGGATCGGCCCCTACCTCACCCTCAGGCGCGGCCTCGCGTTCGAGCGCGAGAACCTCCGCTGGTGCGAGGAGACCCTGGCCATCCTCGACCGCCGCACCGCCGGCCACCCCCTGAAGGGCTGACCGCCTCTTCGGCGGCGGCACGGCGTCCCGCCCGTCTCAGGCGGGAAGGGGCTCCGCGCAGGCGAAGGCCGGCGGGCTCGCGCCGTCCGTCCGCTCAGCGGCGTCGATGTACCCGGCGAGGGCGTCGCGGGACCGGGCGAGCCTCTCCATCTGATCGTCCAGCCGGCGCAGCCGTGTCCGCATCGCGGCCAGCAGCTCGGGGCATCCGAGCAGGTCCGGGGCCTCCCCTGCAGCGCAGGGCAGCAGGTACGCGATGTCCTCGGAGGACAGACCGGCGCCGAGCAGGTGCCTGATCTGCCTCACCCGCACGACCGCCGCGTCGCCGTACTCGCGGTAACCGTTCGCGCCGCGATCCGCCTCCAGCAGGCCCTGCGCCTCGTAATAGCGCAGCTGATGGGCCTTGACGCCCGTTCGACGGCTCAACTCCCCGATCCGCATCGCATCCCCACTTGACCTTCACACCGGTATCAACGTTAACGATGCTGCCATGGACGACAACAGCGACATCCCCGTAACGGTCCTCGGACTCGGCCTGATGGGCCAGGCACTGGCCGGCGCGTTCCTGAAGGCCGGACATCCCGTGACCGTATGGAACCGCACGGCATCCAAGGCCGACCCGCTGGTGGCCGCGGGCGCGCGGCCGGCGCCGACGGCAGGCGACGCGCTCAGGAGCGGTCCGCTGGCGATCATCTGCCTCACCGACTACCCGGCCGTGCGGGAGGTGCTCGACGCGAGCGAGCCGGACGGCACGACGCTGGTCAACCTCACCTCCGG
Source organism: Actinomadura verrucosospora (assembly GCF_039540335.1). Lineage (NCBI taxonomy): Bacteria > Bacillati > Actinomycetota > Actinomycetes > Streptosporangiales > Thermomonosporaceae > Actinomadura > Actinomadura verrucosospora. The sequence continues at coordinate 19,543 of NZ_BAABEV010000018.1, read as the reverse complement.
CAGCTCGGCGCAGGCACGGGAAGCCGCCCGGTGGGCCGAGCGGCGCGGCGCCCGCTACCTGGACGGCGCCATCATGGCCGTCCCGCCGGCGATCGGCACCGCCGAGGCGGTGATCCTGCACAGCGGGCCGCGACGGGACTTCGAGGAGCACGAGTCGACGCTCGGCGCGCTCGGCACCATCACCCACCTCGGCGAGGACCCCGGACTCGCGTCCCTCTACGACGTGGCGGGCCTGGCCATGATGTGGAGCATCCTGAACGCCTGGCTCCAGGGCACCGCCCTGCTCGGGACGGCCGGTGTCGACGCCGCGACCTATGCGCCGTTCGCGCAGCAGATCGCCGGCGTGGTGGCCGGATGGCTGCCGGGATACGCCGAGCAGATCGACCGCGGCTCCTACCCGGCCGAGGTCTCGGCCCTGGAGACCGACGCCCGGGCGATGGCGCACCTCGTCGAGGAGAGCGAGACGGCGGGCGTCGACGCCGCGCTGCCGAAGCTGTTCAAGGCGATGGCCGACCGCGCGATCGCCGCCGGGCACGGAGCGGAGCAGTACCCGGTCCTGATCGACGAGTTCCGCAACCCCGCCACCCCGGAATGACCGCGTCGCGAGAGCGCGCCCGGGGCAGGCTCGAAGGGCCTGCCGGTGCCGCGTGACGTTCAGGTCTGGGCCTAGTCCGCCGCGCCGCCGAGCAGCCCCGAGGCTCGGAGCTGCTGGAGAGCTTCGGTGACGAACGGGGGAACCCGCAGGCCCGCCAGACCGGAGAGCGAATAGAACTCCAGCTTCACGCCCTCGGTCAGCGGGAGCGTCGCGGGATCCCCATGCCAGGACCCGGTGAAGAACACCACACGATCACCGTCAGGCCCCGGGGGAGAGTCCAGCCGTTGGGTCAGGGGGAGGCGGAGGCCCGTCTCCTCGCGAAGCTCCCTCGCCATCGCTTCCGCCGGGGTCTCGCCCGGTTCGGCCAGGCCGCTCGGCAGCGACCAGTACCCCGGCCATGCGATGCCGGGGAGATCGTCCCGCAGATGCATCAGGACCCGCCCGAGGCGATCGGTGAGGATCACCGCCACTCCGAACGGCTCGTCCTGAGGCACAGATCCGACCAACCGACGCCCCCGTCCACGGAGAACTTCCGGCGATGCCAGAACGCACCGCGCTCACAACTTCAGGAGGTATACCCACGCAGAACCGGGGCTCGTGTCACCACTCTCGCCACTCGTCCGTGAGCTCGGCGGGGTCGATGCCCCGCCGGCGCGCCAGCGCCTCGACGTCGATTCCGGCGTGAGTGAGCACGTCGTCGATGTACTTGCAGAGTTCTTCGCGGTCGACGGTGTCGATGTCGTGGTCGTCGGTGCCGTCGATCTGGTTCAGCGCGACGACCACGTGTTCGACGGCGGCCATGACGGCCTGGTCAGAGGCGACGCCCAGGGCCGTCACCTCGGCTTCGAAATCGAGCAGCGCCCTCTCGACCCGCTCCAGGAACACCTCGGGAAAGGTGCCGAGCCGCCGCCAGCCCTCGGTAGGACGGGTGATCATGCGGGAACCGTAGCGAGCACCTCGGACGTCCGGGCCGTCAGAGCCGGGCACGCCCCGATGCCGCGTCTTCGACGAGGCAGGCCCGCGCCGCGGGAGGTTACTGGGCCATGTCGACGAAGCGGCTGTAGTGGCCCTGGAAGGCGACCGTCACGGTGGCGGTCGGGCCGTTGCGGTGCTTGGCGACGATCAGGTCGGCCTCACCGGCGCGCGGCGACTCCTTCTCGTAGGCGTCCTCCCGGTGCAGCAGGATCACCATGTCCGCGTCCTGCTCGATGCTGCCCGATTCGCGGAGGTCGGACACCATGGGCTTCTTGTCGGTTCGCTGCTCGGGGCCTCGGTTGAGCTGGGAGAGCGCGATGACCGGGACGCCCAGTTCCTTGGCGAGGAGCTTCAGCGAGCGGGAGAACTCCGAGACCTCGACCTGGCGGCTCTCGACGCGCTTGCCGGACGTCATCAGCTGCAGGTAGTCGATGATCACGAGGCGCAGGTCGTGCTGCTGCTTCAGGCGGCGGCACTTCGCGCGGATCTCCATCATCGACATGTTCGGGGAGTCGTCGATGAACAGCGGCGCCTCGGCGACCTCGCTCATGCGCCGGGCGAGGCGGGTCCAGTCCTCGTCCTGCATGGTGCCGGACCGCATCGCGTGCAGCGCCACCCGAGCCTCCGCGGACAGCAGGCGCATCGTGATCTCGTTGCGGCCCATCTCCAGGCTGAAGAACGCCGAGGTCAGCCCGTGCTTGATGGACGCGGCGCGGGCGAAGTCGAGGGCGAGCGTCGAGTTGTGCGTCGGAACGCAGGAACGGCCCGCCAGGTACAGGTGGTCGTCGTTGTCGACCTGGACGCACCGGACGGGCACGCTCTCGACGGGCCGGACGTCCACGATGTGCCGCACGGGCGTGCGGACCGCCGCACGCTGCCGGGACGCCTTGCGCGGCAGCCGGAAAACCGTCTCGGCAGGGACGAGGCCGATCTGCCAGAGGTCTTCTCCGGTGGGGTCGGCGGCCAAGGCGGCATCGTGACCGAGGCTGAGGAAGAGCTCGCGGATGTCAGCCGCGAGGCGCGCGGACGGGACGGCGACGTCGACGCGGCCGTCGAGGGAGACGTGCCCGCAGACGTCGAGCAGCCCGGCCAGGAGCGCCCGGCGCTGATCGGCGGAAGCCCGCAGATACCGGGAGGGGATGTGCTTGCCGTCGAGCAGGCCGAGCGAGGCGAGCCCCTCGCGTAGGCCGGGCAGGAGGTGGCACCCGAAGACGGCCTCTGCGGCGACCTCCTGGCCGGTGGCCGCGATCTGGGTGATGACCGCGCCGTCCAGGCAGGTGACGCGGGCCTCGTCATCGTCACCCGCGCCGAGCCACGCGCCGAGGACGTAGGGGTCGAGCGGCAGGTCGGCCTCGGGGAGGTCGAACGCGGCGGCGAACTCCACCGCGCGGCGAGCGCCTCCGTTCAGGGCCGCGAAGATCTGCTCGGTGGTCTCGATCCGGGGCGCGGTCACGTGCGGCGAGGCGGTGGCGGGGCCTTCCGTAGCGCCGGCCGGGGGGCCCGAAGGCGTTCCGCCGCCGATGCCGGTCGCCGAGGATCGGCGGTTGGCGGCGTGGACGAGCTCGGCGTGGCGGGAGCCGGGCTGCTGCGCCAGGGCGGGGCGTGCTTCGGCGGTCGGGCGGTGTGCGTACGGCCCTCCGCCCACGCCCGCGATCGCGCGGACGCGGGCGCTCCCCTGACCTGCGAGTGGGACGCGGCAGGCGGCTTCGGCGACGGTGGGAACGGAGTGCCGGGCCTCACCCGCGATCGGACGCCGGCCGGGAAGGGAGGAGGCGTCTCGGGAGGCGCCGGTCTCGGTGGTGCGCCACTGGTGCTGGGCGTCGGCGACGATGACCTCGCCGTCGGAGAACTCGATCTCGTAGCAGGGGCGGCCGTGCATCACCTCGGTCGCCGCGACCACGCGGGTCGGTCTCCCGTCGGCTCCGATCAGGTGGTCGCCGGGCCCGACCTCGCCCATCGTCGTCCAGCCGGCCGGGGTCGGGAGCGGCGTGGCGACGTGCAGCGCCTTGCCCATGGCGGGCCGCGCGGCGACGACGATCATCTGGCCGGGATGAAGGCCGTTGGTGAGGGCGTCCAGGTCGGCGAAGCCGGTGGGGCAGCCGACCATCTGGCCGCCGCGGCTGCCGATCGCCTCGATCTCGTCGAGGGCGCCGGGCATGATCTCGCTCAGCGCGACGTAGTCCTCGCCGGCGCGCTTCTCGGCGATGGCGAAGACCTCGGCCTGGGCCCGGTCGAGGACCTCGTCGGCGTCGGCGCCGTCGGCGGCGTAGCCCATCTGGACGATGCGGGTGCCCGCCTCGACCAGGCGGCGCAGGACCGCGCGCTCGTGGACGATCTTGGCGTAGTACCCGGCGTTGGCCGCGGTGGGCACCAGGGAGATCAGGGTGTGCAGGTAGGGGGCGCCGCCGATGCGGCCGATCTCGCCGTTCTTGGTGAGCTCGCCGGCGACAGTGACGGCGTCGGCGGGGTCGCCCCGGCCGTAGAGGTCGAGGATGACGTCGTAGATGATCTGGTGGGCGGGCCGGTAGAAGTCGGGGGTGCGCAGCATCTCCACGACCTCGGCGATGGCGTCCTGGGAGAGCAGCATGCCGCCGAGCACGCCCTGCTCGGCCGAGATGTCGTGCGGGGGGGTGCGCTCGAACTCATGCTCCTGCGGCCCGATATCCGCAACGCTCACCGCCACACCCCCTTCGTCCTGGCCCGCCGGCGCCCCGTCCGCCCATCGCCGACCGTTCACCCCACGTCTACCTGTCGCGTCCGACATTCTCGCGAGGGCGCGCCCCCGCGGGCAAAGCGTCCTGTGGACAAGCCTGTGGACGACCTGTGCAGACACGCGGTACAGGTTGTGCACGACCTGTGGACAACTCTGTGGATTCTCCGGGGACGACACCCAGATCCAGGTGCTGAGCTGGGATAACCTCGTCCACCGGGTGTGCGGGAAAGAAAGTGCCCCGCCGGACGCCTTGTAAGGCTTTTATTTCATTTGAGAGTTACACCCTGGTAGCCTCGGCGCGATGACGTCCCCCCGGCGGCTCGCGAGCGCGCACGACCGCGAGATCCTGCGCCTCGCCGTGCCGGCCTTCGGCGCGCTCGTCGCCGAACCCCTCTTCCTGCTGTCGGACTCGGCCATCGTCGGGCATCTCGGCACAGCGCAGCTGGGCGGGCTCGGGGTCGCCGGGCAGGCCCTCAACACGCTCGTCTACCTCTGCGTCTTCCTCGCCTACGGGACGACCGCCGGGGTGGCCCGCCAGGTCGGCGCGGGAGACCTGCCGGGAGCGATCAGGCAGGGCATCGACGGCATGTGGCTCGCGGTCGCGATCGGGGCGGTGCTGATCGCAGCTGGCTGGCCGCTGATCCCCTGGATCGTGGACGCGTTCGGAGCGTCCCCGGACGTGGCGCCCTATGCCGTGACGTACCTGCGGGTGAGCCTGTTCGGGATCCCGTCGATGCTGGTCGTGCTGGCCGGGACCGGTGTGCTGCGCGGCCTCCAGGACACGCGCACGCCCCTCCTCGTGTCGATCGGCGGCTTCTCGCTGAACCTGCTGCTCAACGTGGTGTTCGTCATCGTGCTGGGGTGGGGGATCGCCGGATCCGCGTGGGGCACCGTCCTCGCCCAGACCGGCAGTGCCGTCGTCTACGTGGCCGTGGTGCTGCGGGCGGCCCGGCGTCACGGCGCCTCGTTCCGCCCCGACTGGGCCGGGTTGCGGACGTCCGCCACGACCGGTTTCGGATTGCTGGTTCGGACGGCCGCCCTGCGCGTCGTCCTCATCGTCGGGACGTCGATCGCCGCGCGCATGGGCGACCCGGAGATCGCCGCGTACCAGGTCGGGTTCCAGGTGTGGACGCTGCTGGCGTTCGCGCTGGACGCCATCGCGATCGCCGGGCAGGCCATCACAGGGCGCTATCTGGGCGCGTCCGACACCGCCGCCACGCGGGCCGTCATGCGGCGGATGGTGTGGTGGGGCGTCGGCTGCGGCGTCGTGTTCGGCCTGGCCCTGCTCGTGGTCCGGCCGTGGCTGCCCGCCCTGTTCACCTCCGACGGCGACGTCCGGAACCTCCTGCTCGCCTCACTGCTCCTCGTGGCGGCGCTGCAGCCGGTCGCCGGGGTGGTGTTCGTCCTGGACGGCATCCTGATCGGGGCGGGCGACGGCGCCTACCTCGCCGTGACGACGCTCGTCGCCACGGCCGTCTTCCTGCCCGCCGCCCTCGTCGCCCACCGTGCGGACGCGGGCCTGGTCGGCCTCTGGACCGCGATCGGCCTGTGGATGCTGACCCGGATGATCACGCTGAGCCTGCGGGCCCGCGGCGACCGCTGGATGGTCACCGGCGCCGCCCGCTGACCCCGGCGAGGGGCCCTCATGAAGGTCAGGCGGGCACCGAGGAGACGGACGGCGGGGAGGCGGAGGCGGTCGAAGCCTTGATGTCCGGCACGGGACTGTCGAGCATCGGCAGCTTGACCGACGCGATGTTCCTGGGCGCGCCGCACAGGACGAGGGAGCGCTCCTCCCACTGGTCCACCAGGGCCTTGGTGAACTCGTCCCCCTTCAGCCGCTCGTACACCGGCTTCGTCACGCCGATGTGCCAGGGCGCGACCGCCTTCGTGATGGAGAAGACCAGGTTGACGGTGTCGCCGGTCAGTTCCTCGGTGTACCGCTTCCCGTCCGACCGGGGGACGGCGATCACGGAACCGTCGGAGATGGCGCTGGACACGGCGAACCCCGTGGCCCGGCTGGGCGGCTGACCCGTGCCGGCGTACTGGACTTCGTGTGCGGCCTCCGTGAGCAGTTCCCAGCACTGGGGCACCAGGTCTTGCCATGCCACCGCGTGAGCCTCCTGCGCGGTCTTGAGCGCGCGGAGAGCCCGTTCGCGGGGGGTCCCCCGGTAGGCGACCAGGAGGCAGTCGCCCTGCCACGCGTAGATGTCACCACCGAGGGACTTGGCGATCGGCTCCACCTTCGACCAGAAGCTCCGGGCCAGGACTCCGGCGCGCCTGGGGTTGTGCGGCCCCAGTTCGTACACGATCCGGCTGAAGCCTCGGATGTCCACCAACAGGAACGCCGCTTCGAACTCCGACGCTTCGAGATCTGCCTCTCCGGGCCTGGTGCTCACGTCTCCTCCTACTCCGCCTGGACCTGAGCCGCTCTCTTGCCCTCGGCGGGAGCGATCAGGTGCTGGGCCACGCTCGTCGCGATGAACACGGCCCCGATGGTCACCAGTGCGATGACCTTGACCTTCGACAGTGTGGGGACGTTCAGGAGTCCCCCGATCTGCATGTTCCCCCCTACGAGACCGATGGCGATGCACACCGCTCCAACGACGTCCAGCGACATGGTGGCTACCTTCCTTCCGGGTCGCTACACCCTGAAGGTAAAGCATCCACATTCATTTGTGAAGCTCTCCACACATACAAGTGGGATCATACTTAGGAGTCAGTGGAGTAGATCTTGCGAAGGCCCTCGAGGTCGAGGACGAGCATCCTGCCGTTGCGGGTCGCCACCAGGCCGTCGTCACGGAGCCTGGACCAGGTGGTGGACACCGACTCCCGGGAGATGCCGATGAGGCTGCCCAACTCGGTCTGGGTGCGCGGATAGGGGAGCCAGATGCCGTCCCGGTTGCTCCGGCCGACCTTCTCGACCAGGCTCACCAGGATCTCCGGGATCTGCATGGAGGTCTTGTGCTTCTGGAAGTGGATGTTGGCGGTCTGCTCGTCGACCCGCTCCGCGAGGATCTCCGTGTAGGTCCACCACGCCTCCTTGTGGTTCCAGAGGAAATCCTTGAACTGGGTGTCCTCCAGCTCCAGCACCTCGACCTCGTCCAGGGCGCGCAGGGACGCGGAGCGCGGCCTGTTGAGCAGGCCCGCCATGTCCCCGACGATGTCGCCCTCTCCGCGGAAGGCCAGCAGCCTGCCGTTGGCCCCGGGAGCGGAGGGGTCTCCCGGCCTGGGGTCGGGCTCGGAGACGACGGCCGCCCACCCGCGCAGGATGATCATCACCGAGCGGGACCGGCCTCGCTGGCGGATCAGCCTGTCACCCGGCGGGAGGACGTCGCGGGTCGTGTACTCCAGCAGAGCCGCCCGCTCGGCCTTTCCGAGCCTCCCCCAGAAGGATGTTTCTTGAGTCATACACCGAAGTGTAAGCCTCCACATGGAGGTGTGGCCATACGCGCGGCCCCTTGTGGACTTAGATCGACGCAGGAGCCCAGGGGTCGACAGGGTCAGCCCCCGGCTCCACCCCGTGGGTGCGGACGCGCCCGGCCGGCCCGATTCTCGGATTGCCGCCGCACCGCCAGTCACTCCCGCTACTATTCGAACATGTGTTCCACACATGGCGAGCGGATGGCCCGGCTGACTCAGGCGATCGACGACCTGGCGGCGGAGGGCCTCGCCGGCCTGCCCCCCGAGACCCTGGTCGAACGGGTGGCGGGCATCTGGTCGCTCGTCGAGGGCATCGATCCCGAGATCGCCCGCCGCCGCACCCGCTACACGACGCCCGAGACGTAGCGGCTCAGCCCAGGTCGTCGAGAGACGGCAGCAGCGGCGACAGGATCGACCCGCCGTCGGAACCACCGCTCTGGCTCGTGGAACTCTGGCTCGGCGCGCCCTCCAGACGTTCGGCCACCGAGCGCCGCAACTGGGGCAGCCGCGCATAGAGGACGTCCCCGGGGCACGAGGTGTTGTTGTAGTCGCGGTGCCCCACGATGGCCTCGGACGGATCGAGGTCGTACTTCTGGCAGAGCCAGACGCACACCTCCGTCAGCGATTTCCACAGGGCGCCCGGCACCGCCGCGGACATGTAGGTGCCCTCGTTCTCGATGCCGATGGTGTGCTGGTTGTGGTGCAGGACCTGCGCGCCGATGGCGAGGGTGCCGGACCGGATGGCTTTGAGGCTCCGGTTGCGGCCCTCCATCACGATGCCGCCGCGGCTGATCGTGAGCTGCTGGCCCGCGTCGTCCCAGCCGTTCTTGTTCATGTGGATGTTCTGGATGGACCGCGACAGCGCGAACGCGTGCGCGAGCGAGCGGTCCCGCGCGTTCGCCGTCGCCGTGTGGTGCACGATGATGTGGTCCGGCGGCCGGTCGACCACCTCCGCCCCGCGCCTCGGCGCCCTGGCGTTCCACTGCGCCCGCGTGTACACCTGCGGGGCGTCGGCCGTGAACAGCACGCGGTCGCCGGCCCCCCGGTCGGCCCCCGCCGTAAGATCTGCCGCCATGGCCTTATTCTGGCGGGACGTCCCCAGGGGCAGCATCTCCAGCAGCCCGGCGCCCACGACGCCGCCGATGGCCGCCCTGCGTGTCACTGCCCTGCCCGTGCTCCGCCGGTCGTGCGCGCCCTCCCCCGAATGCGCGATCACCACCGCCCCCCTTCGTCCCGCGACACTATGATCACGGAACGTAATCACCGCAAAGCTGATCACTCAAACACACGGCGATTCACGGGCGTTTCACGGGAAGTCCGCACATCCACGGCCTGGCAAACGCCGGCAGACCCCGCATCCCCGGCCCTTGCGACCAGGCCGAAAACGGGTTTCGGTTTGAGCACCAACGCCGACGACCCCCGGCCCTGAGCGGGTCCGGGGGTCGTCGAACGGTCGTGCGTCAGGCCTCGACGACGTTGACGTCGATCGTGGCGTTGACGTCGCTGTGCAGTCGCACGCTGACCCGGTGGGTGCCGACGGTCTTGATCGGGTTCCCGATCTCGATGCGGCGGCGGTCCAGGTCGGGGCCGTTGGCGGCGCGGACCGCCTCGGCGATGTCGGCGGCCGTGACGGCGCCGAACAGGCGGCCGTTGCTGCCGGTGCGGGTGCGCAGCGTCACGCGCAGCCCGCCGAGCCGGTCGGCGACCTCGCGGGCGTGCTCGACGGTCGCGATCTCGCGGGCCGAACGCGCCTTCTTGATCGAGTCGACCTGCTTCTCGGCTCCCCGGGTCCACTTGATCGCGAACCCGCGGGGGACGAGGTAGTTGCGGCCGTAGCCGTCACGGACGTCGATGACGTCACCGGGCTCGCCGAGCCCGGAGACCTGCTGGGTCAGGATGAGCTTCATGTTCTTTACCCCCTGCCTCAGCGCGCGGTGCTGGTGTACGGCAGCAGCGCCATCTCGCGGGCGTTCTTGATCGCCGTGGCGACGTCCCGCTGGTGCTGGGTGCAGTTGCCGGTCACCCGCCGGGCACGGATCTTGCCGCGGTCGGAGATGAACTTCCGCAGCAGGCCCGTGTCCTTGTAGTCGACGTAGGAGATCTTCTCCTGACAGAAAACGCAAACCTTCTTCTTCGGCTTGCGGGGAGGTGGCTTCGCCATCGTGGTGCTCCTTTGGGAGAGCCCCGCTCACGCGGGAATGGACGTGTACTCGTTGTCTCTTTGTCGCGCCGGAGCGGCGGGCCTAGAAGGGCGGGTCGTCGGAGAACCCGCCGCCGCCACCGCCGCCGGTGGCCCAGGGGTCGTCGGCCGGGGCGCCGCCCTGCTGGCCGCCGCCGAAGCCGCCGCCCTGCTGACCGCCGCCGAAACCGCCGCCGCCCTGCTGGCCGCCGCCGCCGAAGCCGCCGCCGCCCTGGCCGCCGCCGCCGAAGCCGCCGCCACCACCGCCGCCGCCCTGCCGCTGGGTCTTGTTGACCTTGGCGGTGGCGTTGCGCAGCGACGGGCCGACCTCGTCGACCTCGACCTCGAAGACGGTGCGCTTCTCACCCTCGCGGGTCTCGTAGGAGCGCTGCTTGAGGCGTCCCTGCACGATCACCCGCATGCCGCGCTGCAGGGTCTCGGCCACGTTCTCGGCGGCCTGCCGCCAGACGTTGCAGGTCAGGAAGAGCGCCTCGCCGTCCTTCCAGTCGCCCGCCTGGCGGTCGAAGAACCGCGGGGTCGAGGCCATGCGGAAGGAGGCGACCGCCTGGCCGCTCGGGGTGAAGCGCAGATTCGGGTCCTCGACGAGGTTCCCGACGATCGTGATTACGGTGTCGCCTGCCATGGGGCTCGCTCCGGCTGCTGTGAGGGCTGAGCCTGGCTCAGTGGACCTCGGGGCGGATGACCTTGGTACGGAGGATCGACTCGCTCAGGTTGAGCTGCCGGTCGAGCTCCTTGACCGTGGCAGGCTCAGCCGACAGGTCGACCACCGCGTAGATGCCTTCGGACTTCTTCTGGATGTCGTACGCCAGGCGCCGGCGGCCCCAGACGTCGACCTTCTCCACGCTGCCGCCGTCGTCCTTGACGACCTTCAGGAACGGGTCGAGCGCCGCGCCCGCGGTGCGCTCGTCGATGGCGGGGTCGAGAATGGTCATGAGTTCGTAACGACGCATGCTGTGTCCCTACCTCCTCTGGACTGGTGCGGTCACGGTCTCTCCGTGACAGGAGGGCTCTTGCGTCCGTCGCGGCGGCGCCGGACCCGGATCGCCGGGCGGACCTGCCACGAGACCGATACAGGCTACCAACACTGGGAGGCGCACACGCCGGTTCCCCGAGCTGAGCGCCGGCGGAGTGGAGGGAACCCGGGTTCAGGGGTCTCCCCGGCACGAGGGACGCCGGTTTCCGGTGCGGAGCGCAGGTGCGGGCCAGGCGTGCGGCATGGGCGGGCCTAGCGCCTTGCTTGGGACTGGGTGGGGCGGCTACAGCGGCGGCGTTCCAGTTCGGCCATGATGTCCGCCATGCGGGCGCGCATGCGGGCGGCCTGCGTGGTCAGCATCGACAGCTCCTCGACGAGCTCCGCGTCACCGATGAGCCCCAGCTCCGCTTGTTTCACGGTGTGCACCTCCTGCTCTTCCCCCGCTTCCCCTCGGGGGACGGACCCGAGCCGGTGTTCTCGAATCCGTGTTCGACCGTACCGGGTGCCGCCGACATTCCGCGCCGCCCACCGGTTGATCCCCGGCTCAGCTGGGAATTGCTTTACCCGCATGGTCCGTTCGGTCCCGCGCTCGCCGTGCGGCCACTGGCGCGGGAGTTCGAGCTGGAGGAGGGATCCCGATGTCCCAGCAGGCGACCGGCGCCGGCGCTCCGAAGCGCGCCGTCCGCGCCCAGAGCGAGGCCGAGCCCCATCGGCGGAAGGACGTGCTGGCGGTAACCGCGGTGACGATCGGGATCGCGGCGCTGGTCCTCGGCTGGATCCCCGCGGCCCACTTCGCCGGGACGCTGCTCGGCGTCATCGGCCTGCCCGTCGCCCTGTACTCCCAGATGGTCTCCGCGACGACGAACGAGCGGTGGCTGAACGTGATCGGGATGGTCACCTCGTTCGTCGGCGCCGGCTTCGCGCTGAGCCACGGAGGCTTCTCGATCTGACGGGGGGCCGGCGTGACCGCGCGGCCTGTCGCAGGGCGCGGCTAGTCTCGTTGGCATGCGCATCGGAGCCCACGTCGACCAGAACAACCCGCTCGACAACGCCCGCGCGGTCGGCGCCGACGTCGTCCAGTTCTTCCTCGGCGATCCGCAGGGGTGGAAGAAGCCTGTGCTGCCCGAGGGCGTGGGGGCGCTGGCGGGTTCCGGCGTGGACGTGTACGTGCACGCCCCGTACACGATCAATGTGGCGACGTCCAACAACCGGATCCGGATCCCGAGCCGCAAGAACCTCACCCAGCAGCTGGAGGCGGCCGCGTCGATCGGGGCGAAGGCGCTGATCGTGCACGGCGGTCACGTGCTGAAGGACGACGACCCGGAGACCGGCTTCGAGAACTGGCGCAAGGTGTTCGAGCGGGTCGAATGCCCGATCCCGGTCTACATCGAGAACACCGCGGGCGGCGGGAACGCGATGGCGCGCAGGTTCGACCGGATCTCGCGGCTGTGGGAGGTGCTCTCCGGGGTGCCGGGCCTGGAGTCCAAGCTCGGTTTCTGCCTCGACACCTGCCACGCGCACGCGGCGGGGGAGGAGCTCGTCGACGCCGTCGACCGGATCAAGGCCATAACCGGCCGCATCGACCTGGTGCACTGCAACGACAGCCGGGACTCGTTCGGGTCGGGGGCCGACCGGCACGCCAACCTGGGCAGCGGCAGCATCGACCCGGAGCTCATCCTCGGCGTGGTGAGGGCGGCGGGCGCCCCGGTCGTGGTGGAGACGCCCGCGGCGGGCCAGGCCGACGACATCTCGTGGTTGCGTTCCAAGCTCTGACGAAGCAGAGTCGGGATCGTCGCCTGTGTCCGGGAACCGCGGTGGCGAGAGCGGCATCTAACTGCGCGTAGACCCAGCCTGACGACAAACTTCGAAGGTCACGTCACACTGGCATAATCCGGAACCAGCCCTCAGCGCACGCGTGCTCTCCGGCGGCGGGCGCGCGAATCGATCGGGAAGCACATGGCACAGCCCCCTTACGACCCCTACGGCTACGGAGCCCAGGACCCCTACGCCCAGTCCTACTCCCAGCCCCCGGCCGTGCAGCACCACTACTACGGGCAGTCGATGCCGGTCGCCCCGCCGACCAACGGGATGGCCACCGCGTCGCTGGTGTGCGGTCTGATCGGCTTCTTCGCCTGCGGCGTGACGTCCGTCCTCGCGGTGATCTTCGGGCACGTCTCGCTCGGCCAGATCAAGCGGACGGGCGAGGGCGGGCACGGCATGGCCGTCACCGGCCTGATCCTCGGGTACCTGATCTCCGCGGGCTGGCTCCTGATCCTGCTCTTCTACATCCTCGGGATCGCGATGTTCGCGGCGAGCGCCGGCTCCACCAGCACCTACTGATCCGGGCTTCCTCAGGGGAGCCGGGGGACGCCCGCCACTTCCACACCGACGCTCGACATCAGCACCGTCATGGGGGTGGGGGTGTCCCGCCAGTTCTTCACCGCGCGCCCGAACACGTCGAGGACGGCGCGCAGCGAGGCCGGGTCGGTGTCGGCCAGTTCCGCCCACGATTCGTAGAGCACCAGGTAGCCGTGCTTCGCGGGCGTCCATGACAGGTCCTTGAGGCATTCGCCGAGATCGTCCCAGTCGGCGCCCGCGCCCTCGGGCAGTTCGAACACGCCGCCGCACAGCCGCAGGAACGAGTCCCTGTCCCTGGCGCGGCGCCCGTCGAGGTAGAAGCCGCGCCAGCCGGCCTCGTCGGCACGCTCCAGCCAGCTCGTGTCGCCGACGGCGCCCGGCACGGGAGGCGTCCGCCACTGGTAGACGCCCGGCCTCAGCCGCCCCGCGAGCAGCTCGGTCAGTGCTCGGTCCGCGTTCACGTCATCTCCCGGCAGTTCCCGCTCCCCCGCCGATGCGCGGGGCCCGGGGCGAGCCGCCCCGTCCGCCGCGTTCCGTTCCCCCACCCTCACCACGGAACCCGTCATAACCGGAAGATTCCGGCTATACCGCGCGGCCCTCCCCCTGCCGTCCTTCTTCCCGCGGGGACGGGCGAGGCCTGCCCGTGGCGCATCCACGTGTCTTGACAGGGGTTCCGCCGACTCCTATTCTCTCGAATAGAGAGATGCTCAGATAACGAGCAACTCTTGGAGCGAGGTAGTTGCCCGATTCCGAGAGGAACACAGAGATGGACACCACGCCCACCACCACGCCCACCACCACGCCCACCGCCACCGGCACGCCGACCCGCGTCCAGGCCCACTACGAGAACGTCAAGAAGCTCGGCCACTGGACGACCGGCCGCCGCTTCGAGGTCCGCGCCCGCCGCGGCCTGGTCGTGCTGGACCTGCGCTCGCCGCGGATCCCGGACGGCGACATCGAGATCGAGGTCGACCTCGACCACGCGATGGTGAAGCTGCTCGTCCCGCAGGACGCCCGGATCGACCACTGGGACCTGCGCTACACCGGCCGCGGCCGCGTCAAGGACTGGACCGGCGAGAACGGCGACGGCCGCGCGATCCGCGTCACCGGCGAGGTCCGGCACGGGGAGATCCGCGTCCACCGCGGCGGCGTCGCCACGCTGTCGGCGATGTTCTCCCGCGAGTTCGTCCAGGACGTCCGCCGCGCCCGCCGCGAGGGCACCACCCCCACCGTCGCCGATCCGGCCCACGAGGACTGAGCCGGTCCCAGCAGCGTCACGGGCCCGTCCGGCGATCCTCGGACGGGCCCTTTCCCTGCCCGGTGTGAGAGCGTGCGATTCCGGGTTGAGTCTCCAGCGGGTGGAGGCCGCAGGGTGAGGGGCATGGACGGCGACACCACGTACACGATCGGCGAACTGGCGCGCCGCACCGGGCTGCCGGTGCGGACGATCCGGTTCTACTCCGACGCCGGTGTCGTCCCGCCCACCCGCCGCACCGAGGCCGGTTACCGGCTGTACGACGCGGACGCCGCCTCGCGCCTCGACCTCGTGCGGACGCTGCGGGACCTCGGCGTCGACCTCGCCACCGTCCGGCGCCTGCTGGACCGGGAGGTCGACGTCGGGCAGGTCGCGGCGGCGCACGCGGACGCGCTGGACGTGCAGATACGCACGCTCAGGCTGCGCAGGGCCGTGCTGCGGGCGGTGGCCAGACGCGGATCGACCCCCGAGGAGATCGAACTCATGCACAAGCTCGCCCGGCTGTCCGACGAGGAGCGGCGCCGGATCATCACCGACTTCATCGACGAGTCCTTCGCCGGGCTCGACCTGCACCCCGGCTTCGCGGAGAAGATGCGCGCCGCGCTGCCGGAGCTGCCCGACGAGCCCGAACCCGAGCAGGTCGACGCCTGGGTCGAGCTGGCCGAACTGGTCGGCGACCCCGGATTCCGGGCCTCGGTGCGCCGGATGGCCGAGTTCCAGGCGGCCGAGGTCGCGAAGGGAGCCGTCCCGGACCAGTTCGCCGCCCTCGCCGACCTGACCCGGGAGAAGGCGGAGCAGGCCATCGCGGACGGGATCGAGCCCGGCTCGGAGGCGGCCCGTCCCGTCGTCGACGAACTGGTCCGCGCCTACGCCGACGCTTGGGACGCCGCCGACGACGCCGCCTTCAGGCGCGATCTGCTGCGGCGGCTGGAGATCGGCACCGACCCGCGCACCGAGCGGTACTGGCAGTTGCTCGCCCTCATCAACGGCTGGCCCGTCCCGCCGACGCTGACGCCGCTCTACCAGTGGTTCATCGACGCGCTGCGCTCCCGCGGCTGACTCAGGTGGGCAGGGGCACGCCGGCGTGGTGGTCGCCGCGCCGGCGTGCCAGCGCCACCACGTCGGGTGCGCCGTCGAGGACGCCGCCCGCCGGGTCGTCGTCCCCGTCCGACCGGACGATGTCGGCAGACGGGACCAGGACGTCGCGCACCACCAGCACCCCCAGGAGGAGGACGGTCACGAACCGGGCGAGCAGCGCCAGCGTGTAGACGTCCTTGCTGATCCCGCCGTCCGGAGCGTCCAGGCTCAGCACCGCCGACAGCGTTCCGGCCAGGTCGGCGCCCTGCGTCTGGGCGGACACCGACAGCAGGAACCACCAGATGCCGAAGAAGTAGGCGATCTCACCGAGCTGCCAGGCGACGAACGCCGGCACCTTCGGCCGGGCGAGCACCGCCAGCGGCAGCAGCCACAGGACGTACTGCGGCGACCAGACCTTGTTCGGCAGCATGAACGCGACCAGCACGAGGAACATCAGCTGCGGCAGGCGCGGGCGGCGCGGGGCGGCCAGGGCGAGGACGGCGATCCCGGCCGCGAGGACGAGGAACGTCCCCGTGCCGTACAGGTTGAGGAGGCCGGTGTCGGAGGCGGGCTTGTCCAGCCCGTGGTCCTGCAGGACGAAGAAGATCGAGCCCCAGTCGATGCCGCGCTTCTGGCTGAAGGTGTAGAACTCCTTCCACCCGTCCCACGCGAAGAGCATCACCGGCACGTTCACGGCCAGCCATCCGGCGGCGGTTCCGGCGAGCGCGCGGCCCATGGGGCGCCACTGCCCGGCCCGGACGCACAGCAGGACGAGCGGCCCGAGGAACAGCAGCGGATAGAACTTCGCCGCGATCGCCAGGCCGAGGAGGACGCCCGCCAGGGCCGGGCGGCGCGCCGACCAGGCGGCCAGTGCCAGCGCCGACAGCGCGACCGCCAGCAGGTCCCAGTTGATGTAGGCGGTGAGGAGGAGCGCGGGGGACAGCGCGATCATCAGTCCGGCGCGCAGGGACCGGCGCCCGGCCGCGTACGCGGTGGCGAGGACCGCGACGACCGCGAGGACGGCGAGGAGCAGGACGGTGACGTTGTAGAACGCGAGGCCGCGCCCGTCCACACCGAACGGCTTGACCAGCCACGCGACCAGTTGCATGAAGCCGCCGCTCAGCACCGGGTACTCCACGTACCGGATGTCGGAACCGGTGAACGTGTCGAAGTACGGGAGCTTCCCGTCGCTGAGCCCGCGCACGTAGTAGAGCGGATAGACGTCGGTGTAGCAGGCGTTCGCCGTCGTCTTGAGGAAGTCGAACCGCGCCGACGCGCAGGGCTGCTTCTGCAGCCAGCCGAGAAGGCACGTCAGGGCGGTGAGCCCGGTCAGCACCGGCGCGAGCCGCTTCAGCCGTCCGGGAGCGTCCGCCCGGTCGCTGTCGGCGGACATCGTGAGCCTCTCCGTGGACGACGACATGGACAGCAGCCTATTCGCCCGGGAGCGCGGGCGATCAAGAACGGGAACGGCCCGGAGCCGTGGGGCTCCGGGCCGTCGCGTCGCGGACGCGCCGCTAGTTGTTGGTGGCGGGGTCCTGCTTCCGGCAGGCCGGGTCGTTCTTGTGCTCGGGTTTCGCGCACCACCAGGTCTTGTCGCCGGTCGGAGGCAGGTCGGGGTTGCAGCCGAGCGGCATGTTGTACTGGTTGCACGGCACGTCGCCCGACGTCGGCGGGGTGATGGTCGGCGTCTCCGTCGGCTTGGGCGTCTCCGACTGGCAGCCGGCCGGCGGCCGCTGCCCGCGCCCCTGGCCCTGCCCCTGCCCCGGCTGGCAGGTCGGGGTGTTGGTCGGCGTCGGGGTCGAGGACACCGTCGGAGTCGGCTTCGCCTTCGCCCACGGGGCGACCTCGCCGCCGTTGACCGGCGGCGGGAACGGCGTGATGTCCCTGCCCTCCAGGGCCTTCAGCATGAAGGTCTTGAAGAGGTCGGCCGGGACCGTACCACCGTAGACCTGGCTGTAACTTCCCACGCCGATCAGCGACTTGCGGTTGCCGTTCTTGTCCTGCCGCCACATCGCCGCCGACGTCACGAGTTCCGGCGTGTAGCCGACGAACCAGGCCGACTTGTTCTCGTCGGTGGTACCGGTCTTGCCGGCGACCGGGCGGGCCCCGAGGCTCGCGCGCTTACCGGTACCGCTGGTGACGACCGCCTGCATCGCGTTCGTGGCGTCGGCCGCGACACCCTCGTCGAAGGCCGTCGTGGGCTTCTGCCAGGGCAGCCTCTCCAGCGGCTTCTGCTTGTTGTTCACGATGGAGCGGCCCCGGTTGTCGGTGATCTTGGCGATCACGTGGGCCTCCCGGTGCTTGCCCCCCGCCGCGAACGTCGAGTAGACCGACGCCATCGTGACCGGGCTCGCGTCGATGACGCCCAGCGGCAGCGACGTGATGGTGTTCGAGAGGTTCGGGGTGTCGTCCGGGATGCCCATCTTCTTGGCCATGTCCACGACGTTGGCCAGCTGGACCTTCTGCCCCAGGTCGACGTACGCCGTGTTGATCGACATCGCCGTCATCTGCTTGAGGTTGTAGACCCCGTTCTCCGAGCGGCTGTCGTTGGTGAAGGACGCGCCGTTGATCGTGCGCTTGTAGCTGCCGTCCATCGTCGTCCGCAGGCTGATGCCCTGGTCGAGCGCCGTGGCGAGCACGATCGGCTTGAACGACGAACCGGGCTGCACCTTGCCCTGGAAGGAGTTGTCGAACTGCTGCTTGCGGTAGTCGGGTCCGCCGTAGGCGGCCACCACGCCGCCCGTCTTCGGGTCGATCGCCGCGAGGCCGAACTGGATGTCGTTCTTCAGCCCGTTCTGCTTGCGGATCTGCGAGACGGCCTTGTTGGTGTAGTCCTGCAGGTCCTTGCGGAACGTGGTGGTGATCTTCAGGCCGCCGGTCTCCAGCATCTGCTCGTCGATGCCGAGCGACTTCAGCTCGTTGATGACGCGGTCCTGGAGGTAGCCGGTGTTCGGGTCGTCCGGGACGTCGCTCCAGTTCTTCTGCGTCTGGGGGAACTTCGCCTGGGCGCGCTTGCCGGAGTCGAGCCAGTTCTTCTCGACCATGCCGTCGAGGACGTAGTTCCAGCGGCTGATCAGCGCCTTCTTGGCGGGGTTGGAGTCGGGCCCGTAGGTGGCGAAGTAGCCCGGCCGCTGGATCATGGCCGCGAGCATCGCCGCCTGCGACTCGTTGATCTCGGTGACGGGCTTGTGGAAGTAGGCGCGGGACGCGGCCTGGATGCCGTAGGCGTGCCGCCCGAACGGGACCGTGTTCAGGTACAGCTCCAGCACGCGCGCCTTGTCCATCTCCTTCCCCATCCGGATGGAGATGAGGATTTCCTTGAACTTGCGGCTGACCGTGCGGTCCTGGCTGAGGTTCGCCCAGTAGTTGCGGGCGAGCTGCTGCGTGATCGTCGAGGCGCCGGCGACGTCGCCGCCGGTCCCCGCCCGGTACATCGCGCCCAGGATGCCCATCGGGGAGATGCCCGGCTCGTGCCAGAAGTTGCGGTCCTCCGCCGCGAGGACGGCGTTCTGGACGTGCTTGGGCACCTTGTCCAGCGAGATGTCCTCGCGGTGGGTGCCGATGCGCGCCAGCGGCGACCCGTCCGAGTAGGTGATCACCGACTCCTGGGCGGCCGCGGCCGCCTGCTTCTCGTTCGGGATCGGAGTGTTGGCGTAGGCGACGATGACGAGCGTCGCCAGGCCGAGGATGATCACGCTGACCGCGGCGACGACGATCTTCCAGTTCGGGACGTAGCGCTTCCAGCCCGTCTTCTTCTGGCCCGCCTCGTCGGTGCGCTTGCGCTCGCGGCGGCCGCCGCCGCGCCCACCGCGTCCGCCGCGCCCGCCGCCGCGTCCCTCGTCACCCCAGAAGTCGTCGCCGCCGCCTCCGGAGCCGCCGCGCCCGCCAGGGCCGCCGGGACCACCTGGACCACCCGGTCCGCCGGGAGGGCCTCCGGGGCCGCCTCGCATGGGCCGGCCGCCGCCTCCCGAACGCAT
>NZ_BAABEV010000017.1:0-152045 GCF_039540335.1 Actinomadura verrucosospora | reverse complement strand
GTCGGCCGTCCGGTCGACGTCGAGGGCGCGCAGCGCGTCCAGCACCTCGGCCCGCGCGGGGTCCTTGGGCGGGCGGACGCGGACTGGCCGGGCGATCGCCCGACGCCGCTCCTCCACGGCGAGCAGTTCCCGCGCCGACCCGGACAGGCGGAGCCCGAGCTCCGCCAGCTCCGCGGCGAGCCCCGCCGCGCGGGCGCGCAGGTCGAGCGCGTCCAGGGCCTCCGCGTGCTCCTCGGTCACCTCAAGCCCTGCCTTGACCGCCGCCAGCGCGCCCTTGCGGGCGTCGCGGGAGGAGTGTTCGAGGGCCGTCGCGTGCCAGGCGGCGATCCTGCCCGAGGCCGGGCCGCTCGTCCGCCGGACGGAGGCCAGCAGATGCCCCGCCGGCCGGCCCAGCGACAGCGCCACGCGCGCGGCGACGATGCGGGCCTCGTCGGCGGCGTCCGCCCAGCCGCCGGCGTCCAGCCGTTCCGCCGCGGCCGCGGCCGAACGCAGCAGGACGGGGGAGCGTTCACCGGACGCCCACCGGGCCTTGAGCAGCACGTGCTCGGCCAGCAGCGCCCATCCGGCGCGCTGCTGTTCGGTGAACGTCGTGCGGGCCAGCTCCGCCGCCACCGTGGCCTCCTCCGCGTTGCCGTCGGCCAGTTCGGCGTGGGCGAGCAGGAGGTATCCGTCAGCCGTGTCGCACCGGTACCCGTTCGCGGTGGCCGCGTCCAGGGCGGCGGTGAGGACGGGACGCGCCTCACCCGGCAGACCCGCCATGATGAGCGTCTCCGCCTGGTCGAACCGGCACTGCGCCAGGCGCTCCCCGGTCAGGCCCTGCTCGGCCTCCGCGAAGAGACGGAGCGCGCGCGGGACGTCCCCCCGCCGCGACACCGTGAAGGCCAGGTTCCCCTTCGCCATGGCCGTCTGGTGGCGTAACGCGGCGGCCTCGCCGACGGCGACGGCCTCGGCCAGCGCCTCCTCCGCGCCGTCGTAGTCACCGCGGAACACCCGCGCCAGGCCGAGGTTGGTGAGCAGACCGCTGAGCGCGGCGGGGTCGTGCCCCGCGCGTAAGCGGGGCAAGGCCCGCACCGCGACGTCGTGCGCCTCTTCCAGACGTCCGGCCCGTGCCAGAGCGCCCGCCTTGTTCGCGGCCAGGCGGTCGGCGTCGGGCCCGTGCAGGACGGTCTCCGCCCGCCTCGCCTGGGCGAGCGCCTCGGTGACGTCGCCGCTCGCCGTGAGCAGCCCGACGAGGTTCATCCGCACCTGCGCCGCCGCGTACGCGTCGGACCCGGAGGCCAGTTCCAGGGCGCGCCGGAGGAAGGCGAGGCCTTCGTCGAGCCTGCCCAGTTCCTTGGCGGCCAGACCGGCCACGCGCAGCGGCAGGATCCCGCCGCCGTCCTCCAGCAGCGCGAGCGCCCGCGTGAAGGCGGTCGCGGGATCCGTCGCCGCCATCCGCAGCAGGACGCCTTCATCCCGCCCGCTCATTCGTCCGGCCCGCTCATTCGTCCCGTCCGGTCACAGCCGGATCCAGCTCGTGACGATCGACGTGCCGTCGTCCAGCCGCAGGATCAGGCTCACCAGCCCGGCCGGCACGCGCGGCAGCCAGAACATCCCCGCCGGCTCCGTGCGCGCCGTGATCCCGCCCGGCGGCAGGTCGCGGTGGCGGACCTCGACGAGCGCCGCCGCGGGCGGGACGAGCCGCCCGTGGATCTCCCGGAACCGGCCGTCCGGCGCCACCTCGATCTCGACCGCCGCGTCCGGGCAGGTGAAGGTCAGCGTCCGGGCCGGGCCGCCCCGCACCCCCGCCGCGCGGCCGCCCAGGTCGTGCTCCAGTTCCGCCAGCCGCGCGGCCGGCGCCCGCCACGCGATCGACGCGCGGGCCGCCGCGAGCACGGCCGCCGGCACCGGGTCGAGGATCTGGAACGTCGCGCGGACTCCCGCCATCAGCTCGTCGTCGTTCACGAGACCAGCCTTCGCAGCGACTCCAGGCAGCGCGCCCGCGTCGGGCCCACGCTGCCGACGGGGATCCCGAGGGCGGCGGCCAGCTCGGCGTGGCTCGGCGCGAGCGCGAACAGCCGCAGCAGCGTCCGGCAGCGCAGCGGCAGCCGCTCCAGCGCCGCGCCGACCAGGCCGAGCCGCTCGCGCGCCGCGACCACCCGCGCCGGATCGGGCTCCGGTTCGCGCGGCGCGGGCACGGACGGGAGCGCACGGCCGCGCCGGCGCGCCAGCCGTAAGCTCTCGTGGCGCGCCGTCGTGGCCAGCCAGCATGTCGCCGCGGCGGGCTCGCGGAGCTCGTCGATCCGCTCCACCAGCCGCAGCCACGTGGTCTGCACCGCGTCGCCCGCGTCGGCGTCGTTCAAACCGTACGAGCGAGCGATCGACCACAGCAGCCCGCTGTGCCGCTCGACCAGCCGGGCCCACGCGTCGCCGTCGCCGTCGCGTGCCCGGATTATCAGCTCGTCCGTATCGTCCCTACGGGCCACCGAAGTCTCCTCCTGAGGCCCCCCGCTCCCCCTTCACCCTATGGCATCGATCGATGACGCGCTGTGCACTTCGGTGCCGAGACCCGGAAGAACCGGGTGCCGCGCGGGATCGAGCACGCGATCGGCCGCCTCGGCCGCCCCGATGTCCTCGTGCGCGGCGAGGGCGGCGATCCGCCCCGCCACGACCGGCGTCGCGAACGACGTCCCGCTCCATGTGGCGTAGCCGTCGAACCGGTCGGGATCGGAACCGCTCACCGCGGGGCGGGGGCCGTCGAACCGGACGAAGGCGCTGGCCACGCCGACGCCCTGCGCGCACGCGTCCACCCACCAGCCGTGGTTGGAGAACCAGGCCCGGTCGTCGCCGTCCAGCGCGGCGACGCCGATGACCGGCTTCATCGCGGCGGGCCAGAACGGGCGGTCCGTCGCCGCGTTCCCCGCGCACGCCACGACGACCGTGCGGCGGCCGAGCGCCGCGACCGCCTGGGAGAGCACCGGCGAGGGGCGGTCGTCGTAGGTGTGGCAGCCGAGCGAGAGGTTGACGACGTCGGCGCGGCCCCAGGCGGCGAGCCACTCCAGCGCCCGGATCACGTCCAGCTCGTCGCCGATCCCGTGGCCGTCGATGACGCGGCGGGCCCGCAGGACGGCGGACGGCGCCTGGGACAGCACCACGCCCGCGATGAACGTGCCGTGCCCCGCCTGCGCGTCGAGCGCGAAGTCCAGATCGGCGTCCAGGACCTCCGCCACCTCGTCGCGCTGCTCGCGGTACCACTCCTCGCCCTCGTACCAGGGGTGCGGCGACAGGCCGGTGTCCAGGATCGCGACCGTCACGTCCCGCCGGACCGGGCCGCCCCGCGGCGCGGGCACGGGAGGGGCGGGGCGGGGCAGGTCCGCGGGCCCGCTCCACCACATCGGCTGGCCGAGGACGAGGTGGTTCGGCGCCGCGCTCAGCCTCCGGTGCCGCCGGTCGGCGCTGCCGAGGACGGCCGCGAGCTCGCACACGTCGACCTTCGCGGGGGCGCGCAGCCGCAGCCGCGTGACGCCGCCCTCGTCGTCGCGCGAGTCGTACCAGCGCCGGACCAGCGACTCGGCCGCGCCGGCGTCACGCCCCGCGACCAGGATCTCGTCCCGGCGGATCAGCGCCGGCCGCCCCGGCAGCGGCTCCACGACGACCGCGTCCGCGTGCCGGGCCAGCACCCGCTCCAGCCGCGCCTGTTGATCGAACATCGAACCTCGCCTCCGCCGAACCGACCCTTTCGCTCATCGTGGCGAACCGATGACGCTCCGTGCCTGGAACGAGCGGAAGATGGCCGATGGTGGCATGCGTGACGAGTCTCACCCGGGAGGGGAGGCACACCCGCGTCCCCCTCGCAATAGTGGATCTTGACGGAGGCGCCGGGTGAACGATGTGCATCCTGTGTTCAAGCGTTCAACAAACTGCGAACTCACGGTGGTGCGACTCCGGCCGATGATGCACAATGAGGGACGCGGACGCCGACTTGGGACGTACGAGGCCGTAGGGGAAGACGAGCCTCGGTACAGATCCAGGAGGTCCGGTGACCGCACGTGGCGTTTTTTACGTCCACTCCGCGCCACCTGCGCTGAGCCCGCACATCGAGTGGGCCGCCGCAGGTGTTCTCGGGGTGCCCGTTTCCCTTGAGTGGGCAGATCAGCCGGCCGCGCCCGGAACGCTGCGCGCCGAGCTTCATTGGGAGGGCAGGCCCGGCACCGCCGCGGGCATCACCTCCGCGCTGCGCAACTGGAAACTGGTGCGGTTCGAGGCCACCGAGGATCCGACGCCCGGCACCGACGGCGTCCGCTTCAGCTTCACCCCGACCCTCGGGGTGTTCACGGGGGTCATCGGCGCCAGCGGCGACATCATGGTCCCCGAGGACCGGCTCCGCGCGGTGATGGCGAACGCCGCCGTCGGCAAGGCCACGCTGGAGCAGGAGCTCGACCGGCTGCTCGGCACGCCGTGGGACAACGAGCTGGAGCCCTTCCGCCGGGCCGGCGACGGCGCCCCCGTCCGCTGGCTGCACGCCGCCGTCTGACGGTCCCGCGGCGCGGCCGGCGCCGCCCGCCCGGAGCGCGTACCCGTCCCGCGACTCGTACGCTCCCGTGGCCGGGAGGCGAGCACGCCCGCCGCCGGGCGGCCCCGTGAGGTGTGGAAACGGGGAGCCCGGGGCACGTTGGGGAGGTGTCCGCTTTGACCCGCAACAACGTGCAGGACCTGGGCCGACGGTCGGGGCAGCCCATGCTCTTCGCGCACGGGTTCGGCTGCGACCAGACGATGTGGCGGCTCACCGCGCCGGCCTTCGAGGCCGACCATCGGGTCCTCCTCTTCGACCACGTCGGGTTGGGGAACTCGGACATGTCGGCCTACTCGGCCGACCGGTACGGCACCCTGGAGGCCTACGCCGAGGACGTGCTGGACATCGTCCACGAGCTGGACCTGCACGACGTGATCTTCGTCGGGCACTCCGTCAGCGCGATGATCGGGGTGCTGGCGGCGAACAAGGAGCCCGGTCGCTTCGCCCGTCTGGTGCTGGTCGGCCCCTCGCCCCGCTACGTCGACGACGGGGAGTACGTCGGCGGGTTCACCGGCGCCGACATCACCGAGCTCCTGGAGTCGCTGGAGAGCAACCATCTCGGCTGGTCCAGCCGGATGGCGCCGCTGATCATGGGGAATCCGGAGCGGCCCGAGCTGGGCCGGGAGCTGACCAACGCCTTCTGCCGCACCGATCCCGACGTCATGCGGCAGTTCGCGCGCGTGACCTTCCTGTCCGACAACCGGGCCGACCTGCCCGGGCTGAGCGTCCCGACCCTGCTCCTGCAGTGCTCGGAGGACATCATCGCCCCGGAGGCGGTGGGGGACTACGTGCACCGCGCCATCCCCGGAAGCGAGCTGGTGCGGCTGCGCGCGACGGGGCACTGCCCCAACCTGAGCGCGCCCGAGGAGACGATCGCGGCGATCAAGGCCTTTCTGCGGAAGGCTCCGAGTGGCCCCGATGTCCGGCGCGGATGACGAACTCGCCCGCCTCCGGGACCTCTACGAGCACGCGCCCTGCGGCTACCTGTCGCTGCGCCCGCCCGGGACGATCACCAGGGTCAACCAGACGTTCCTGGACTGGACGGGCTACCGCGCCGACGACCTGCTCGACGGCACGCGCTTCCAGGAGCTGCTCCCCGTCGGGGACCGCATCTACTACGAGACGCACTTCGCGCCGCTGCTGACCATGCAGGGCGAGGTCCACGAGATCGCCGTCGACCTGAAGTGCGCGGACGGCGAGCGGCTGCCCGTGCTGGTCAACTCGACGCTGCGCCCGGAGGAACCGGACGGGGCCCCCGCCGTCCGGGTGTGCGTCTTCCGCGCCATCGACCGCCGGGAGTACGAGCGGGAGCTCCTGCACGCCCGCCGGCGCGCGCGGGACTCGGAGGCCCGCGCCCGGCAGCTCGCCGAGACCCTGCAGCGCAGCTTCATCCCGCCCGCGCTGCCGCTCGTCCCCGGACTGGAGGCGGGCGGCGCCTACCGCCCGGCCGGCGCCGGCGACGAGGTGGGAGGGGACTTCTACGACCTGTTCGAGATCTCTCCCACCCGGTGGGGGCTGGTGCTGGGGGACGTGTGCGGCAAGGGGGCCGGGGCCGCGGTGGTGACGAGCCTGGCCCGGTACACGGTGCGGGCGGTCGCCACGGAGACCGAGTCGCCCGCCGACGTCCTGCGGAAGCTGAACTCGTCCCTGCTGGGCCACGGCGCGGAGCGGTTCTGCACCGCCGTCTACGCGGGCATCGAGTGCGGCCCGCACGGCAAGCCGCTCCTCACCGTCTCGCTCGGCGGTCATCCCGCGCCGCTTCTGGTCGCCTCCTCCGGGGAGGTGCGGCGCGTCGGCCGCCCCGGCGACCTGCTCGGCATACTCGACGACGTGGTGCTGGCCGACGAGTCCGTGGAGCTGCGGTCCGGCGACTCCGTCCTGTTCTTCACCGACGGCGTCAGCGAGGCGCGCCGCGACCGGGAGTTCTTCGGCGAGGACCGGCTCGCCGGGCTGCTGTCCGACGCGCGGGGCCTCGACGCAGGCGCCATCACCGGCCGGATCGTCGACCGCGTCGTCGGTTTCCAGAACGGCGTGCCGCGCGACGACATCGCGCTCGTCACCCTCAGGGTCCCGTAGGCCCCGATCAGAGGCCGCAGCGGTCACGGCCGGCCCTCGGCGGCGGGACGGGTGCGCACGCGCGGGGCCTGCGCATGCGTGAACGGCCCGGCGGGAGAACCCGGCCGGGCCGTTCGACGAGGACCGTCAGAGAGCGCGCTGGAAGGCGACCGACACGTTGTGCCCGCCGAATCCGAACGAGTTGTTGAGCGCCGCCGCCGGACCGTCCGGGAGCTTGCGCGGCTCGTCGCGCGCGATGTCGAGGTCGACCTCGTCGTCGAGGTCCTCCAGGTTGGCCACGAACGGGACGCGGCCCTCCTTGAGCGCGAGGACCGTGAAGATCGACTCAAGCGCGCCCGCGCCGCCGAGCAGGTGCCCGGTCATCGACTTGGTCGCGGTGATGACCACCTGGCGCGCGGCCTCCTCGCCGAGCCCCGCCTTGATGGAGGCGAGCTCCGCGACGTCCCCGGCGGGCGTGGAGGTGGCGTGCGCGTTGATGTGCACCAGGTCGGAGGGCTCCAGGCCCGCGTCCTTGAGGGCCCGCTGCATCGCCTTGGCCTGCCCCGAGCCGGACGGGTCGGGCAGCACGATGTCGTAGGCGTCGCCGGAGTAGCCGCAGCCCGCGGCGATGCCGTGAATCTCCGCGCCGCGGGCGCGGGCGTGCTCCTCGGATTCGAGGATCATCACGGCGGCGCCCTCGCCGAGCACGAAGCCGTCGCGGTTCTTGTCGTAGGGGCGGGACGCGCGCGACGGCTCCTCGTTGCGGGTCGACATCGCGCGCATGGCCCCGAACGAGGCCATCTGCAGCGGGTGTATGCACGACTCGGTGCCGCCGCAGATCACCACGTCGGCGCGGCCCGCGCGGATCATGTCGATGGCGTACCCGACGGCCTCGCCGCTGGACGCGCAGGCGCTGACCAGCGCGTGCGAGCCGGCCATCGCGCCGAACTCGATGCCGACGTGCCCGGAGGCGCCGTTCGGCATCAGCATCGGGACGGTGAAGGGCGAGACCCGCGACCAGCCCTTCTCCCGGAAGACGTCATAGCTGTTGAGGGCGGTGTGCAGGCCGCCGATGCCGCTGGACAGCACCACGCCGAGGCGCTCGCCGTCCACGGTGTAGCCGCCCTCGACCCCGGGGCGCTCCATGCCCTTCTGCCCCTTGCCGCCCGCCGGCACGGCGAACCCGGCGGACGTCCACGCCTCCCGCGCCGCGATCAGCGCGATCGCCTGGTTGCGGTCGAGCCGCCGCAGGTTCTGCTTCGGCATCACCTCGGACGGGTCGACCTTCAGGGTCGCGGCGAACTGGACCGGCAGGTCCTCGACCCCCTCCCAGTCCAGTTTGCGGATACCGGACTCGCCGGCGAGCAGGGCGGACCAGGTCGACGGCATGTCGCCGCCGAGTGGGGTCGTTGCACCGAGACCGGTCACGACGACCCTGGTCTGGCTCTTGCTCATAGTGCGTGCTCCTTGCGGACTGTGAGGGGAGGAGGAAGGGCGCGCCGCCTCCCGGGTGGCGGCGCGCCCTCCCGCGGCTCAGCTCTGCAGGTTCTGGACGAAGTTGACGACGTCCTTGACCGTCTTCAGGTTGCGCAGCTCGTCGTCGGGGATCTCGACGTTGAACCGGTCCTGGGCGGCCACCGCGATCTCCACCATCGACAGGGAGTCGATGTCGAGGTCGTCGATGAAGTTCTTCTCCGGGGTCACCTCGGACTTGTCGATCCCGACGATCTCGTCGATGATCTCGGCGAGGCCGTCCAAGATCTCCTGTTCGGTGGCGACTGCTTTCATGTTCAGGGTTCTCCTTCGGTGGGTTGGTCCAGAGCCTGCGAGCAGGCGTGACGGCCTACGGGATCTGGATGACTTGGGCAGCGTAGGACAGCCCGGCGCCGAACCCGACCAGCAGGGCCGGGGCGCCGGACGGCACGTCGCCGCGTTCGATCATTCGGGACAGCGCCAGCGGGATCGAGGCGCCCGAGGTGTTGCCGGACTCCACGATGTCGGTGGCGACGACGGCGTTGGACGCCTTCACCTTGCGGGCGATCGCCTCGATGATCCGCAGGTTGGCCTGGTGCGGGACGACGGCGGCGAGTTCCTCGGGCTTGACCCCGGCCCGCTCGCACGCCTGGAGCGCGATCGGCGCGATGGCGGTGGTGGCCCAGCGGAAGACCGCCTGCCCCTCCTGCCGGATGAACGAGTTGCGGTCATCAATGATGATCTTGTCGTACTTGTCGCCGGCGCTGCCCCACACGACGGGGCCGATCCCGGGCGCCTCGCTGGGCGCGACGACCGCCGCGCCCGCGCCGTCGGCGAAGATGATGCAGGTGGAGCGGTCGGTCCAGTCGATCCACTGGGACATCTTCTCGGCGCCGACCACCAGCACGTTGCGGGCGCTGCCGGCCCGGACCGCGGCGCTGGCGGTGCCGAGCGCGTAGCAGAAGCCGGCGCAGGCGGCGTTGAGGTCGAAGGCGCCGGGCGCCTCGATGCCGAGGCGGTGCGCGACCTGCGCGGCGTGGCCCGGCATCGGCGTCTCCGCCGAGCAGGTCGCCAGGATCACCAGGTCGATGTCGGAGGGCGCGAGGCCGCTGTTCGCCAGCGCCTTGCCGGCGGCGTGCACGCCGAGCTCGACGATGCCCTCGTCGTCGCCGGCGATGCGCCGCTCGGAGATGCCGACGCGGCTGCGGATCCACTCGTCGTTGGTGTCGACGGTGCTCGCGAGGTCGTCGTTGGTGACGATGCGGGCGGGGCGGTAGTCGCCGAACGCGAGGACGCGGGCGCCGGGCGCCGCCTCGGGGATGGTGAGTCCGGCGGTCATGACGCGTCCGCCTCGATCAGCTCGCGGGCCTTGTCCAGGTCGGCGGGGGTCTTGAGGGCGACCAGCTCGATTCCCTTCAGCTCGCGCCGGGCCAGCCCGACGAGCGTCCCGGCGGGCGGCAGCTCGATGATCGCGGTGACGCCGAGCTCGCGCATGGTCGCCATGCACGCGTCCCAGCGGACGGGGGCGCTGACCTGCTCGACGAGCCGGGCGACGAATTCGCGGCCGTTCTCGACGACGGCGCCGTCGCGGTTCTGGAGCAGCTTCGCCCGCGGGTCGGCGACGGGCACGCCGGGCGCGAGGCGGCGCAGGGCGCCGACGGCGGGCTCCATGTGCTCGGTGTGGAAGGCGCCCGCGACCGACAGCGGCCGCAGGCGCGCCTTGGCGGGCGGCTCGTCGGCGAACTTCGCGAGGCGCTCGGTCGTCCCGGCGGCGACGACCTGGCCGGCGCCGTTGACGTTGGCGGGGGTGAGGCCGTGCTTGTCGATCGCGGCGAGGACCTCGTCGGCGTCGCCGCCGAGCACGGCCGTCATGCCGGTCTCGGTGACGGCGGCGGCCTCGGCCATCGCCCGGCCCCGCTCCCGGACGAGGACCAGTGCGGCCTCGGGGGTGAGCACCCCGGCGATCGCGGCGGCGGCCAGCTCGCCGACGCTGTGACCGGCGACGGCGTCGGGCCCGGTCCGGCCGCCCGGGGCGCCGTCGTAGAGGGCCTCGGACGCGGCGATCGCGGCGGCGACCAGCAGCGGCTGCGCGACCGCGGTGTCGCGGATCTCCTCGGCGTCCGCGGACGTCCCGTAGCGCACCAGGTCCAGACCCGTGACCGCCGACCACCAGGCGAACCGGTCGGCGACGCCGGGTTTCTCTAGCCATGGCTGCAGGAAGCCGGGGGTCTGGGCGCCCTGGCCGGGCGATGCGAGGAGAATCACAGCGTCCAGCCTGCCGTCATGTGCCCGCGCCCACGATGCCGATCACGACGAACTTTGGTCTTGGCGCTTTGTACGACCCCTACAAGAAACCCTGGTGAGCGCCTGTAGCCCCGGCTGAGACCCTCGGTGCGACGCTCCTCACTCCCGGGCCGTCCTCGCTACCCGGTCGTTCTGGCTACCCGGTCGTCCTGGCGGCGCGGGCGTGGAAGCGGCCGAGGACCAGGGCGATGCGGAGCGTGAAGGCGTTGCGGCCGTCGGTGGGGGCCAGGCCGGTCAGCTCGGCGACGCGGCGCAGCCGGTAGCGGACGGTGTTGGGGTGGACGAACAGGAGCCGGGCGGTGGCCTCCAGCGACGATCCCTGTTCGAGGTAGGTGGTGAGCGTGTCCAGGAGCGGGGCGCCGGCGGCGAGCATCGGGTTGTAGACGCTCTCCACCAGGTAGCCGCGCGCGTCGTCGTCGCCGTCGAGGGCGCGCTCGGGGAGGAGTTCGGTGGCGAGGACGGGGCGGGGCGCGTCCGGCCACCCGGACGCGGCGCGCAGCCCGGCGACGGCGGCGCGGGCGGAGACCGTGGACTCGTAGAGGTCGGCGACCTGCGGGCCGACGACGACCGGGCCGGGCCCGCACTTGGCGGCGATCGGGCGGGCGGCGTCCATGGGGTCGGTGTCACCGCCGACGATCACCACGACCCGGTGCCCCTGGACGCCGGCCAGCACGTCGGCGCGGGCGCGGCGCGCGGCCAGCTGCATCTGGTCGATGGTGACCTCGGGCTCCTCGTCCTCCGGGGTGAAGCCGGCGATGACGGTGACGGGCTTGGACGTCCAGCCGAGCGCGGCGGCCCAGGAGTGCATGCCGTCGTCGACCTCGTCGCGCAGCACCGCGTTGACGACGAGGGCCTCCAGGCGGGCGTCCCAGGCGGCGCGCGTCTCGGCGGCGCGGGCGTAGACCTGGGCGGCGCCGAACGCCACGTCGCGGGTGTAGCGCAGGATGGCCTCGCGCAGCTGGGCCTCCCCGCCGGGCGCGGCCAGCTCGTCCAGCCGGGTCTCCACCACGTCGATGATGACGCGGATCATGTCGATGGTGTGCTGGAGCTTGATGGAGCGCAGCAGCTCGCGGGGCGCGGTGCCGAACACCTCGCCGGCGATGGCGGGGCGGGTGCGCTCGTTGCTCTTGAACCACTCCACGAACGCGGCGATGCCGGCCTGCGCCACGAGGCCGATCCAGGAGCGCTGGTCGGCGGGCATGCGCCGGAACCAGGGGAGCTGCTCCTCCATGCTGGTCAGCGCCGCGGTGCCGAACGTCCCCATCGCCTTCTCCAGACGCTGGGTGGTCTGCTCGCGGATCTCGGCCTCGTTCGCGGTGTTCACCACAACAGAGTGCCACTCCACCCGCGGTGTCCTGGCCGGAAGCGCTCAAACCGGGTCAGCCGCGGGTCACCGCGGAGGCGCGTCCGAGCGCGATGTCGGTGAGGTTGCGCAGCGACGCCGAGCCCGGGGCGAGGTAGTCGCTGTGGCCCCCGTGCCCGGCGTCGAAGACCCGGGCGCCGAACCTCGCGGAGACCGGGTCGGGGCCGAGCCCGAGCCCGAGGAACCGCACGTGCGGGACGTCCTCCATCCAGTCGGTCGCGCCCCGGCCCGCCCACACCCGGGTCGACCCGCCCAGCCTGGACGCCGACCACGTGGTCGTCCCCGGGCTGCCGTAGAGGGCGATGTCGGTGACCTGCCTCCAGGCGGCGCCGTTGGAGCCGCCCAGGGCGGCCCGGCCGCAGACCACCGAGCCGTAGCTGTGGCAGAGGAGGCCCACGCTGGCGCCCGGGTTGACCTGGTGGACGCCCTTCATGAACTTGCGGAGCTGGACGGCGCCCTCGGCGGCCCGCTCGGCGGTGAGGACGTCGCTGCTGAACGTCTTGGGCGCCGCGTAGCCGAGCCAGGCGACGACCGCCAGTCCGGGCTGGGGCGACAGGGAGCGGGCCTGCTGGTAGACGGCGCGCGCCCCCCCGCCGGGCGTCGACCAGGGTTTGCCGCCCCGCTTGTCGAACGCGGAGAGCGTGGTGTCCGCGCCGGGGACGAGCACCGCGACGCGCCGTGCCCGGGTGAGGTCGCCGACGACCTCGATGGCCCGCCCGCGGCCGCGCGGGTCGAAGTAGAGGAACCGGCGTCCGGGCTGGAGGAACGCGCCCAGCGTTCTCCGCCGGTCGGTGTCGCCGAGCTTCTCCGCGGTCTTGAGGGCCTCCTCGATGGAGCGGCGCTCGGCGGCGTACCGGACGTCCAGCGTCGACGGCGCCATCCCGGGGACCGCGACGGGCGCCGCGTAGGGGTCGGCATGGCCCGTCCCGGCGGTCGTCATCATCACCACCCCGATGGACGCGGCGGCGGCGGTGGCCCGGCGGAAGCGGCGGGCGCGCCGTCGCGCGGGGCGCGGCGAGGTCGTCGTGAGGTGCGGCGGCATCGGCGCCTTTCTACCATCGAAGATCGTTCAGCGTGTCGGGCTCACCCCCCGGTGGATCAGGAGACGCCTCTGGTGAAGTACGGGCCGGGGACCGGGTTGGTTCCCCGCGATCGTGTTCCGCGCGTGCCGCCGCGGTCGCGGGAAGGCGGCGGCCCG
Organism: Actinomadura verrucosospora; assembly: GCF_039540335.1. NCBI lineage: Bacteria > Bacillati > Actinomycetota > Actinomycetes > Streptosporangiales > Thermomonosporaceae > Actinomadura > Actinomadura verrucosospora. Next base: position 139,100 of record NZ_BAABEV010000017.1, on the reverse strand, counting down.
TGCCCCGCCGGCGGCGAGCGCGCCGCCGGGGGCGACCAGCCACGCGAGGCGCTCGGCGATCCATTCCGGCTGGTCGGGAACGGTGTGCGACCCCTCAAGGCTACCGAACGCGAACAGTGCCCCCACGGTGACGGTGAGCAATGCGGGCTGGTGCCAGAGGCAGATCGCCATCGCGGACCGGTTGGCCGCCGCGACGGCCGATCGCGCCCGGGCGTGTCGCGGCCGGCGGGGTCAGGGCCCGTGCAGCAGCGTCGCCACGTAGACGCAGAGGAACCACACCGAGTATCCACCGATGAGGTAGAACACGGTGAGCGTCTGCCGGGCGTCCACGGCCCGGTCGCGGTTCTCGTCTTCGCCGGGGCTCCGGTCCTCAGGCACGGGTGACCTCCGCGTCGCGGCCGAGAGCGATCAGGGCGAGGTTGCGCAGCGCGAGGGAGCCGGGCTTCAGGTAGCCGCTGTGGGGACCCGTCCCGGCGTCGAAGCGCAGGGCGCCGAAGCCGGGCGAGACGGGATCGGCGCCGAACCCCAGCCCGGCGAACCGGACGTGGGGGACGTACCTCACCCAGTCGCCCTTCGCCCGCCCCGCCCAGACCCGCGCCGGCGTCCTGAGGTCGGAGACGCGGCGCAGGGTGGTGCCGGGGCTGCCGAACAGGACGATGTCGTCCACCGGCAGGGGCGCCAGGCGCCGGGCGGCCCTGCCGCAGACCACCGAGCCGTAGCTGTGGCAGAGCAGGGCGAACCGGGCCCGCCCGTTCACCGCGTGCACGCCCGCGAGGAGGCGCTGGAGACCCCGCGCGCCCTTCTCCGCACGTCCGCTGGTCAGGGCGTCGGCGCTCAGCGTCGAGGGGGAGTCGTAGCCGAGCCAGGCGATGACGGCGATCCGCGCGCCGGGCGCGGCGGCGCGGGCCTGCCGGTAGAGCGCCCGGCTGCCGCCGCCGACGAACTTGGGCGAGTCGTAGTTGGCCAGCGAGTTGTCCGCGCCGGGCACGACCACCGCGATCCGGTCGGCGTGCCTGAGGTCGCCCAGGACCTCCACAGCGCGCCCGCCGCCTCGCGCGTCGAACGACAGGAACCGCCGGTCCGGCCCCGCGAAGGCGGACAGGGCCCGCGTCCGCCCCTCGTCATGGACGCGCGCCGCGGTGGCCAGGGCGCGCGTGATGTCCCGGCCGGCCGCCTGGAAGCGGGCGTCGAGAGCCGGCGCCGACAGGGCGGGGGCCGGTGCCGGCGGCGCGTACACCTCGGCGTGCCCCGCGGCGGCCGTCGAGCCGGCCGCGGCCAGCACCGAAACGGCGGCGACGGTCCTGCGAACGCTGGGCATCCGGCGGTTCCTTCCTGGTCAGTGGAGTGGAGCACTGATCAGGAAGGTAGGAATCGGACGTGTCAGCGCGCATCGGCCGACGGTGCCGTCCCGTGCCGTGCGCCCCCGGTATGACGGGATGAGCCCCCGGTATGACAGGACGCGGCCGGCGTCAGTCGCCGGGCCGCACCAGCCCCACCTCGTAGGCGTAGACGATCGCCTGCGGGCGGTCGCGCAGCCCGAGCTTCATCAGGATCCGCCCGAAGTGCGTCTTGACGGTCTGCTCGGCGACGACGAGCCGCCCGGCGATCTCGCCGTTGGACAGGCCGCGCGCCACCAGCGCGAGCACCTCGGTCTCCCGCTCGGTCAGCTCCTCCAGCCGCTTGCGGGACGGCGCGCGCGGGCCCCCGAGCCGGGAGAACTCCGCGATGAGCCGCCGCGTCACCGACGGGGACAGCAGCGCGTCGCCCGCCGCCACCACCCGCACCGCGTCGGCGAGCTCGGTCGCGGACGCGTCCTTGAGCAGGAACCCGCTGGCGCCGGCCCGCAGCGCCTCGTAGACGTAGTCGTCCAGGTCGAACGTCGTCAGCATGAGGACCTTGGGGGCGCCGTCCCCGGCGCCGGCGAGCAGCCGGCGGGTCGCCTCCAGGCCGTCCATGACCGGCATCCGCACGTCCATCAGCACCACGTCGGGGCGCACCTCGGCGACGCGGCGCAGCCCCTCCGCGCCGTCCGCGGCCTCGCCCGCGACCTCGATGTCGGGCTGGGCGTTCAGCAGCACGCCGAAGCCGGTGCGCACCATCCCCTGGTCGTCGACGATCACGACCCGGATCGTCACGTCGCCTCCCGCGCCTTCACCGGCAGCGATGCGGTCACGGCGAATCCTCCCTCGGACGTGGGGCGGGCGGTCAGCTCGCCGCCCAGCGCGGCGGCCCGCTCCCGCATCCCGACCAGCCCGTGGCCGCCGCCGGGAAGCGGCGGAACGGACCCCGGCCCGCCTGCGGGCGGACCGTTGACGACGCCGAGCCACACTATGCCGCCCTCACAGGACGCCTCGACCTCGACGCGGGAACCGGGCGCGTGCCGCATGGCGTTGCTCAGCGCCTCCTGGAGGATCCGGTACGCGGTGAGCCCCACGCCGGGGGGCAGTCCCGCCAGGTCGCCGTCCAGCCGGGTCTCGACGCGCAGCCCGGCGCCGCGCGCGTTGCCGACGAGCTCGTCCAGCCGCTCCAGGCTGGGCTGCGGGGCGGTGTCGGCGCCGTCCTCCGAGCGCAGCACGCCGAGGATGCGGCGCAGCTCCGTCAGCGCGTCCAGCGCGGTCGCGCGGATCTCGGCGAGGTCGCGGCGCGTCTCGTCCGGGACGGTCTCGACCTTGTACGGGGCGGCCTCCGCCTGGATGGCGATCATCGACATGTGGTGGGCGACGACGTCGTGCAGCTCCCGCGCGATCCGCTGCCGCTCGGTCAGCACCGCCTCGGCGTCCTGGTGCCGCTTCTCCTGCTCGGCCAGCTCGCGCCGCGACGTCTGCCGGACGCGGACCGCGTACCCCACCGCCAGCGGCAGCAGGAGCAGCACCGACGCCCCGGCCCCGGACGCCGGGTCCTTGATCCACACTCCGGCGAACGAGATGATCGCGACGCCCAGCGTGACGTCGCGCGAGCAGCGCACCGCGACCGTGTACAGGGTCGCGACCGCCGCGAACGAGCCCGCCGGGACGTAGGGGACGGTCAGCCAGTCGCCGACGTCGATCAGCGCCATCGCCAGGAAGCTCAGCCGCCACGCGCCGAGCGGGTGGCGGTCCCGCAGCGCCAGCGGCGCCGTCACCGCGACGGCGATGAAGAACTTCGTCCCGTCGGAGACGTAGAGGCCGCGCCGCATCGTCTCGGTGGACAGCAGCGACACCGTCCCGGCGACGAGCCCGGCGGTGAGGGCCAGCCCGAACAGGTTCGCCACCAGCCCGTAGGGCAGCCGCCCCACCCCGACGTACCGCGTCCAGCGCAGCAGCAGGGGCCACGGCCGGTTCAGCGGCGCCGGTTCGGCTCTGCCGGTCACGGCGGCGGCGAGCAGCACGTCCCGCAGGACGCCGCGCAGCGTCACATTCTCCCCGGCCATGGGCTCCAGGCTAGGGAGCCCCGGTCTCGCTCGGATGACACCGTGGTGGGACGTGCCGGGTCATACCTGGGTACGGTGCGAGACGTGGAGCCCGTCGAAGCCCTGCGCCGCATCGCGTTCCTGCTGGAGCGCGCCCACGAGCCGACCTACCGCGTGCGGGCGTTCCGCACGGCCGCCGACCTCGCTGAGAGGACGGCCCCGGACGAGCTGGCCGGCCGCGCGCGCGACGGGACGCTCACCGCGCTGCCCGGCATCGGCAAGGTCACCGCCCTGGTGATCGAGGAGGCGCTGCGCGGCGAGACCCCCGTCTACCTGCGCCGGCTGGAGGCCACCGAGGGGGAGCCGCTGGACGAGGCCACGGCCGCGCTCCGCTCCGCTCTCAGGGGCGACCTGCACACCCACAGCGACTGGTCCGACGGCGGGTCCCCGATCCTGGAGATGGCCGAGACGGCCCGCTCCCTGGGCCACGAGTACCTCGCGCTCACCGACCACTCGCCGCGCCTGAAGGTCGCGAACGGCCTGTCCGCCGACCGTCTGCGCCGCCAGCTCGACGTCGTCGCCGAGCTCAACGCCTCCCTGGCGCCGTTCCGCATCCTCACCGGCATCGAGGTCGACATCCTGGAGGACGGCGCGCTCGACCAGGAGCCCGAGCTCCTCGACCGCCTCGACGTCGTCGTCGCCAGCGTGCACTCCAAGCTCCGCATGGACCGCGTCGCCATGACCAAGCGGATGGTCGCGGCGATAGCGAACCCGCGCGTGAACGTCCTCGGCCACTGCACCGGGCGCATCGTGAAGGCCGGCGGCAGGCGCGGCGGCCTGCGCCCGGAGTCGGAGTTCGACGCGGCGCTCGTCTTCGACGCCTGCGCCGCCTACGACGTCGCCGTCGAGATCAACTCCCGCCCGGAGCGCCTCGACCCGCCGAAGCGCCTGCTGCGCCTGGCGGTGGAGGCGGGCTGCCGCTTCTCCGTCGACTCCGACGCCCACGCGCCCGGGCAGCTCGACTGGCAGCCGTTCGGCTGCGAGCGGGCCGCCCGGTGCGGGGTGCCGGCGTCGCGGGTCGTCAACGCGCTCCCCGCCGACGACCTCCTCGCCTGGACGCGCGCGAAGCTCTGACGGTCAGCGAGGCCTCCGGTGGATGTGCCCGCGGAACGAGGCGCCCTTGGCGATGATCTCCACGGGAGAGAACTCCTCCGGCGCCAGGCCCTCGAATCCGGTCTCGACGATGTCGCTGTAGAGGGACGAGGAGACGATCAGAGCCATCTCGCGGGCGGGGTCGGCGCGCAGTTCGTCCCGCAGCTCCTGCGAGTCGAGGAGCCGGGAGACGACGATCGGAGCCTGGCCCACCGCCCCGAAGAGCCCGTCGGACAGGGGGCCGTGGTGCATCGCCACCCGCAGCCTGATCGGCGGCCTGCGCTGCCGGTTGAGCTCGGCCAGCGCGGCGGCCAGCGCGCGCGGATAGGACACGAGCACCAGCAGCCCGTCGGTGTCGGGCGGAAGGATCGCCATCTCGCCGTCGCCGCCGACCTGCCGCAGCCAGGCCCGCCGGTCGAGACCGGCCGCGGCCGCCGCGCTCTCCAGGACCTCGTGCAGATCGAGCTGGACCTGTTTCTGCTGTGCCGTGCTCAGCTTGCTGTAGCCCTCGATGTCGACCGCGATGAGAAAGTGATACGTCAGTCGATCGGTCACCGGGACGGTGAACGGCACGTCCGCCGCGTCCGTCGCCGCCATGTTCGCCGCTGCGCCGCTCATCCGCTAACCCGGCGGGTGACCTGGCGTTCGTAATACCCCGGTTCTCATCACACCTCTGCCTTCGGTCATGGCCGACGCGCCCACTGCCCCCTCTTCGTATGTTGCGCGCCCGCCAGGGCGTACTAGCAGAACATTGAATCTCCGTTAATGACAACGACGTCTCATGGTGCCGCCCTCGAATGGCGTAAGAGCACCCGTAGCGCCTCCGGTGACGAATGCGTCGAACTGGCCGCCGGCATTGCCGCCGGCGGCCGGGATCCGGTCGTGCTCGTCCGCGATTCCAAGGCGCCCGCCGGAACGGTTCTCCGCTTCGGTGGCGCCGAGTTCGCCGCCTTTCTGGGACGGGTGGGACGCGGCGAACTCGACCCGTGAGGCGTCAGCCGCCGAGGGCGTGGACCATCCGCATGATGGTCTCCACCTGCTTGCCGCCCTTCATGTCGTAGGCGGTGTCGCCGCCGTAGCCCCACCAGTTCCAGCAGCCCTGCGGGTTGCCGCCCAGCCAGCTGGACGCGGTGGCCTGCGGATACAGGACGATCATGCCGTTGGTGTCGGCGTACTCGTTGAGGTGGGTCTTCGTCGCGAACGCGTTCCCGACGACGCCGCGCCCCTGCTGGCAGCCGTGCAGCGCCACCATCAGCCTGCACGTCCCCGAGCGGCAGCTCGCCGGGATGTAGGCGAAGCCCGTCGCGTCCATGCTGATGGACGAGGCGCTCCCGCCCGGCGCGTAGGCGTTCTGGTCGAACTCCATGAGCGTGCCGCCGGGCGAGGGCGCGGGCGATGCCACGGACCCGAACAGGTGCCCCAGCATCGAGCGCTCAGGGTCGTCGCCGCACTTGTTGATGTAGGGGGTGTAGGTGGCCGAGCAGGGGTTGGGGCCGAGCGGGCTCACCCAGGCGTGCCCGGACGGCGAGGTCCTCGTGTAGGAGACGGCGGCCCCGAAGTCCTGGTAGAACCCGGCGAGGTCGTCGTTCACCGACTGCTTCACCGTCGAGTCGTTCGTCCCGTGGTAGATCCACACCGGGTGCCCGGCCAGGTTGCTCACCGGATCCACACGTCCCTGCGCCGAGCGGTCGCGGGCCGTCCGCTCCAGTTCCGCGGGGGCGTCGTCGTAGAGGTCGTTCATGCACGCGAGCTGCGCGGTCGTCACGTCGCCCCGCGCGCAGTGGTAGGGCCCGGCGGTGAAGATGCCGGCGCCCCGGAACGTCCCGGAGTAGGCGATGTGGAGCTGGTCGGCCATGTAGCCGCCGGACGAGACGCCGCTGACGTACGAGGCGCTGATCGAGTGGCGGGGAAGCGCGGCGGCGGCCGCGGACGCGGGCGACGCGCTGACGGTCGCTAAGGCGAGCGCGGCGGCCGCAACGAACGGGGTGGGTTTCATGGTGTTCCCCTAGCTGAGGGAGCAGGTGTTCACGGTGTCGCCCGATGCGGGGCGGGGGAGCGTGGCGCTCTTCGGTGGCGTGGTGCCGTGCTGTGTCCAGGACTCCAGGGCCGTGAACGCGGTGCGCATGCACGGCAGGAGCGGGCGCAGGCGGTCGGGGAAGGAGTCGTAGAGGCCGTCGACGTGGTTGGCGGCCTCCAGGCGGTAGTAGCGGTAGGGCGCCTTTCCCTTGGCGCGGACGAGCTTCGCGTAGACGTCGGAGTCGGTGCCGATGGGCAGGAGGGTGTCGTAGGTGCCGTGAAGGGTGATCAGGGGCTTGCGGATGCGGCCCGTGAGCGCCACGCGGGAGACGGCACGGTGGACGCTCCCCGGACGTGCGGCGTAGTCGTAGGCTGCCTCCTCTCCCGTGTAGGCGGGGTCGAATTCCTGGCGGTAGACGCGCTGGGTGAGCCCCCAGTAGACCTGGTCGTGGAACGGCCAGAGGAACTCCGAGCCGGGGGCGAGGCCCGCGTTCAGGAGTGCTTTGTGGGCGGACGGGTCGCCGGTGGCCGCGTAGGACGGGTAGGCGCGCAGCACCTGCGGCAGGTAGGTGAACAGGTTCGGGCCGCCGGCGCGCCAGAGCGTGCCCTCCGCGTCGATGCCGCCGTCGTAGAGCTCTGGGCGGTTCTCCAGCTGCCAGCGGACGAGGTATCCGCCGTTGGAGATCCCCGCCGCGTACGTGCGGCGCGGGGTGCGCCCGTACCGCTGCGCGACGACCCTCTTCGCGGCCCGCGTGAGCTGCGTGACCCGCTCGTTCCATTCGACGACGGCGTCGCCGGGGCGGCGGCCGTCCTTGAAGAACTCGGTGCCGCTGTTGCCCTTGTCCGTCGCTGCGTAGGCGTAGCCCTTGGCGAGCGCCCAGTCGGAGATGGTGAAGTCGTTGGCGTACTGCCGCCGGTTGCCGGGCGAGCCGGCGACGACGAGTCCGCCGTTCCAGCGCTCGGGCAGGCGGATGACGAACTGGGCGTCGTGGTTCCAGCCGTTGTTGGTGTTGAACGTCGAGGTGTCGGGGAAGTAGCCGTCCAGCTGGATGCCCGGCACCCCGGACGGGTTGCGCGTCCCGGCGGCGTGCAGCCCGGCCCAGTCGGCCGGGACGGTGTGGCCCGAGGCGGCCGTTCCCGCGGTCGTGAGGTCGCCGAGGCAGGCGGCCACCTGCTCCTCCGCCCCCGGCACCGCGAGCCCGGGCGCGCAGCCGGGGCTCAGCCGCGCGTCGGCCTGCGCGGCCAGGGGCGCGACCAGGGCCGCGGTGAGGGCGCCGGCCACGGTGCCGGCGGTAAGGGCGGGGCGGACGATGGGCATTCCGGCTCCTCGGGACGGACGTCAGATGCCCGCCATGGTGAGCGCCGCCTGTGACCGCTGCCACGTGGCCCGCACACATATCGCGTCGACCCGCCATGTGCCCGTGGTCGTGACCTGCGCGTGATGTGTCTCACACCCGTATCCGGCCGTCCGAATGTGGGTGCCGGTCACATGGTCCGGTCCGCGGGCGCCACCTAGCGTTCCCGGTCACGGCGGCCCGAGTGCGATTCGGGCCGTCCCCGACGAGCGCGAGGAGGGCGCATGGGCGACCCGGACCGTAAGGCCCCGGTGCTGGCGGCGCGCGGCCTGGTCAGGGAGTTCCGCGGCTTCAGGGCCGTGGACGGCGTGGACCTCGACGTCGCCGAGGGGGCCGTCCACGCGCTGGTGGGGCCGAACGGCGCGGGCAAGACCACGCTGTTCAACCTGCTGACCGGATTCCTGAAGCCGACCGCGGGCAGCGTCCGGCTCGGCGCGCAGGAGCTGGCCGGGCGGCCCCCCGAGCTGATCGCCAGGCTCGGCCTCGCCCGGTCGTTCCAGATCACGAGCCTGTTCGCCGAGCTCACGCCGCGCCAGCACGTGGAGCTGGCGCTCGCCGGCCGCACGGGGCTCGGCTGGCGGTTCTGGCGCTCGGACAAGGCGCTCGGCCGCCACTCCGAGCGCGCCGCCGAACTGCTCGGGCAGGTCGGGCTGGACGAGCACGCGGACGTCCCGGCCGGGTCGCTGGCCTACGGCCGCAAGCGCGCCCTCGAACTGGCGCTGGCCCTCGCGCTGGACCCGAAGGTGCTGCTCCTGGACGAGCCGACCGCCGGCATGGGAGTCGAGGACGTCGGCCGCACCGTCGACCTCATCAAGAAGGTGCGCGACGGGCGGACCGTGGTGATGGTCGAGCACAACATGAGCGTCGTCTCCAGCCTCGCCGACCGGGTCACCGTCCTGCAGCACGGCCAGGTCCTCGTCGAGGGCCCCTACGCCGAGATCCGCCACGATCCCCGCGTCGTCACCGCCTACCTCGGAGACTCCCATGCTGCGCATTGACGGACTGTCGGCCTGGTACGGCGAGGCCCAGGCCCTGCGCGAGGTGTCGCTGCACGTCGACGAGGGGGAGATCGTCACCCTCGTCGGGCGCAACGGCGCCGGCAAGACCACGCTCCTGCGCTCCCTGATGGGGCTGCACCGCGGCGCGTCCGGCACGGTCCGGTTCCTGGACGAGGACATCTCCGGGCTGAGCCCGCACAGGCGCGCCCGGCGCGGCCTCGGCTACGTGCCCGACGACCGCGGCGTCTTCGCGACGCTCTCGGTGGAGGAGAACCTCACCCTGCCGCCCGTGACGGGCCCCGACCCCTGGTCGCTGGACCGGGTGTACGAGACCTTCCCGCGCCTGCGGGAGCGGCGCCGGTTCCCCGGGACGAAGCTGTCGGGCGGCGAGCAGCAGATGCTCGCGCTCGCCCGGGTGCTGCGGACCGGCGCCCGCCTGCTCCTGTGCGACGAGCCCACCGAGGGCCTGTCGCCGCTGATCGTCCAGCAGATCGGCGACATCCTCCGCGAGGTCAAGGCGGCCGGGGTGACCGTCCTGCTCATCGAGCAGAACGTGCACTTCGCCGCGACCGTCGCCGACCGCCACCACCTGCTCGCCGAGGGCCGGATCGTCGAGTCCATGGACAACGACGAGGTCCGCGCCCGCGAGAGCGAACTCCTCCAGTACCTCGGAATATAGGGAGACCCCCATGAGAGTTCTCGGACGCTCGGCCGCGCTCGCGACCGCCGGAGCGCTGCTGGCCGGCTGCGCGGGCGGACCCGGCGGGGGCGGGGGAAAGATCAGCGATGACAAGCTCGTGCTGGCGGTGCTGACCGACCAGTCCGGCGTCTACGCCGACCTTTCGGGCAAGAACGCCGTCGAGGCCGTGAAGATGGCCGTCGCCGACTTCAAGGCCAAGTACGGGGACAAGGCGGTGACCGGCAAGATCGAGGTCATCTCCGCCGACCACCAGAACAAGCCCGAGGTCGCCAACTCCAAGGCCCAGGAGCTCTACGACCGCAAGAAGGCCGACCTGATCCTGGACGTGCCCACCTCGTCGGCCGCGCTCGCCGTCGCCACCGTCGCCAAGAACAAGAAGAAGCTGTTCATCGACGTCGGCGCCGCGACGACCGAGCTGGAAGGCAAGCAGTGCAACAAGTACACCTTCCACTACGGCTACAACAGCTACATGCTCGCCAACGGGACGGGCACCGGCGTCACCAAGGACGGCGGTAAGAACTGGTACATCGTCTACCCGGACTACGCGTTCGGGCAGGACATGCAGAAGACGTTCACGACGGCCATCAAGGGCGCGGGCGGCAGCGTCGTGAAGAGCGACCCGACGCCGTTCCCGAACGACAACTTCTCCACGTTCCTGCTGAAGGCCCCGGGCCTGAAGCCCAAGCCGCAGGTGCTCGGCGCCATGCAGGCCGGCGGCGACCTCGTCAACCTGGTCAAGCAGTACAACGAGTACAAGCTGCGCGACAAGGGCGTGAAGCTCGCCGCGGGCCTGATGTTCATCACCGACATCCACTCGCTCGGCTCGGACGCCCTCGCCGGGACCCGCTTCACCGACTTCTGGTACTGGAACGCCAACGCGGGCAACCGCGCCTGGGCCGACAAGTTCAAGGCCAAGACCGGAGCCCGCCCGACGGCCGTGCACGCGGCCGACTACTCGGCGGCGCTCCAGTACCTGGAGGCCGTGCAGCGCGGCGGCACCGACAAGTCCGACGACGTGGTGAAGCAGCTCGAAGGCGCCAAGGTCAACGACGCCTTCACCTCCACCGGCACGATCCGCGCCGAGGACCACCTGCTCACCCACGACGCCTACGTCGCCGAGGTCAAGCCCGGGAGCGAGGTCAAGGAGCCCTGGGACTACGAGAAGATCGTCAGCACGATCCCGGCGGCGGAGGCGTTCCAGCAGCCCGACCCGTCCTGCTCCCTCTAGGCGGGCCGCGACGTGCTGCAACAGGCGTTCAACGGGCTGGTGGGCGGGGCGTTCTACGCCCTGCTCGCCCTCGGCCTGGCCGTCATCTTCGGGATGCTGGGCGTGGTCAACTTCGCGCACGGCGCGTTCTACATGCTCGGCGCCTTCGGCTCCTTCGTGCTGCTCGACTCCTTCGGCGTGAACTTCTGGCTCGCGCTGCTGATCGTGCCCGTCGTCCTCGGGATCGCGGGCGTGCTGCTGGAGCGGCTGTTCATCCACCGGCTCGCGCCGCTCGACCCGCTCTACAACTTCCTGTTCACCTTCGGGCTCGCCCTGATCCTCCAGGACCTGGTGAAGCGCAGGTACGGGGTGCAGTCGCAGCCCTACCCGCGCCCGTCCGCGCTGGACGGGTCGATCGACCTCGGCCTGTTCACCTACCCGACCTACCAGGTGTTCGTGCTGGCGGTGTCGGTGCTGGTGTGCGGCGCCGTGTGGGTGGTGCTGACCCGCACCCGCGTCGGCATGATCGTCCGGGCGGCGACCGAGCGGCCCGAGCTGTCGCGGGCCCTCGGCATCGACGTCGCCCGCTGGGTGACGCCGGTGTTCGGGTTCGGCATCGCGCTCGCCGCGTTCGCGGGCGTGCTCGCCGCGCCGATGCGGGCGGTCAACCCGCTGATGGGCTCCGACCTGATCATCACGGTGTTCGCGGTGGTCGTGATCGGCGGCCTCGGGTCGGTGTTCGGCTCGGTCGCCGCCGGCTTCGCGGTCGGCCTCGTGTCGGCCCTCGGCAACTACTACGTCCCGTCGCTGTCGCAGACGCTGGTGTTCATCCTGATGGCCGCCGTGCTGCTGTGGCGCCCCGCGGGCCTGTTCGGACGCGAGGAGGCCCTGTGACCGCCAGAGATCCTGTGACCGCCAGAGATCCCGTCACTGCCGAAGATCTTGTGACCGCCGGAGATCCTGTGACCGCCGAGGAGATCTCGTGATCCTCTCCAAGCTGGCCGGACGGCCGGTCCTGCTGGCCGCGGGGCTCGTGGCGGCGCTCGTCCTGCCCTGGTTCGTCTACCCGCCGGTCGCCCTGGACATCGTCTGCTGGGCGCTGTTCGCGGCCGCCGTCGACCTGCTGCTCGGGTTCACCGGGCTCCTGTCGTTCGGGCACGCGGCCTTCTGGGGCGGCTCGGCGTACGCCACCGGCCTGATCGCGCTGCACTCCGGGCTGCCGTTCCCCGTGGCCGTGCTGGGCGGCGCCGCCTTCGCGGCCGCCCTCGCCGTCCCGATCGGCTTCCTGTCGGTGCGGCTGCGCGGCATCTACTTCGCGATGGTCACGCTGGCCTTCGCACAGATGGTGTACTTCATCGCCAACCAGTGGAGGGACGCGACCGGCGGCGAGAACGGCCTGCAGGGCATTCCCCGGGAGCTGTTCGGGGTGGACCTGTCCGACCCGTTCTTCTTCTACTACGCCGCGCTGCCGTTCATCCTGGCCGGGCTGTTCGTCGCCTGGCGCATCGTCCGTTCCCCCTTCGGCAGGGTCCTGATGTCGATCCGCGACAACCCGAACAGGGCGCGGGCGCTCGGCTACAGCATCGACCGCTACAAGCTGCTCGCCTTCGTCCTGTCGGCGGCCCTGTCGGGCCTCGCGGGCGGCCTGTTCACCGTCGGGCACGGCTTCGCGTCCCTGCAGGGCGTGTACTGGACGACCTCGGGCCAGGCCGTGATGATGGTCGTCCTCGGCGGCATCGGCACCCTGTGGGGCGGGGCCATCGGCGCCGCCCTGGTCGTGGAGCTGAACGACTACCTGGCCACCGCCGGGTTCGAGGAGACCGGGATCATCACCGGCGCGATCTTCATCGTGGTCGTGCTGCTGTTCCGCCGCGGCGTCTGGGGCACCGCCCGCGAGCTCGTCGCGGCCCGTGCGTCCCGCGCCCGCGCTGCCCCCGAGAGCAAGGACACCAAGGTCGAGGCCTCCGTCTGACACGAACCGAGTAAGCGGCGCGCCTTCCCTGGAAAGGGGCGGCGCGCCGCGTCGCGGCGTGCTCAGCGGGAGAGACGGTGAAGGCGCAGGGCGAGCTGGAGTTCCAGGGCCCGCTCGGGGGCCTGCCAGTCGTCGCCGAGGAGGCGGGCGATGCGGTCGAGGCGCTGGCTCACGGTGTTGACGTGGATGTGCAGGCGCTCGGCCGTCCGCGACAGGCTGCCGCCCGTCCCGAAGTAGGCCTCCAGGGTCTGGACGAGGGCCGTGCCGCGCCGCTCGTCGTAGTCGAGGACGGCGCCGAGCGCGCTCCCGAGGAAGCCCGTCACGTCGCGGTCGTCCCCGATGAGCAGGCCGACGAAGCCCAGCTCGGACGCGCCGGCGCCGTCGCCGCGGCGCCCGAGGGCCAGCAGCGCGTCGGCGCAGCGCTGCGCCTCCCGGTGCGCGGAGGCGACCCCGCCCGGACCGCTCACCGGGCCGGCCGCGCCGACCGTGGCGGGCCCGCCGAGGGAGGCGCCGAGCTCCTTGGCGACCCGGCGCGCCGCATCGCCCGGCCGGTCGCCCGGCAGCAGCAGCACGACCTCCTCCGCCCGCGAGGCGGCCAGGCCGTGCTCCACCGCCGCGAACGACGACGCCCAGAAGGCCGCGCGGGGCCGGTGCTCGCGGGAGTCGTACTTGGCGCACAGCACCACGTGCGGGGCGCCCAGATCGACGCCGACGCGCCGCGCCCGCGCCGTCAGCGCCTCGGCGCCCGCCCGGCGGCCGGACAGCAGGTCGTCCAGCAGCTCGCCGCGCACCCTGCCCTCGGCCTCGGTGGCGCTGCGCTGGAACAGCAGCAGCAGCGCGGTGACGAGCGCCGCCCGCTCCAGGATCCGCTGGTCGGCGTCGTCGACCTCATCGGCGGTGCGCAGCACCAGCGTGCCGAGCATCTCGTCGCCGGTGGAGACCGACGCGATCCACAGGTCGCCGCGCCTGACCGTGCGGCCCTGGGCGCGCGCGGAGTGCGCCGAGGCCGAGACGCCGCCCAGCTCGTCGTCGCCGAGGGGCTCCGGCGCGGCTCCGGTCGTCGCGAGCCTGCGCCCGTCGGCGTCCAGGACGTGCAGGGTGCCGCCCAGCAGCTCGGTCACCACGGCGCCGACGTCCTCCACGCCGCCGCCCCGGACCACCACGGCGGTCATCCGGTCGTGCGCGCGCGCCGCCCGCTCCACGGCCGCGCTCCGCGCCTTGACCTCCTCGTTGGCGGCGCTCAGCTCGGTCAGGGCGGTGCGGGTCTCCTCCAGGAGGCGGGCGTTGTCGATGGCGATGGCGGCGTGCGCGGCGAGCGAGCCGAGCAGCGCCACCTCCTCCTGGTCGAACGGGCGCTGGCTGCGGTTCGCGGCCGTCAGCACCCCGATGACCCGGCTGCCCAGCCGCATCGGCACGCCGAGGATGGCGACCAGGCCCTCCTCGGCGACGGCGTCGTCGATGAACCCGCGGTGCTCGAACTGCGCGTCCCCCAGGTAGTGGGCGCTGTTGTACGGCATCGCGGTCTGCGCGACCAGGCCGACCAGACCGGTGCCCATCGGCAGCCTGAGCTGCCGGAACGCCGCCGACACCGACCCGTCGGTCACCCGCATGTAGGTGTCGCCGCGCTCGTCGTCGTTCAGCGTCAGGTAGGCGATGTCGGCGTTCAGCAGCCGCCGGGCGCGGCGGGTGATCGCCTCCAGCACCGCGTCGAGGTCGCGCAGCCCGGCCAGGTCGCCCGCGGTGTCGAACAGCGCCGCGAGCTCGTTCTCCCGGCGGGCGTGCCGCCGCATGATCGTCCGGACCCGCAGTGCGGCGATCTTCGTCGCCTCCAGCTCCTCCAGGACGGCCGGGGGCGCGCCCTCCGCCCGCGCCTGGACGAGGGGACCCTCGAACTCGACGGGGGAGGCCTCCCGGGCCAGCAGTTCGAGGAAGACGCCGCAGGTCATACGGGTCATTCTTAGTGCGCCGTCCAGCCGCCGTCGAGTGCCAGGGACGCGCCGGTCACCATCGAGGCGGGCGGGGAGCACAGGTAGGCGACGAGCTCGGCCACCTCGTCCGGCTCGATCAGCCGCTTCACCGCCGCGTGGTCGAGCATGATCCGCTCGACGACCTCGTCCTCGGGCAGCCCGTGCGTGCGCGCCTGGTCGGCGATCTGGTTCTCCACCAGCGGCGTCCGGACGTAGGCGGGGTTGACGCAGTTGGACGTCACGCCGTGCGGGGCGCCCTCCAGCGCGATCACCTTGGACAGCCCTTCGAGGCCGTGCTTGGCCGTCACGTAGGCCGCCTTGTACGGCGAGGCCCGCAGCCCGTGCACGGACGAGATGTTGACGACGCGGCCCCAGCCGCGCTCGTACATGCCGGGCAGCGCGTCCCGCACCAGCCGGAACGGCGCCTCGACCATCAGCCGCAGGATCCGCGCGAACGTGTCCGGCGGGAAGTCCTGGAGCGGCGCCACGTACTGGATCCCGGCGTTGTTGACCAGGATGTCCGCGCCGGCGGCCAGCCCGTCGAGCGCGTCCACGTCGGCCAGGTCGGCGAGCAGGGGGACCCCGCCGATCTCGGCGGCGGTCCGCTCGGCCGCGTCCCCGTCGATGTCGGCCACCACCACCTCGGCGCCCGCCGCCGCGAGCCGCCGGGCGCAGGCGCGGCCGATGCCGCTCGCGCCGCCGGTGACCAGGGCGCGCCGGCCCGCCAGGTCCAGCGTCCCCGAAGTCCCCGCGTCCACCCGCGGTGTCACGCTCGTCATGCGCAGAACTTATGGACCGTGAGCCCGCCCTCCCATGTGGGCCGCGCACACAATCCACCGCCGGACGGTATGGGTGCGCCTGGTTCGGCCCTTTTCTCCTCCCGCGTCCCGAGCATGCGCCGGGGCGGCTACCGTTGGCCCGCACTGGCCGGCCACGCCGCGAGGGGTAGGGATGCACGAGATCAGGCACCGCTTCGTCCGGTCGGACAGCGGGCTGCGCATGCACGTCGCCGAGGCGGGCGAAGGGCCCCTCGTGCTCCTCCTGCACGGCTTCCCCGAATGCTGGTACTCCTGGCGGCACCAGCTCACCGCGCTCGCCGAGGCGGGCTTCCACGCCGTCGCGCCCGACCAGCGCGGCTACGCCCGCACGGGCGGCCCCGCCGATCCCGGCCAGTACACGATCCTGCACCTGGCCGCGGACGCGGTCGGGCTCGTCGGCCCGCTCGGCGCCGACCGCGCCGTCGTCGTCGGCCACGACTGGGGCGCCCCCGTCGCCTGGGCCGTCGCCCAGATGCGCCCCGACAAGGTGCGCGGCGTGGTCGGGATGTCGGTGCCGCACCGGCCGCGCGGCAGCAGGCCGCCGGTGGAGTCCATGCGCCGCCTATTCGGCGACGGCTTCTACATGGTGCACTTCCAGCAGCCGGACGTCCCGGAGGCCGAACTCGACCGCGACCGGGCCGCCACGTTCCGCCGCATGCTGTACGGGGTGTCGGGCGACGGCCCGTGCCCGCCGCTGATCGCCCCGGAGGGCGGCGGCTTCCTCGACGGCCTCCCCGACCCGGAGAAGCTGCCCGGCTGGCTCACCGGCGACGACATCGCCGCCTACGTCGAGGAGTACGCGGAGAGCGGCTTCACCGGCCCGGTCAACTGGTACCGCAACCTCGACCGCAACTGGGAGCTCACCGCCGCCTGGCACCGCGCCCCCATCGGCCCGCCCGCCCTCTACATCGCTGGCGACCGCGACCTGGTCGCCGTCGGCGCCCGCGACGCCGTCGCCTCCATGCGCGACTTCGTGCCGAACCTGCGCGAGACCGTCTGGCTGTCCGGATGCGGCCACTGGACGCAGCAGGAACGCCCCGCGGAGGTCAACGAGGCCCTGATCGGCTTCCTCCGCGCCCTCTGACTGTCGGACCCGGCGCGTACGGTCGGCGCGTGAACCGCACCGACCGCTTGTACGCGCTCGTGGAGGAGCTGCGTGCCCGCGCCCCGCGCCGGGCCAGCGCGCGGGAGCTGGCCGCGCGGTACGAGGTGAGCGTCCGCACGATCGAGCGCGACATCGGCGCCCTCCAGCAGGCCGGTGTGCCGATCTTCGCGGACGTCGGCCGGGGCGGCGGCTACACGCTCGACAAGAGCCGGACGCTGCCGCCGCTGAACTTCACCCCCGCCGAGGCCGTCGCCCTCGCGATCACCCTGTCCCGGGCGGGCGGCTCCCCGTACTCCCGGGCCGCCCGCACCGCCCTCCACAAGATCGTCGCCGCGATGTCGGCCGCCGACAGCGCCTCGGCCCGCGAGCTGGCCCAGCGCGTCCGCTTCCTGACCCCCGCCGAGAAGGACGACCCGGCGTCCGTGCCGGCCGTGCTGGAGGAGGCCATCCGCACGCGCCGCGTGGTCCGCCTGACCTACGTCGACCGGGCGGGCGCCGAAACCGAGCGCGACGTCGAGCCCGTCACGTTCACGGCGTCCGGCGACGGCTGGTACCTGACGGCCTGGTGCCGCATGCGGGGCGGCCGGCGCGTGTTCCGCACCGACCGCGTCCGCCGCGCCGCCCTCCTGGAGGAGACCGCCCCCGAACGCCCGGTCGAGGCCATGCACGACGACATCCCGTCCGACTACACCGTCCGGCCCCTGGAGTTCATCTAGCGCCTCGACGGCGGCGGGCCCGCACGACGGGAGACGTGCGGGCCCGCGGTCACGGTCAGCCGGTGTAGTTCGGCATCTTGGGGATGGCGTTGCCGGGGGGCTGGGGCATCGGCGCCGCGCTGGGCGTCTGCGGGTTGCCGGGACGGGTGGTCGGGGCCGGGCCCCCGGGACGGGTGGTCGGGCTGCCGGGCGGGGCGCTCGGGGTGGGGGTCGCCGCCGGGCTGCTCGGCCGGGGGGTGGCGGTGGCGGCCTCGGCGGTGGCCATGCCGGCACCGGCCAGGCCGACGCCCAGCGCGACGGCTGCGATGAGGGATTTCAGGCGCATCGATGTTCCTTTCGGTGTGGTGTCATTCCTTGACGACGACAGGCGTGCCGATCGCCAGGTTCTTGGCCATCCAGGTGATGTCGTCGTTGCCGACCCGAACGCAGCCGTGGCTGGCCCTGCCGCCCAGCGCCGCCGCTTTGTTCGTGCCGTGCACGGCGAGCTGCCCCGGGCCGCCGGCGAACGTCTTCAACGTCGGCGAGAACCCGCTCAGCCCGAAGGCGTACGCGCCGTAGGCGCCGTTGGGGTCCGGCGGTCTGACCAGTTCGGTGAAGTAGAAGCGGCCGGCCGGTGTCGGGGTGCCGCCCTCGCCGGTGGCGACCTTTCCGGTGCGCAGCACCTTGTCGCCGTCGAAGACGGTGAACGTGAACGCCCTCGGGTCGATCTCCACGCGGTGGGGCGTCGACGACAGCTGGACGTCGGACGCCTTGACCCACCCGGTGCTGCCGTTCGGCCGGATCGGCAGCAGCACCTTGAGCCAGTCGCCGTCCCTGGCCTCGACGAGGAAGACCCGGACGGCGCCCATCTCGTTGGGGCTGGACAGCGTCTTCCAGGCCGCTCGGTCGCCCTTCTGCTTGTGCACGGCGATCCGGCGGCCGCGCACGGTCGCTATCTCGGCACCGCCCTGCCGCTCGGACCGCTGCGGTCCGGCGGCCGCCGGCCGGTTCGCGCCGGACGGGCCGTCCCCTGACCTGCCGTCGTCCGACGAGCCGCAGCCGGCCAGCCCGGCGATCAGTCCGGCGGCGAGCAGGGCACCGGTATGGATCTTGACTTGGCGCATGCCGCGAGATGCTGGCCGAGGAGTGTGAAGAACCTGTGAGGCCGATGTGATGATCCCGTGGTGCCGATCACGCTTTGGCTACGCTCGGGTGCCATGTGCGCGAACGTCCTGGTCGCGGAGGACGACCCCAAGCAGGCGGAGCTGCTGCGCCGCTACCTCCAGCGCGAGGGGCACCGCGTGGTCGTCGTCCACGACGGGCGGGCCGCGCTCGACGAGGCCCGCGCGCGCCGCCCCGACCTCGTGCTGCTCGACGTGATGATGCCGGGGATCGACGGCCTCGACGTGTGCCGCGGGCTGCGCGCCGAGTCCGACGTCCCGGTGCTCATGCTGACCGCCCGCTCGACGGAGGACGACCTGCTGCGCGGCCTCGACCTCGGCGCCGACGACTACGTCACCAAGCCGTACAGCCCGCGCGAGCTGATGGCCCGGGTGCGCACGCTGCTGAGGCGGACCGGGCGGGGCGGCGGCGAGCAGGTGTACCGGGTCGGCGGCATCACGGTGGACCTCGAACGGCACACGGTCCTCGCGGACGGGCGCGAGGTCGAGTGCACGCCCGCGGAGTTCCGCATCCTGGAGGCGCTGGCCGCGCGGCCCGGCCGGGTCCTCACCCGGGCGCAGCTCCTGGAGCACCTGCACGGCTTCGACCGCTTCATCACCGAGCGCACGGTCGACGTGCACGTGAAGAACCTGCGCAAGAAGATCGAGCCGCAGCCGCGGCGTCCGGTCCGGCTGTGCACCGTGTACGGCGTCGGGTACAAGCTGGTCGGCGACCGTGCGCCATAGCCTGCTCGTCCGGCTGGTCGCCAGCTCGGTGCTGATCGCGGTGTGCTCGATCGTGGCGACCGCGTGGCTGGCGGCGCGCGGCACGTCCGGCGAGATCCGGCAGCGGCAGGGCCGGACGCTCGCCCGTGACGCCCGGATCAACGACGCGCTGCTCGGCTACGCGGCGAGCCACCCGCGCTGGGACGGCGTCGGGGAGACCGTGCGCGGGCTGTCCCGGCAGAGCGGCCAGCGGGTCGCGCTGGCGACCGAGGGCGGCGTCCGGATCGCGGACTCGGCGCCCGGCCGGCCGCCGCTGCCGCAGCGCCCCTCGGCCGTCGTCGACCCCCTCGCCGTCGACGTCTCCCTGGGGCCCGGCGCGGCCACCGACCGGATCGACGCGCGCGCGGCCGGGCCGTTCCGGCTGCCGGATCCCGAGCGGGTACGGCTGCGCGGGGAGGTCGACGCCCAGGCGGCGTGCCTGCGCCGCGAGGGCCAGCGCGCCACAGTCGTCGTCGGGCCCGGCGGCCGTCCGTACCTGCGCCGCGAGGGCGGTGCGGCCACCCCCGAATCGAGCACGAACCGCCCTGGCGCGCCCGCCGGCGTGCCCGCCGGTTACGGCCCCTTCCTCCCGCGGGCCGCGCTCGCGCGAACGTCCGGTGGCGGAGCGGTCCGGCTCGCGGGCGTCGCCACGACGCCGTCCGCCACGGCCCCGGCGACGCCGCGGCCTTCTCCGACGACCGGGCCGGGGGACGCGCCGCGGCGGCCGGAGTCCACGCCCGGCGCGCCGACCGTCATGCCGTCCAGCACCCCGACCGCCGCGCCCGGCGGCAGACCGGTGAGCCCGCCGGCCGCGACGCCGGAGCCCGTGCGGCCGCCCACGCCGTGCTCGCCGGACACGCCCGGGCCCACCGCCACCGAGAGGCGCGCCCTCAGCCGGCTCGCCGCCCTGGTCCGGGAGTGCCACGGAAGCCGGGTCGACGTGTGGCTGGACGAGACCGGCACGCCGGCCGCTCCGGCGTCGGCCGCCGAGTGCCTGGCCACCGCGCGCCGCACCCAGCTGAAGCCGTACGTCGCGCCGGCCGCGCTGCTCTACATCGGCTCGGCGGAGGACCGCGCGCCCGCCATCGACCCGTACGGCATCGCGGGCGTCACCGCGGTGATCCTCGTCCTGGCGGTCGGGGTCAGCGTCCTCGTCGCCACCCGGCTGGCGCGGCCGGTGCGGGCGGTCACCGCGGCGGCCCGGCGGATGCGGGCCGGCGACGGCTCGGCGCGGGTCACGGTGCGCGCCAAGGGGGAGGTCGGCGAGCTCGGCGCCGCGTTCAACGAGATGTCCGAGCACCTGGACCGCATGGAGCGGCAGCGCAAGGCGATGGTCAGCGACGTCTCGCACGAGCTGCGCACGCCGCTGAGCAACATCCGGGGCTGGCTGGAGGCCGCCCAGGACGGTGTGGCCGACCTGGGCCCGGCGCTGACCGCCTCGCTGGTCGAGGAGGCCACGCTGCTCCAGCACATCGTCGACGACCTCCAGCAGCTCGCGCTCGCCGACGTGGGCAAGCTGCGGCTGCACCCCGAGCCGGTCGACGTGGCGGACCTGGTCGAGCAGATCGCGACGGTCTACCGGGCCGCGGCCGAGGCCGCCGAGCTGACGCTGACCGCCGAGGTGACCGGGCGGCCGTCCCTGGACGCCGATCCGGTGCGGCTGCGGCAGGCGGTCGGCAACCTGCTCGCGAACGCGGTCCGCTACACGCCGGCCGGCGGGCGGGTGAGCCTGCGCGCGTCCGACGACGGCGACGACGTGCTGATCGAGGTCGCCGACACCGGGCCGGGCATCGCGCCCGAGCACCTGCCGCACGTCTTCGACCGGTTCTGGCGGGCGGAGAAGTCGCGCAGCCGGCAGACCGGCGGCAGCGGACTGGGCCTGGCCATCGTGCGGCAGCTCGCCGAGGCGCACGGCGGGTCCGCGGCGGTGCGCAGCGAGCCGGGCCGGGGCGCGACGTTCGCCCTGCGCCTGCCCCGTTCGCCGGACCGCGCCGGACCGAGTGCGACGTGATCGGGTGCGACGTGACCGGTGAAGAATTCCCGGGCCGCCATGTAATCCACCGGGGCCTCCTCGGACTTCTCGGCGTAACGGTTCCGAGAAGAGAGGAGGTGGCGTGGACGAGCAAGAAGCCCGATTCACCCGCCTCTACGAGACGCACTACCGCAGCGTCTTCGGCTATGTCGTGCTGCGGGCCGCCCCCCAGGCCGCCGAGGACCTGACGGGCGAGGTGTTCACCGTCGCGTGGCGGAAGATCGACGAGATCCCCGACCAGGCGCTGCCGTGGCTGCTGGGCGTGGCGAGGAACGTGGTCCGCCGGTCGCACGGCGCGGCGGGCCGGGCGCGCGGACTGGCCGACCGGCTGGCCGGCCTCACCACCGACGCCGACCTGCACGCCTGGGACGTCGCCGAGCACCTCATCGCCCGCGACCAGGCGCTGGCCGCGCTGCGGGCCCTTCCGCCCAAGGAGGCCGAGGCGGTCACCCTGACCGCCTGGCACGGGCTCGACCCCGCCGAGGCGGCCCGTGTCGCGGGGTGCTCCCGCACCGCCTTCCTCGTCCGGCTGCACCGGGGACGCCGCCGGCTGGCCAAGGCGATCGAGGCGTCCCCGGAAAGCCCCGCGCGAGCGCACGGACGCGCCCCGCGCCCGCGAGTCATCCAGGAGAAGCAGTGAAGCAGGACGAACTCGACAACCTGATCGCCGCCCTGAAGCCCGCGGCGGTCGGCGAACTCGCCGACGACGCCTACGCGCGGCGCCCCGACGTGGCGCAGATCCGTGCGCGCGCTGGCGCCTCGACCGTGAACGCGCGCCTGGCTCCGGCACGCCGACCGGTCCGGCGGCTGGCCCTCGCTGGCGGCGTGGCCGCGGTGGCGGTGGCCGCGGCGGCGCTGGCCGTCGCCCTGCCGTCGGACGGCCCCGGAGGCGCCCCCGGAGGCGCCCCCGGCGCCGGACATGACGGGACGCTCGACACCCGCACGTTCCTGCTGGCCAGCGCTACGACGGCCGCCAAGCAGCCCGCCGCCCGCGGGACCTGCTGGTACAAGCGGACCCGCATGTGGCAGGACATCCTGCCCTTCAAGCCCGGCCCGGGCGTGCCGACGCCCGCGGGCAAGTCCATGGGCAAGCCCCAGAACTTCCAGGCGCGGACCGCGAGCAGCGTGGAGGACTGGGCGTGCGCCAAGAGCGGGACCGACATGCGCTTCGGTACGAACGGACCGCTGGACATCAAGCTCACCTTCCCCACGAAGAAGGACGAGGCCGCATGGAAGGCGGCGGGCTCGCCCCCGCTCGACGTCAACGACGGCACGACCGTCTCGAAGCCCCGCATGGTCACCTACAGCAAGGGCTCGCACCTGGTGAACCCCGTCATCGGATCCCACGAGATCGAGTGGAAGACGATCGCGAAGCTGCCGGCGACCGACGGCGCCCTGGAGCGCTACCTGCGCAGGCTGTGGCAGCAGGACCGCCGGGGCGGTGCGCACGGCTACACCGCCCCGGCCGACTTCGGGGAGTACGTCTTCGTCAGCGCCTGGGACCTGTTCATGGCCCCGACCACCCCCGGCACCCGGGCGGCCCTCTACCGGATCCTGGCGCGCACCCCGTCCGTGCGCGTCACCGGACAGATCACGGACCGGCTGGGCAGGCCCGGCGTGGCCATCACCGCCAAGGGCACCAGCGTGCGGCTGGTCGTGGACCGCAAGACCGCCCAGCTCCTCGACTTCGAAGACCGGCACACTGCCCTTCCCGGCAAGGAGGCCGGCAGTGAGTACCTGGCCTTCGAGAGCCAGGGCTGGGTGAACAAGCTCGGAGCCACCCCCGCTCGCTGACCCGCGACGACCGCGGGGACGCCGCACCCTCTGCGGCGTCCCCGCGCTGGGCGTCCCGTGGGCGCCCGCCGCTGCTCAGCACTCGCGGAGCGAGTAGGGGTTCAGGCCGCCTCCCCACAGCCAGGCGTGCCCCTCCCAGCCGTACCGGATCTTGACCCAGTCGGACCGGGTCCGGCCCCAGGCGGTCATCTGCGCGCCGTCGGTGATGTGGCACAACGCGCTGGCCTCCGCCGGCGGCATGATCGAACCGATGATCCTCCCCGGCGGGATGCCGGGCGCCCCCGGATCGGCCCGGACGTGCAGGGGCCTGGCCCAGTCGCCGACGGTGACCCGGTCCGCGCGGGCGCGGGCCGTGGTGCCGGCGTCCGCCGCCGAGGGCGCCGCGTCCGCCTCCGAGGGCACCGCGACGGCCAGCAGCGCCAGCGCCGCGACCGCCGCGGCCCCGATCCGGTATGCGTTCACCGTTCCTCCTCGCGGGTCCGGCAGTCGCCGCAGGGCCTGGTGCCCGCGCCGCGGTCCGTCTTGATCTTCGGGCACCCGCAGACGCACGGGGGCAGCACCTCGTGGGGATTGAGCCCGCCGTCCCAGAGCCATGCGGTGGGCGGCGAGCCCGGGCTGATCTTCACCCAGGTCGAGCCGGTCCGGCCGTACGCGGTCATGTCGGCGCCCTCGGTCGAGCAGACGGCCATGGCGGGGGCCCCGGGCCGCATCGAGCCGATCACCTTCCCCGGCCCGCCGCCCGGCCAGCCGGGACTGTCCCGGACGCGCAGGACGGGCTGGGCCCACTGCGCCACCTGGACGCGGTACAGGGCGGCCGGGGCCGACGCGCCGCTCCCGGCCGCCTCCACCGGCCGGTTCACCGACCCGCCGCCAGCGTAGGCCGCCTGGCCGCTCCCGCCGGACGCCACCAGCACCCCCAGCGCGGCCGTCACGGTCACCGCCCTGGTCAACAGGCCTTTTCTCATGTGCACTCCTGCCGTCGAAGATGGCTCCCCGGACCGAAGTCCGCGAGAGCCGTTCGACCCATCGTCACTCAGAGTGCGGGAACGGGTGCATGCCGTGGCATGAACACGCCACTCTTTGAAGCCTCAACCGCCGTCCGAAGCCTGCGTGCGGGCGGTCCCATCCCGATGACCCGAATTCACGAGGGGGTTCACGGTTCCTGACCCAACCGATCGAGATTGCGCAGGGCGTCTCCCCTAGGACGGTCTCCTTGGCCTGGCCGATGCGGTCGGGTACCGGCGAAGAGCCGGTCGAACCAAAGGAGATTCCTCATGAGCAGAACCTGGGGGGCGCTTGCGGAAGCGCTCTCCCTGATTCTCGTATCGGTAGGGTCGGCGTACGCGACGCGGCTCTACCCCGAGTACTCGCCGGCGCCCGTGGGTGCACTGATCACGATCTTCGGGGCCGTCTTCTTCAGCGCGGTCACGCGTCTTTCGCCTGGCCGGCCGAAGCGACGGTCGGTCAAGATCCGATGGAGCCGACGCCAGTGGGCGTGGGTGCTCGCTCTGGTGGTTCCCAGCCTCTTCCAGGGGCAGGTCCACCAGGCCGCGCTGAAGAGCGTGGATGTCGGAACCCTGATGACGGTCATGACGCTCGGGGCGCTCGGCCTGGCGACGTGGCGGCTGGTCTTCTCGCACGGGTCGCACCGGCGAAGGCACGTCATCTGGTTCGTGATCGGCCTGGCCGGGGTCACCATGCTGACCAGGCCGTTCACGGGCGGGACGGCGCTAGCGGGCCTGGCCCTGGCGGGCGTAGCCGCCGTCATCGGCGTCAACGGCACGATCGCCTCGGGAAGGCTGACCGAGATGGGCCTCCTCTCCCGCGTCGTCGAGCTCAACTGCTGGGCGAGCGCCTGCCTGGTCGGGCTGCCGGTCCTCATCTGGACCGACGATCGCTGGATGACCTAGTACGTCCTGTCGACCGTGCTGGTCACCTCGCTCCTGAACATGATCGCCAACAAGCTGCACGTCCGCGCCTACGAGCTCGTCCGGTCCGATGACGGTCTGATGAGCTCGGTGAAGTGCCTCAACCCGGTGCTGGCGTGCCTTGTCGGAGTGGTCGTCGGGTCCGGCGGTTCGCCGGGGCTCTCCGGATGGATCGGCGCCGTGCTGGTGGTGGGGGCCTCCTTCACCGCCTTCCGGGCCTTCCACCGGCTGGCAGGACACGTCGGCCCGCAGACCGTCAAGGGCGCTGTCTGGAAGGAGCTGCTCCCGGAAACCGACCCGAACGGCGGTGGCTGGGGCGGCATTCCGCCTACCCCGATCTGGGTTCGGAGCGTCTGGAAACCGGACGACCGCGGCCCATGGAAGTACAAGTTCGCCTGACGGCCTCATCGCCGCGAGGCCCGAGTGATCCGTGACTTCCAGGGGTCACGGACGGCGTGACGCCCAGGCGTGACGCCGCACCACCGACGGTGGAAGCGGGTCGCCCCGCTTCCACCGTCTTGTCCGGGATCGCTCCGGGGCGTCACTCCGAGCGGAGGGCAGCCGCCGTCCTGATCCGGGACGCCCGGCCCGCCGGGACCAGCGCGCCGAGCAGGGCGATCGCGATGCCCGCCAGCACGGACAGCAGCATCAGCGGCCAGGGGAAGATCTCCAGAAGGCCGTAGGGGAGGACGAGGCCGCCGGTGCCGGCCATGGCCGGCATCACCACATGGTGGGCGGCCAGGCCCAGCGGCAGTCCGATGAGTCCGCCGACCAGGCCGAGCACGGCCATGGACGCGAGCACGACCGTCAGGACCTGCCGCGGTGTCGCGCCCAGCGATTTCAGGACGCCGAAGTCGCGCGCCCGGTCCTTGGTGTTGAGGACCACCGTGTTGAACACCCCGAGCCCGGCGACCGTGGTCAGCCCCAGGGTCAGCAGAGTGAGGAGCCCGAGGAGGATCACCTGGCCGGACTCCATGCCCTCGGCGGCCGGCCTGGCCGGGATCCCGTCCGCCTCGAGCGCGGCGGCGTAGTCCTCGGGGGAGGTGCCAGGGGTGAGGCCGACCTCCAGGAGCGAGGTCACCCTGCCGGGGCGCGGGCCGGGGGATTCCGAGGGCTGCGCCGGCTTCTCGCGGCCGAGGAGCGAGGTGAGGGACGCCCAGTCCGTGAGGACGGTGTCGCCGCCGTCCACGAGCGCCGTCCCGACGATCCGCAGTGCGGCCTTCCTGCCGTCCACGGTGACGACGACGGTGTCGCCGATCTTCTTGCCGCCGGTCTTCAGGAACGGGTCGCCCACGACGGCCTCGCCCGGTCCGCCGAGCCAGCGGCCGTGGACCATCCGGTAGCCGTGCCGGTCGGTGACGTCCCCCTGGTACGCCTTGACCTGCACCGGCCGGTCGAACCCCGGAACGTGGGCCTGCTCGAACCGCGTGGCCGCGACCTTCGCGGTGCCGGGCCGGCCGGCCAGCGAGACCGGCCGGTCGCCGTCGGCGAAGACCAGGACCTGGACGGTCCCCGTGAGTTCCGCGTCGGCGAGGTAGGCGCTCAGGGACCGGTTGAGGCCGGCGGCGAACGTCACCGCCGCCACTCCGAACGCGACGGCGGTGACGGTCAGCGCGGTGCGGCCAGGACGGGTGAACGGCAGGCCCAGGCCCAGGCTGACCGGGCGCGGCAGCCGTGTCCGGGCCAGCGCCCGCTGCACCCGCAGGGCCCGGCCCCGCCGCGTCGCGGCGCCCGCGCTGACCGCGACCGCCGTCGGGATCCGGCCCGCCCGGACGGCGGGCACCAGCGCGGTGACGACGGCGACCGCGAGGACGCCCGTGAAGGCCAGGACGTCCACCCAGGGTGAGACGCCGCTGGCGGTCGGCAGGTCGAACGAATCGCCCAGCGTGGTGGTGACCGTCCCGGCCAGGACGTTGCCCGCGGCGATCCCGATCAGGCTGCCCACCACCCCGGGTATCGCGATCATCACCAGGTAGACGCCGGTGACCTGGGCGGGCGTGAAGCCGAGGGACTTGAGGACGCCGATGTGCCGGAACCCCGACACGACGGCGCCGCTGACCACGTTGGCGATGACGAGCACCGCGACGAGCAGCCCGGCGATCCCGAACGCGACCAGGAACGGGATGACGGTCGTTCCGGCCTCGGTGGCCTGCTGCCGGGAGACGAGATAGCTCTGGCTCGCGGTCGCCGGCAGCCCGGCGGTGACCGTGCTGGCCGGGGCGGCCGGGTCGGCGAGCCGGTAGAGCATCTGCAGGCCGTCCGGGACGGTCAGCTGCCCGGGCGCCACCCACGCCTGGGCGGACCGGGTGATCGACCGGCCGATCCCGACGATGGTGAAGGTCCGCCCGTCGGTGAAGGTCACCTTCTTCCCGATCGGGTCGAACGGGAACCGCGCGTAGTCCGTGCCCAGCACGATCTCGCCGGGGGCGGCGGCCCAGCGGCCGCTCCTGAGCGCCAGCCGGTCGACCGGGTCGTCGTCGCGGACGGTCCGCTCGACGACCGTGAGGGGGCCGGGCGGAAGCAGCCCCGGACGCGCCGGGTCGGTCTCCTCCGGGACGTTCACGACCTGCGAGCGGTACGGGCCGCCCGCCGCCGTCACGCCCGGCCGGGACGCCGATGCCGCGACCTGCGAGGCCGTCGCTTTCGCGGGGTCGTAGGCGACCGTCAGATGGGCGCCGTGCTGCCGCGCGAACGCCTTGTCGTACGGGCCGTCCACGGTGGCGAGCAGGCCCAGCGCGAGCACGACCGTCCCGGTGGAGACCAGCAGCACCAGCGAGATGATGGACGTCTGCAGCTTGCGCCGCCGCACCGCGAACCGCGCGGCCTGCCACACCGCCCTCACCGGGTCACCTCGGCGGCCACGCGGCCGTCCTCGAACGCGACGACCCGGTCGGCGACCCGGGTCGCCAGCCGCTCGTCGTGGGTGACGATGAGCAGGGTCTGGCCGATCTGGTTGAGGTCGAGCAGCAGGTCCATGACCTGTTCACCGGCCCGCGAGTCGAGCGCGCCGGTCGGCTCGTCGGCCAGCAGCAGGGCGGGCCGGTTCATCAGCGCGCGGGCGACGCCGACCCGCTGCCGCTCCCCGCCCGACAGCACCACCGGGTAGGCGTTGCGGCGGTCGGCGATGCCCAGCTCGTCGAGCAGCTCCATCGCCCGGGCCTGGGCCTGCTTGCGCGAAGTGCCGAGCAGCTGCGCGGCCAGCATCACGTTCTCCAGCACCGGCAGATCGTCGAGCAGGTTGAAGAACTGGAAGACCATGCCGATGCGGCGGCGCCGGTACCGGGCCAGTTCGGCCTCTCCCATCGCCGTGATGTCCTCGCCGCGCACCACGACCGTGCCCGCGGTGGGCCGGTCCAGGCCGGCGATCATGTTGAGGAGGGTCGACTTGCCCGACCCCGACGGGCCCATCACCGCGACGGCCTGACCGGCCTGGATGTCGAGGCTCACCCCGGCGAGCGCGGCGGTCTCGCCGTACTCCTTGCGTACGTCCATCAGCTGGACCATCAGTTCCATGCCGGTGACGGTACGAGTCGCGCCCCCGCCCGCGCGTCGGGTCCTGGAGGTAACTCCGGGGCCGGGTCAACCGAGGGATGTACGGCCGTGGACCGCCGGGATGATGCGCTCCGTCCGGGTCTGGCGGCAGGATGGGCGGATGCTGCCTGCGTGGCTCGTGCCCCTCCTCGCCGCGATCCCGTGCACATGGGCCCTGTGGGAGCGGCGCAGGCGCCGCGCCGTGCTCGGGGCGCGGACCTGGCTGCTGGAACGCGAACGCGAGGGCGCCGCGCGCCGGGCCGTCGAAGAGGAGCGGGCCCGGGTGGCCCGGGACCTGCACGACATCGTCAGCCACAGCGTCAGCGTCATGGTCGTGCAGGCGGGCGCGGCCCGGCACGGCGTCGACGGCGAGGCCGAGGAGGCGCTGCTGGCCGTCGAGCGGACCGGCAGAGAGGCGATGACCGAGCTGCGGCACCTGCTCGGCGTCCTCGCGCCCTCCCCGGACGGCGACGGCGAGGCGTTCGCCCCGCAGCCGTCGCTGGCGCACCTGGGGACCCTCGTCGACCGGATCGCGTTCGCGGGCCTGCCGGTCGACGTGCGGGTGACCGGCGAACCGTGCCCGCTCCCCGCCGGGATCGACGCGACCGGCTTCCGCGTCGTCCAGGAGGCGCTCACCAACGCGCTGAAGCACGGCACCTCCGGGGCGACGGCGGAGGTGACGGTGAGCTACGGGACGCGGAGCCTGCGGCTGGAGGTGCTCAACACCGGCCCGAGCGTCCTCACCGGGACGGGCCCCGCCCCGCCCGAGGGCAGCGGCGGCCGGGGGCTGGCCGGACTGCGCGAACGGGTCGCGGTGTACGGCGGCGACCTCGACGCGCGGCGGCGGCTGGGCGGCGGCTACCGGGTGCGTGCGCGGATCCCCCTGGAGCGGCCGTGACGCGGGTGCTGATCGCCGACGACCAGACACTGGTGCGCGGCGGCTTCCGGATGATTCTCAGCAGGTCGGGGATCGAGGTGGTCGGCGAGGCCGCCGACGGGCTGGAGGCGGTCGCCGCCGCGCGGCGCCTGCGCCCGGACGTGGTGCTGATGGACATCCGGATGCCCGGAATGGACGGCCTGGAGGCCACCCGCCGCGTCCTGGCCGACGACCCCGCGTGCCGCGTATTGATCCTGACCACCTTCGACCTCGACCGGTACGTCTACTCCGCGCTCGCCGCCGGAGCCAGTGGGTTCCTGCTAAAGGACGTCACCCCCGAACACCTCGTGGCGTCGGTGCAGCTGGTCGAGACCGGGGACGCGCTGCTCGCCCCCTCCATCACCCGCCGCCTCGTCGAGCGGTTCGCCCGCCCCGCCCCTGAGCCCCAGGGCCTGGACGTCCTGACCCCGCGCGAGAAAGAGGTGCTCCGCCTGGTAGGCGGCGGCCTGTCCAACACCGAACTGGCCGCCCACCTCCACCTCAGCGAGGCGACGGTCAAGACCCACGTCACCCGCATCTTCGCCAAACTAGGCCTGCGCGACCGAGCCCAGGCCGTAGTAGTCGCCTACGAGTCAGGCCTAGTAATCCCCGGCACCCCCAACTGACCTGACAAGCACAGCCTCCGCTCAGGCTTGGTGAACCAGACGGCTGAGGAGACGGCGGAACTTGCATGGCCCAGCAAAGGCGCGCGAACGGTAAGCCGCACGGCGACACCTACAAGCCGTTGTGGAGGGCCTACGGACAACCGAAAGCCGGGCGTTAAGTGATGGTTCCTCGGGCATCGCCCTGCTTGAATGCCAGCGTGGCGTTGGATGTGGGGCGGCTCCGGGCTGAGCATGACAGCACGCTGCGGGGCCACGTTCGAATGCCTCCGCGGATCGGCACCGTCGTAGAGCGGATCGGTCCGCTGAACCTCACGCACTACGGCACCCATTGCGTCGTTGACCATCCCCCCCCAGCCGCGGAGGACTCGGCTTCGGCCGTACGGCTTGCCGAGCAGGTGCAGGTATCCGCGGCCGCACGTGCGGAACCCGTGGAGTGGCGCGTGTTCCACCACGACGTAGCGGCGTCCCACCTGAGCGCCGTGCTCGACACGGCCGGCTTCTCCGCAGGTTGGGAGCGCAGTGTCCTGGTCGGTGAGGTCGCCGAGCTCGACTTCCCCGAGCCGGAACCGGTCGGGGAAGCCGGATCGGTCCGGTGGGACGAACCACAGGCGCAGCAGGCACTCGACCTTGCGGCCCGAACCGGCCCGCATCGGGTCCCCTTGGCGAACTGGCACGCCATGCGTTCCATCCCGTACTGGGACGTCGAGGTCCGTGTGCTGACCCGCCGCGGAATGGTCACCGCGGCCTGCTGGCTAGAGAACGTCTCCGACACCGCCTACGCCGTCATCGGAGGGCTGACCGCAGCCCGCCCCGAACTCCTGGCTCAAATGCCGCTGTGGCGGTTCCGGTCGCCGCCCAAGCAGTTCCTGGTCGCCGACGCCGACGGGGAGGTGCGTGACGTCCTGCTCGCCATCGGATTCCGTGAGGTGACGACCGTGCGATCCCATCACTGGAACCCGCCGGGCGAACCCGCGGCGACACCGCCCGCGAGGCACTCGCTCTACAACGGTGAGGCCGGACAGATCGCGCGCCTCTGCGAGGCACGCGTCGGCTTCGACTATGAGAGCGGCAGAGGACGCTACCGTGCGCCGGCCGACTCGCGCCGCTGGTTCTACGGCCTGCTCGGCGGCCGCGACGACCCGGCGATCGCGGCCGCCGAAAGCGTCATCGAACGCGGCCTGCGTGCCTGTGTCCGCCCCGGCGAATGGGTGTACGAGCACCGTCCCTACCTCAACGGATGGGAGTTCGACCCCCACCGCGTCGGCGGCCCCGGACAACCGTCCTGGCCGGGAAGCGCCATCGCCGACGAGGAGTTCCAGTTCCTCACCACGGCGGACGCCCGCCTGGGCACGTTCGGCCACCACGTCGAACAAACCCTTGTCGTCTTCGGAGACGACCTCCTCGCACAGGTCGCGGAGGATTTGAACCGACTACTCGGCGGCGGGACCTGGGCTTTCGGTTCGTAGACCTCCTACCTGACTGAAGGTTCCAGCGAGCATTAACCCAGGTCAATCAACTATCGAATCGAGCATGGCCTGACGCATCTCCTCGCGGCGTGACGCCAGGTAGGCCCGACCGCCTCATCCACCAGACGGCTGCGATGCCAGATGGGCCAGGAGGCTGGTGAAGTGTCGGCGGGTGAGGGTGAGGTGTTCGGCGGTGGGGTCCTTGCTGTCGCGGATGCCGATGTGGCCGTGAGGTCGGCGATCTCGACGCACTCGCCTTCGTCGCCGCCGCTGTGGCTGCTCGTGCGCCAAGGGGACCGGAGCAGTTCGGAGTGCTCATGATTGCGACGCTGTCTCGTCGATGAGTTTCAGTGAAGCGGTCCGGCTCGGCGCTGCTGAGCGCAACGGTTCGAACGTCTCCCGCCTCCGCGATGATCGGCATGTAGCAAGGCGGGTGCGAACGGTTGAGTACCTGCTGGCGGGCAGCCGGAAGTCGACCAGCATCTTGGCGTTGCGCGCATATTTTGGCAGGGCCGACGGTGATGAGTTCCCGCGTGTACCCGGGGATCTGGAGGAGCCCGGGGACGATGCTGGGCTCGAAGTTACGGATCTCGGCGGTGTCCTCGTCGAGGCCGGCCAGGTCAGGCGCGGCGGTGGAGCGGCGGTGGAGCGGCGGTGGAGCGGCGGTGGAGATGCGGCGCTTGCGTTCCCGTACCTGTGAGGTGGGCTTGTGGGGGCAAGGTGGGGGAGGGACTCGCGGAGGGCGCCGTGATCGATGACGGGGGGTCAGGCTGTCCTCGGGGCGAGGTCGATGTGCTCCCCGTCAAGGCGGGGTGCCGCGATGTCCTGACGTGGATACAGCCGCACGAACGTCTGCTCGTCCCACATCACCATGCAAGGAAGACGCTCTGCGGTGGTCAGTCGGGCGATATCGATGGAGGACACCACTCCCCAATACCATCGGGTCGGCTCGCTTCGTTGGGGGATGTCCAGCTCCAACTCCATGTGCATGATGAGGCGGTTCCTGCGGGTGTTCGCGTTGGGCACCTGATAGTTGACGACACGGGCTGCTCCGCGAACTCCCTGCTCGGCGAAACGCCGGTCGATCTCTGCCTGGACCTTCTTGGCCTCACGGCCGAACAACATGAACCCCGTGAAGGAAAGCACCACGGTGGCGATGATTCCGACTTGGAGTGCGAGCCACCCCGTCTCGGCCGAGACCAGGTCGGTAACCGCAGCTAGCACCGCTGCGCTGATTCCCCCTAGGAACGAGACCACTGCCGCTACAACGACTAGGAGAAGGGGTATATGCGAACTTTTTCTCTGCGTCACGCCCACAGAGATTAGCAGAATGCCCGAATTGGTACCTGGTGTCCCGAATGAAGGGATGGGCGGCTCTGTTCAGAGCCGCCGGGCGCGGGGCCCAAGGGGGGCGAGGGGGCCTTTCCGGCGCCGACCGGAGATCAAGACACCCAGGTGCTGGCGCTGAGCCCGGCGCGAGATCGAGCACCAGGAGTTACTGCCCGCGCCACGTCGTGAGCCGCAAGGCAGTGATCTCGGACCAGGGCAGGAAGGTGTGGTCGGGCGCAGCGTCGATACTGCAGCGCAGCCCATGGCGGACAAGCGCATCGCGACCGCGGGGACGCGCGGCTGGGGGAAGCAAGCACGCCACGACCACGCGCTGCTGCCCGTCCGGTCCGGGGGAGCGGCCTGTCCTGGCCCTGCCGTCTGCGCGCCGCTGGTCAGGCGGCCCAGTCAAGGGCTGTGGGTGGGTCGGCGGTCCGCGGCTCCGTTGTTCGCGGCTCGGTTGCACGTGGCTCGGTTGCGCTGGGGTCGGTTGCACGTGGGTCGGTTGCACGTGGGTCGGTTGCACGTGGGTCGGTTGCACGTGGGTCGGTTGCACGTGGGTCGGTTGCGCGGGGGTCGGTTGTTCGCGGGTCGATTGTTCGCGGGTCGATTGTTCGCGGCTCGGTTGCGCCGGGGTCGGTTGCACGTGAGTCGGTTGTGCGGGGGTCGATTGTTCGCGGCTCGGTTGCACGTGGCTCGGTTGTGCGGGGGTCGGTTGTTCGTGGGTCGGTGAATCGCGGGGTGGTTGCTGGCGTGTCGGGTGGTGGGAGGAGTTGGTAGGTGTGGCGGCCAGTGGGGTCGTGGGTGGTGCGGATCTGTTGGGGGTTGGTGTGTTTGTAGCGGTTGTGCCATCCGCAGCACAGGGCCAGTTTGTCGATGTCGGTGGGGCTATTGCCGAGGGCCCATCCGTTGACGTGATCGACTTCGCATAGGGTGCCGGGGACTTCGCAGCCCTGGACGGCGCAGGTGGGGTAGAGGGCTTCCAGGACCTGGCGTTGGGCTGCGGTGGCGAACCGGACCTTGTGCCCCAAGTACAGGGGCGTGTTGCCAGTGCCCAGTAGGAGGGGTGAGACTCCGGCAGCCAGGGCGAGGCGACGCGCCTGAGCTGCCGGGATCGGGGTGTCGTCGGCGAGGCGGGCGGGTGCCTGGCCGCCGGTGAGGGTGTCCAGGTCGCAGATGAGGGTGACCTTGGTTGCTTTGTGTCCACCGGCCAGGACGCTGCTCAGTGCGGCAGCCGTCCGCTCGGCCGAGTCCCGGTGGTCATCGGGCCCGGCGGGTTTCGTCAGCGGGCCCAGGGTGCCGTCCCAGACGGCGGCGTCCTCGGCGTTCAGCCAGCCGTTGATGTAGCGGCCGCCGTCGAGGGAGCGGGTTCCGGTGATCCAGGACCGCTCATACCCGCGCTGCACGTCATCGGGGGCTGTCTCCTGCCCGTCGCGTTCGGCGATGACCTCGCGGATCCGCCGTCCGAGCACCGCCACCTTCCCCGCCGAGAACCCCTGCCCGACCTTCTCCAGCAGCAGCGTCTCGGCCCTCGCGCAGTCGTCATCATCCAATCGGGCGACGGCGTCGGCCACCGTTGAGGCGTACCCGTAGGACAACTCACCGCTTGAGAGCAGGGCGGACACGGTGGGGAGCCGGTGGAGTTGGCGGGCCAGGTTGACGCGTTCCTTGGCGCGCGCATCGCGCATGCCCAGCCGGGACCGCAGCCACGTCTGCGTGGACGGAAACCCCCACCGGTGCGTCTCGCCGGTCGCGTCGACCTGGGCGACGAACCCGGCCAACGCGGCCTCGTGGGCGTCGGACGCTGCGGCTAGCGTCTCGGCGAGTCTCATGCACGCCGCAGCGGACTCGGGGGCGGGGCGGCTGGCGAGTTCGGCGGCGATCGCGACGGCGGCGTCCACCAGTTCCTGGGTGGACGCCACGCCGAGATCCATATCCGTGACCGAACACATGCACAGAGTATATCGAGCAGGTGTGCTAATAGATGCGAAATTGAAGACCGATTATTGTTACTGCGAGGATAGGCGAAATCCGTAGAAGGTGGAATCTGATGTGCATGCTTATGGAAGTCGGGCATTCCTCTTAATGTGACCAACGCCTGAGGGTTCTGTCGCGCCTACCGGAAACGTTTCCCGATGAGCTCCGCCAACGTCCGCACCCACGCCCGTTCCGTGTCGATGGGGTGGGTAAGACTGGGGACCTCAGCCGAGAAGCCGTACCAGTCCTGCGGATCGCTGTCGTCGTCCTCCGGCTCATGGCGATGGCGTGGAGGGTCGGAGGCGTTCCTGGCGCCAAGCTCGGACGCGGGGCGATGATGGTCTTTGTGCGTGTTGAGGACGACCTGCTCTGGGAGGCCGCCGACCGGAACGGCTGGGGCCTACGGTGGCTCCGCCATGTCGTGGCGGCGGCCGCCCTCGCCGGCTTCGGCGGCCTGCTATGGCTGGGCGGCGAGCCGTTCGTCTCCGTCGCGGCGTTTTGCGGAGCGTCGCTCCACGCGATCTGGAGCACCGCCTACTGGCTGCGGGACCGACGGCGCTTGGTCCGGGTGACCGTCGTCGATGACGGCATGCGCCGCATCCGCTTGCACCGCGCCAACGGGCGGACCGCCGACCACGACCCCCACATGGTGCACACGGTGCACATCACTCACCGAGGTCACGACTACGACCCTGACCATCCGTCGCTACTCGGCCCGGGAGCGGGAACTGCGACACTGCGGCTGCGGATCGCGGGCCGGCAGTTCACCAGCCGTTCGGCCGGGCTCAACTCCGCAGAGCTTGATCGGGTGGAGCAGTCCTGGCGCACCGTCTGTCCGGAGGCCGCCATGGATGGCAAACGCATACCGGGGAAGTTCGCGGGCTACTCCTACTGACCCTTGGCTGCTCAGATCAGTCTCTGCTGAGTAGTCGAGGCCGAACTGCGGGCTACGCCTCCGCCACCGGGTGTCGATAGGCGCTGCCGCTGGTGGACGGGTCGCTGGCAGGGCGGCCGCGGCGCAAGACCTCGCCCCCGGACGTGCCCGGGCCTTCCACGAGCGCGGCCAGCGTGGCGGCACCCGCGGGACGTTGCCGGGCGAACGGGGACCTTCGGTGTGACATTCCGCTGGCGCTGAGCTTCCTGGGCACCGAAGGCCAGACCGCCTACTCCTGCCTGGAGCGTGTCTTCGGGGACGTCTGCAGGACGTCCGGCCGGCGGTGCCGAAAGACGAGGCGAGCACCGTGAGCTCGTCGGTTTCATTCCGGGTGGGCTGAGGTCTTGCCCCTTTCGCGGCGGCCGCGCCTCGGCGTTGCTCCTGCGCAGCGAGTTGTAGTGGTCATGGCCGGGATGCCAGATGGGCCAGGAGGCTGGTGAAGTGTTTGTGGGTGAGGGTGAGGTGTCCGGCGGCGGGCTTCTTGCTGTCGCGGATGCCGATGTGGCCGTTGAGGGCGGCGATCTCGACGCAGTTGCCTTCGTCGCCCCCGCTGCGGCTGCTCTTGCGCCAGTAGGGCGGGGTGGTCATGGCCGGGCGGCGAGGCGAGTGAGGAGGGCGGCGAAGGTCTGGCGTGTGAGGATGATGTGCCCGGCGGACGGGTTCTTGCTGTCGCGGATGCCCACGCGACCGTCAAGAGGGGCAAGCTCGATGCATTCGCCCTCGTCACCGCCGCTGTAGGTGCTCTTGCGCCAGAGGGAGCGGGGCAGCTCAGGAGTGTTCATGATTGCGACGCTATCTCGTCGATGAGTCTCAGCGAAGCGGTCCTGTCCAGAGTGGCCAAAAGCAGCAGCTCAAATGTCTCCACATGCGCTGCGACCTTGTCCTCGGCCTCCACGAAAATGCTCTGGGCAAAATGATCGACCACAGAGACGGTGAGACGGCCGGGCGGACGCAAGGAGATGAGATGGTGGGGGCTGGCAAGCCACAGATACTTGCTGGCACTGCTGGAGAGCACGCGCAGATCCACGTGATCGAGGCGAGCCACTTCGGCCAGCCTCCGAATCTGTGCTCTTTGGATCTCGGGGTTGCTGCTGACCCGGTTGCTCAGGACCGCCTCCGCGATGATCGGTACGTAACGAGGCGGGTCGGGGCGGTTCAGCACCTGCTGGCGTGACACCCGGAAGTCGACAAGCCATTTGGCATTGCGCGGGTGCTTGATAGGTCCTGCGGTAATGAGTTCACGGGTGTAGTCGGGGATCTGGAGGAGCCCGGGGACGATGCAGGGCTGGAAGGTGCGGATCTCTGCGGCGTCCTCTTCCAAGCTGGCCAGGTCGAGGGCAGCGGCGGAGATGCGGCCCTCTCGTTCCCGCACCCACTTACCTGGCGTGTGGGTGGCGAGGTGGAGGAGGGATTCGCGGAGGGGGCCGTCTTCGATCTCGTAGAGGTCGAGTAAGTCGCTGAGTTCTTCGGGGGCGATGGCCTGGAGGCCGTTCTCGACCATGCTCATCCAGCCCTGGGAGCGGCCGAAGCGGCGGGCCACGGTGGCGACGGTCAGGTTGTGGTGGTCGCGGGCTTTGCGGAGCGCCGAGCCGATCCGGCGCTGGCGAACGGTGGGGGCGTTCCCGGAAGGCATCTTTCAAGGGTGTCACCGAGTGTGGCGATCCGTTCACGGAATGACGGCCGATTGAACGTTCAGTCGGAGAACGTTCAGGCGCCAGGACACGAGGGCTTCGGGCGGTGAGTGTGGCGGGCGACTCCGAATCGAAGGGAGGCGCACGATGGGAGCGCCCGAGACGAGAAGGACCCCGCCGAGACGGGAGGCGCCGCCCACTTCGGCCCGGCGTGGAGTGTCGTGGGCGGCAGGGTGATGAGCGGCGAACTCGTCGTGCTCGGCGCGGTGACGCTGCCGGGCGTCCACCGGTCGGTCCGGAACGCGCGGCGATTTCTGCGGGACATGCTGCCCCCTGGGCATCCCGTTCTGGACGATCTGATGACGGTCGGGAGCGAGACCGTCTGCAACGCCATCGCCCACACGGCCTCGGGTGACGGCGGCTGGGTCACGGTGAGCCTGCTGGTGGGGGACGGCGTTCACCGCCTGGAGGTCGCCGACGACGGGGCGGACGGCAGACGCCCCCGCGTGAAGGCGGAGGACGGGTCCGAGAGCGGGCGCGGGATGCGGGTCGTCGAAGCCCTCTCCGACCGCTGGGGGTACCGGGCGGACGGCGACCGCACGGTGGTGTGGGCGGAGTTCCGGTTCGCGAAGTCTTCTGAAAACTCCGACAGGGGGCTGTCGCGGGCCTCTTCCACGCTGAGGGCAGCAGCGTTTGAAGGAGGAGACCAATGACCGTTCCCGCGTTCAACACCGTCACGTGGTTCCAGGTGGGCACCGACGCGCCGGAGGAGGCCCGCCGCTTCTACGGCGACATGTTCGGCTGGAAGTTCGCGCTCGACCCCGACGGCGACGGCTACGACCTGGTCAGCTACCCGGGCTCCGACGTGCCGTCCGGCGGCATCTCCCACGAGCCGGACGCGTCCCGCAACCACGCGATGTTCCTGGTCCTCGTGGAGGACGTCGACGCCGCCTGCGACCAGACCGTGAAGTCCGGCGGCAAGGTCGCCATGCCGCCGCTGAGCACGGGCAACGGCCTCAAGTTCGCGTACCTGCAGGACCCGTCCGGCAACACCTTCGGCGTCTTCACGCCCGCGTCGTCCTGACGCCGGACGCGGAAGGGCCCCGGGGAGCGAACCCAGGGGCCCTTCGCGCGCGAGCCGGTGATCGCGGCCTACACCTCCGCGATCACCGGGCTCAGGCGTCGCCGCCGGTGTTGCTCTCGGCGCTGCCGACGCCGCCCGCGAAGACGTCGCTGACCTCGGCGTTCAGCTGGTAGCGCCGGATCGCCTCCGTCAGGGTCTCCGGCTTGATCTCGCCGTGGCGGGCGAGGCGGGTGAGCACCGCGAGGACGATCGACGCGGCGTCCACGTGGAAGAACCGCCGGGCGGCGGCGCGGGTGTCGGAGAACCCGAACCCGTCCGTGCCGAGCGAGGTGTAGTCGCCGTGCACCCACGGCGCGATCTGGTCGGGCACGGCGCGCATGTAGTCCGACACCGCGACGATCGGCCCGGCGACGTTGTCGAGGACCCGGCTGACGTACGGGACGCGCTGGTCGGCGTCGGGGTTCAGCAGGTTCCAGTCGTCGCACTCGCGGGCCTCGCGGGCCAGCTCGTTCCACGACGTGGCCGACCACACGTCCGCGGCGACGCCCCAGTCCTCGGCGAGCAGCCGCTGCGCTTCGAGGGCCCACCGGCCGCCGACGCCGGAGGCGAGGATCTGCGCCCGGGGCGCCTCGCCGTTCCCGGAGGCGACCTCCGGGGCCGCCTTGTGCCGGTACAGGCCCTTGAGGAGCCCGTCGACGTCGAGGTTCTCGGGCTCGGCGGGCTGCTGATAGGGCTCGTTGTAGACGGTGAGGTAGTAGAAGATGTCCTCGCCGTGGGGGTGCTCCTCGGACGACCCGTACATGCGCCGCAGCGCGTCCTTCACGATGTGGGCCAGCTCGAACGCCCACGTCGGGTCGTAGTGGACGCACGCGGGGTTGGACGCCGCGAGCAGCGGGGAGTGGCCGTCGGCGTGCTGGAGGCCCTCACCGGTGAGCGTCGTGCGGCCGGCGGTGGCGCCGAGCAGGAACCCCCGGCCCATCTGGTCGCCGAGCGCCCACATCTGGTCGCCGGTCCGCTGGAACCCGAACATCGAGTAGAAGATGTAGACCGGGATCATGTGCTCGCCGTGGGTGGCGTAGGCGGTGGCCGCCGCGATGGTGGAGGCCATCGACCCCGCCTCGCTGATGCCCTCGTGGAGCATCTGGCCGCTTTCGGCCTCCTTGTACGACAGCAGCAGCTTGCGGTCCACGGCGTCGTAGGTCTGCCCGTGCGGCGAGTAGATCTTGGACGTGGGGAAGAGCGAGTCCATGCCGAACGTGCGGTACTCGTCCGGCGCGATCGGTACGAACCGGGCGCCGATGTTCTCGTCCTTGATCAGGTCCTTGAGCAGCCGGACGAACGCCATGGTCGTCGCGATGTTCTGCTTGCCGGACCCCTTCCTCAGCTCGCTGTAGACGGGGTCGCCCGGCAGCTTGAGCGTCTTGGCCCGCACGACCCGCTTCGGCAGGAACCCGCCGAGGGCCGCGCGGCGCTCGCGCATGTACTGGATCTCTTCGGAGTCCTCGCCGGGGTGGTAGTACGGCGGCAGCGGCTGCTCCAGCGCCGAGTCGGGGATGTCCAGGTAGAGGCGGTCCCGGAACTCCTTCAGCTCGGCCTTGGTGAGCTTCTTCATCTGGTGGGTGGCGTTGCGGGCCTCGAAGTCCGAGCCGAGCGTCCAGCCCTTGATGGTGTGCGCGAGGATCACGGTCGGCTGCCCGACGTGCTCGCGGGCCGACTTGAACGCCGCGTACACCTTGCGGTAGTCGTGCCCGCCGCGCGACAGCTTGCGCAGGTCGTCGTCCGACAGATGCTGGACGATCTTGCGCAGCCGCGGGTCGTCGCCGAAGAACTTCTCCCGGATGTACTCGCCGGACTCGACGGAGAACGTCTGGAACTGGCCGTCGGGCGTCGTGTTCATCTGGTTGACCAGGACGCCGTCGACGTCCTGCGCGAGCAGCGGGTCCCAGTCGCGGCCCCAGATGACCTTGATGACGTTCCAGCCGGCGCCGCGGAAGAACGACTCCAGCTCCTGGATGATCTTCCCGTTGCCGCGCACCGGGCCGTCGAGCTGCTGGAGGTTGCAGTTGACGACGAAGGTGAGGTTGTCGAGCTCCTCGCGGGCGGCCAGGCCGATCGCGCCGAGCGACTCCGGCTCGCCCATCTCGCCGTCGCCGAGGAACGCCCACACGTGCGAGCGGGACGTGTCCTTGATCTTGCGGTTGTACAGGTACCGGTTGAACCGGGCCTGGTACACCGAGTCGATCGCGGTCAGGCCCATGGACACCGTGGGGAACTCCCAGAAGTCCGGCATGAGCCGCGGGTGCGGGTAGGACGACAGGCCGCCGCCGGGGTGCGAGTGCTCCTGCCGGAACCCGTCGAGCTTCTCCTCGGGCAGCCGTCCTTCGAGGAACGCGCGCGCGTAGATGCCGGGAGCGGCGTGGCCCTGGATGAACACCTGGTCGCCGGACTCGCCGTGGTCCTTGCCGCGGAAGAAGTGGTTGAACCCGACCTCGTAGAGCGAGGCGGCGGAGGCGTAGGTCGCGATGTGGCCGCCGACGCCGAGTTCGGGGCGGTTCGCCCGCGACACCATGATCGCGGCGTTCCATCGGATGTAGGCGCGGATGCGCCGCTCCACGTGCTCGTCGCCGGGGAACCAGGGCTCCGACTCCGGCGGGATCGTGTTGATGAAGTCGGTGCTGCGCAGGCCGGGCACCCCGACCTGGAGTTCGCGCGCCCTCTCCAGGAGCCGCAGCATCACGTAGCGCGCCCTGCCGCGGCCCTCGGTCTTGATGACCGTGTCCAGCGACTCCAGCCACTCCCGGGTCTCGTCCGGGTTGATGTCGGGCAGCTGGCTCGGCAGCCCGTCGCTGATGATCGAAAAGCGTTGACGTCCGGAAGCCACGGGGTCCCCTCTGTCCTTACCGTCTGTGCAGGTCAGACCTGGGCCGCCGCGCGGGAGGCCGCCGGTCCCGGCAGACTGTTCGTCGCCTTGGTATGTGATCCATCGTCGCCGGTTATCACGGCTAACGCATCTCTACCAATCAGTAACCATCCTCCCCGGTCAGGACGGGGACCGACCCGGCCGGAACCGCCTTTTTCACTCGGCCGGGAGATTCCCTCCGGCGGAGGGCGGGGAACGTATGAGGCGGGGAGCGAACGAGCGCTCACATGCCCGGCGCGGTCCGTCCCGGCGGCGGGCCGGCGAGCTTGGGGGTGGAAGGATGAACGGAAAGACCGGAGACCGGCTTCACGTGCACGGCAACGTGGTGGGGCAGCCCGACCGGACCGGCGAGATCATCGAGGTGCGGGGCCCGGACGGCGGCCCGCCCTTCCTGGTCCGCTTCGACGACGGCCACGAGGGGCTGGTGTACCCGGGGCCCGACGCGGTCATCGAGCCGCGCGCGAAGGCGTCCCGCTAGGTGCGCGCCGCCGGCCGCGGATCCGTCCGGGCGCGGATGCGTCCGGGGCCGCGGATGGGGTAGACACGGGACCATGGAGAGCACCGTGGTCCGGGTGGCCACCGGTACCGGCGAGGCCGTGCACGACATCACGGCGGAATGCGAGCGCTTCGCCGCCTCGGCGGGCGGCGACGGGCTGCTGCACGTCTTCGTTCCGCACGCCACCGCGGGTGTGGCGATCATCGAGCTGGGCTCCGGCAGCGACGACGACCTGCTGGCGGCCCTGGGCGACCTGCTGCCCGCGGACGACCGCTGGCGGCACGCGCACGGATCGCGGGGGCACGGGCGCTCGCACGTCATGCCCGCGCTCGTGCCGCCGTTCGCGACCCTGCCGGTCGTCGGCGGGCGGCTCGCGCTGGGGACGTGGCAGTCCGTGGCGCTGGTCGACCTCAACGTCGACAACCCCGACAGGCAGGTCAGGTTGTCGTTTCTCAAAGGATGAGCGCAGCGAACCGGGGGTGTGGGGGGTCGTCCCCCCACAAGGAGCAGAGATGAGTAGCGTTGGAGCTGTGGAGGGGCGTCTCCTTCGCAGTGCGGGAATGAGCAGCGCGAACCCTCCGGGGGTCACCGTGGGTGGGCGTCCTGTGACGGGGATCTTCGTAATCGGGCCAATGGGGCCACCAAAAGCCGGGAAGACACTTGCGCAAGGGGCCCACACTTGTGTGGACTGTCCGGCAAACACCGCACAGGTGCGGACGGGCCACCCGTCCCGGGGGGCCGAGAGCCATACGGGCACGGACCGTGCGGACTGACGACAATGGGAGGACTTTCGTGAGCGCGACCGCGGGTCAGGCGCAGTCTGAGCGCAGCCTGGCCGAACGGCTCGGCCTGAAGGCGGGCCAGGTGGTGCAGGAGATCGGCTACGACGAGGACGTCGACGAGGAGCTCCGCCGCTCCGTCGAGGAGCTCACGGGGAACGAGCTGGTCGACGAGGACTACGAGGACGTGGTCGACATCGTGCTGCTGTGGTGGCGCGAGGAGGACGGTGACCTGTTCGAGGGCCTGACCGATGCCATGATCCCGCTGACCGGGGGCGGCAACATCTGGCTGCTGACGCCGAAGGCGGGCCGCGACGGGCACGTCGAGCCGAGCGACATCGGCGAGGCCGCGCAGACCGCCGGCCTCTCGCAGACCAGCAGCGTCAGCGCCGCCAGGGAGTGGTCCGGCACGCGGCTCGTCGCACCCAAGGGCCACAAGTAGAGCCGGGGCTGGAGACGATTTGTCGGTCAACGTAGGCGACGCCGCGCCGGACTTCGAACTGAAGGACCAGCACGGCGCGCCGGTGAAGCTGTCGGACTTCCGCGGCGGCAAGAACGTGATGCTGGTGTTCTATCCGCTGGCGTTCAGCGGCGTCTGCACGGGAGAGCTGTGCGCGCTGCGCGACGAGCTGTCGAGCCTCGTCGCGGGGGCCGGCGCCGACGTGCAGGTGCTCGCGGTCTCGGTCGACTCGATGTTCGCGCTGCGGGCCTGGTCCGACCAGGAGGGCTTCAGCTTCCCGCTGCTGGCCGACTTCTGGCCGCACGGCGGGACGGCGCAGCGCTACGGCGTGTTCGACGAGGCCAAGGGCGTGGCGCTGCGCGGCACCTTCATCATCGACACCGAGGGCGTGGTCCGCTGGAAGGTCGTGAACGCGATCCCGGACGCACGCGACATCGACGAGTACCGCAAGGCGCTCGCCGGGCTCTGAGCTGAACGGACCGGTTCCGGCACACCTCACGGCCCTCGGGACCGGGTGGCCGGAACCGGCCCCCGCACCCCTGGAGGTGTGATGCCCTGCTTCCGCTGCGGGGCGCGGCAGACCGACCCCGTGCGCGGCGCGAGCCCGTGGAAGCGCGGGGTCCGGGCGGACCACCAGGTCCTGATCTGCCCCCGGTGTCAGGCCGTCCACGACTGGGCGGACGCCCTGGACCGCTGCTCGGAGTGCGGCTCGGCCGCGCTGGTGTGCCGGCTCGGCGAGGTGGAGTGCCGCGACTGCGGCCACACCCGTGACGCCGTCCGGGACGAGCCGGGCACGGCCGATCTCGTGCATTCGGGCGCCCAGCCTCCCGCCGACGGCGGCCTCTCCGAGGAGGTCGCGGCGGCGCTGTCGCGCGTCCTGAAACGAGGCCCGGCCGCCTGAGGGGCGCGCCGTCCCGCCGGACGGAGGATCCGACGTGGCCTGACCTGGCCCTTCACCGGGCATATCGGGCTTGACGCGGCATTTTGCCCGATGCCACGCTTCGCGAATGCCGATCGTGCTGATGCGCCTGGTGCACCGGATCACCGGGCGGACGTGGCGCGCGCCCGCGCTCGTCCTCCTCACGGCCTTCGCGGTGGGCTGGCTGCTCATCGCGGTGTTCGAGGAACCGGGCGCCGACATCAAGAAGCCCCACCAGTACATCTGGTACTTCCTGGTCAGCGGCACGACCACCGGCTACGGCGATCTGTCCCCGACCACGGTCGGCGGCCGGGTCGGCGGCGTGCTCATCATGGTCGCCGGGCTCACCGCCGGGCTGGTGATGTTCGCCGAGCTGACGCTCTGGATGGGGAAGGGACGCATGATGAGGGCCAACGGCCAGGCGCGGCTGCACCGGCGGCGGCACATCGTGATCGTCGGTTACGAGCGGGACGGGCTGGTCGCCATCATCCGCCAGCTGCGCGGCGACCCGCAGTTCGCGAAGACGCCGGTCGTGACCGTCTTCTGGCCGGGCGAGCTGGCGGGGGAGAACCCCGACCCGGAGCTGTACGACGTCGTCGCGTTCGACGACACCGCCTTCGAGCGGGCGTGCCTGGAGCAGGCGCGGACGGTCCTGGTGGTCGGCCGCACCGAC
The DNA here is from genome assembly GCF_039540335.1 of Actinomadura verrucosospora. Lineage (NCBI taxonomy): Bacteria > Bacillati > Actinomycetota > Actinomycetes > Streptosporangiales > Thermomonosporaceae > Actinomadura > Actinomadura verrucosospora. Next base: position 94,310 of record NZ_BAABEV010000017.1, on the reverse strand, counting down.
GACGAGACGGTGCGGGTGATGCTGACCGTCGAGGCCTACCTGCGGCGCAACGGCGACCCGGCCGTCCACCTGCTGGCGGGGGTGCGCGACGGCGGCCGGCGGGCCGAGATCACCGAGGCCCTCCGGCTGGTCGGCGAGAACATCGAGCCGGTCGACATCGACGATCCCGCGGTGACCGCGGTCGCGATCCGCAACCCGGGCATCGCCGCGATCTACCACAACCTGGCCAGCACGCTCGACAGCGACGGCACCCTCTACCGCGTGGACATCCCCGAGGACGCCGGCGAGTGGGCCCGCCTGGACGTGGCGATCTCCCTGCTGCGCCGGGGGAGCACGCTCCTCGCGGTGGGCGACTCGCACCGTCCGGACGCCCGCTTCCGCCTGGCGCCCGCCCCCGACGAGAGGATCCGCGGCGGCCAGTCGCTGGCGGTCGTCGCCACCCACCGCCCCGAGATCCCCTGGCACGAGCTGTAGGGGCCGGGAGGACGCCCCTCGCGCCCGCTGAGGGTGCCCTCCCGGCTGCCGCGGGCGTGCGGCCCGGGGCACAGGTCCAGGCCCCGGGGCCTCCCCGCACGCACGCGGAGTCTCATGTGCGTCTCTTGTGGGGGCGCCCCCCACACCCCTCGTTCGCTGCGCTCATGCTGCTTGGCGCTGGTCGGCGTCCAGCAGGTGGTACAGCAGCAGCAACTGGGTGATGGCGAGCGGGTCGCTGGTGCCGGTGTCGCCGATGCGGCCGAGGGCGTCCGGGTCGGGCAGGGCGGTGCCGGCCCGGGGGCCCAGGCGCTCCCAGATGGCCTTCTTGACCACCTGCGACTCCTCCGGCGAGACGTAGCCGTGGACGTGCAGCGCGTCCACGGGGCGGCCGTCGGTGTCGCGGTGGAGGCGCAGGTGCAGGGCGGTCCCGGTGTCGCCGGGCCCGCTCTCCAGGACGTCGGCGAGCTCGGGGTGGTCGATGGTGGGGCGCAGCAGCAGCTCGGCCGACAGCGGGGTGCCGGGCGGGTCGAGGCGCCCGGCGACGGGCGCGAACCGGACGACGATGTCGGCGTGCTTGCGCTGCGGGCGGATGTAGGCGGCGCTCTCGGGCTCGCGGCGCGCCAGCTCCGCCTTCACCTGCTCGGGGCTGTAGCCGCGCTTGTCGCAGTCGCGCCTGACCTTCCAGGAGTGGCGCAGCGGCTCGGGCGGGTCGAGGTAGACGGTGATGTCGAAGCAGGCCCGCGCGAGCCGCGTGTGCAGCGGGAGCAGCCCCTCGACGATCACGAAGTCGCGGGGCTCGACCAGTTCCGGCCGGACGAGCCCGCCGGTCGCGTGGTCGTAGACCGGCTTCAGGATCGGCTCGCCCATCGACAGCAGCTGGAGGTGCTGCTCCATGATGTCGATGTGGTTGCAGTCGGGGTGCAGGGCCGTGAACGGCTTCCCGGCCCGCTCGGCGCGGTCGTAGCGGTGGTAGTCGTCCACGCAGACCGCCGTCATCCGGTCCGCCCCCAGGCACCGCACAAGCCCCCTGGTCAGGGTGGTCTTGCCCGCCGCGCTGTCCCCCGCGATGGCGAGCATGACGGGGCGGCGGCCCGACCCGCGCGCCCGGAGCATATGCACGATCCGATGGGGCACTGACTCCTCCGTCCTGCGGAATCCGGTTTTCGCTGTGCAGCGTAGGCCGGTCGGCGCGGCGGCTCGTCCCCCATTCAGGGGAGAGCGGGGGTGAAACCGCGGGTGGCCCGTCCCGACAGGGGGCTACTGGTGAGTAGCTTTGGTTGTTATCGTGCCGGGATGGGTGTCCCCGTACGCGTCGTCCTGGTCGACGACCACGAGATGATCCTCGCCGGGCTGACCGCGATGCTGGCCGGGTTCTCCGGCCGGGTGCGCGTCGTCGGGCAGGCGGGGACGGGGGACGAGGCGGCCCGGCTGGTCACCGCGCTGCGCCCGGACGTCGTCCTGCTGGACGTGCGGCTCGGCCCCGAGAGCGGCCTCGACCTGTGCCGCCTTATCACCGGGCGCGTCCCGGAGGCCCGCGTGGTGTTCCTGTCGGTGTACGACGACGAGCAGTACGTCTTCGAGGCGCTGCGCGCGGGGGCGGGCGGCTACCTGCTCAAGCGGGTCGACGGGCCGGAGCTGGTCCGGCGGCTGGAGGAGGTGGCGCAGGGCGAGACGGTCATCGACCCGACGCTCGCCGGTCGGATGGCGGTGACCGCGGCGCGGCTGACCCGGGGCGAGTTCTGGCCGGGCGCCAACCGCGGCCTCACCCAGCGCGAGAGCGAGGTGCTGTCGCTGCTGGTGGGGGGCCTGTCGAACAAGGCGATCGCCGCGCGCCTCGTGCTCAGCGAGGAGACGGTCAAGAGCCACCTGCGCGCCCTGTACCGCAAGCTGGAGGTGGCCGACCGGTCGGCGGCGATCGCCGTCGCGCTGCGCGAGGGGCTGTTCCGGTGACCGGCCCGCGGCCGCTCGAACTGCTCGCCGGGCGCGGGAGCGACCTGCTCGTGCGCGTCGCGGGCGTGGCCTGCTCCGACCGCGAGCTGCCGCAGATGGCCGAGAAGCTGGCCGAACTCGTCGTGCGGTCCGCGCGGGCGCTGACGTTCTGCGACGTGTACGTCCTGGACGACGAGGAGCGCGTCCTGGAATGGCGGGGCGCGCCCGTCCCGCTGGGGGAGGGCGAGGTCGGCCGGGTCGCCGCCCACGGCCGCGCCCGCGCCCACCCGGACGGGCGGGGCGCCGCGATCCCCGTGCACGGCGACGGCATCGTGATCGCCGTCGTGGACGTCCGGTCCGCCGGGCCGTGCCCGCCCGACGACGTCGCGCTCGCCACCGCGCTCGCGGGGCTGTTCGCCCCGGTGCTGTCGTCGTGCCGGCGGCTGCGGACCGCGCGCGAGCGCGAGCACGCGGCCGAGCGGTTCGCCGAGCGGGCCGTGGAGGCGCAGGAGGCCGAGCGGTCGCGGCTGAGCCGGGAGATCCACGACGGCATCGCCCAGCGGCTCGCCAGCCTCGGCTTCCACCTGTCGGCGGCCGAGCGGGCGCTGCCCGAGCACCATCCCGAGGGGCTGGCGCAGATCATGATGGCGCGCCGGCTGTGCGAGCTGGCGGCGGCCGAGACCCGCGCGGCGATCGGGGGGCTGCGCCCGCCCGTCCTGGACGACCTCGGCCTGTCGGCGGCCCTCGCCACCCTGGCCCGGGAGGCCGGGGACGGCTCCGCCGCGCGGGGCGCGCTCGACGTGACGGTGACCGTCGAGGGCGAACTGGAGGACGAGCTGCCCGACCACGTCCAGACCGCGCTGTACCGGATCGCGCAGGAGGCGGTCGGCAACAGCCTGCGGCACGCGTCGGCGAGCCGCGTCGACCTGCTGCTGGAGCACTCCAGCGACCGGGTCCGGCTGGAGGTGGCCGACGACGGGTGCGGCTTCTCGATGCGGGACGTCCTCGCGCGGGGCGGCCGGGGACGCCGCCCCGACTCCTACGGGCTGCGCGGCATGCGGGAGCGGGCCGAACTGCTCGGCGGGCGGGTCGCGGTCACGAGCCGCCCCGGCGTCGGGACGACCGTCGAGGCCGTCATCCCCATCCCCGGCCGCGGCCGTCCCTGAGATCACGCCGTCTCTGGGGCCGCGCCGTCTCTGAGGCCGCGCCGTCTCTGAGGCCGCGCCGTCTCTGAGGGGCCGGTGCTCAGCCCGCGTCGAGGACGCGGAAGGTGATCCCGGCCTTGACGAGCCGGTCGACCAGCGCGTCGCCCATCGCGGCGGCCGTCGTGACCTGCCCGGACGTCGCGGGCAGGTCGTCGTGGGCGAGGCACAGCGCCGACTCGGCGAGCATCTTCGCCGTCTCGGTGTACCCGGGGTCGCCGCCCGCGACCTCGGTCACGACGCGCCTCCCGCCGCCCTCCCCGACGAACTTCACGCTGAACCAGTTGCGGGCGCGCCGCTCCTCGGACGGCCCGTCGCCGGGCGCGCGGAGCCGCAGCAGGAGGCTGCGGGTCGGGGGGAGCGCGGCGAGGGCGAGCAGGGCGCCCGAGCCCGCCGCCATCCCCGCCGCGGTGGCGAGCCGCTTGACCGCGACGTAGTGGCCGTAGGAGAAGTCGGGGCCGTACCGGTCGAGGGCCGCGGCCGACCGGACCACGATCTGCGGGTCGATGGTGGGCAGCGGCAGCGTCCAGCCGCCCCCGACACGGGCCTTCGGCGCCGGGCGCCGCGAGATCCGCACGCTGCGCCCGGCGGGAGGCTCCTCCACCTTGCGGCGCTCGCGCTCGGCGCGCACCATGCCGGCGGCGTCGCCGAAGATGCCGACGGCCGAGTGGAGGGTGCCGCCCGAAGCGTCCCCGCGCACCCGCAGGAACCCCTCGACGTGCAGGGGGACACCCTCCGGGAGCTGCTTGACCGTGAAGTACACGCCGAGGTCGTGCGGGATGGAGTCGAACCCGCAGGCGTGCACGATGCGGGCCCCGCTGCGCACCGCGGCGTCGTGGTACTTCACGTACATCCGGTCGACGAACGTGGGCTCGCCGGTGAGGTCGACGTAGTCCGTCCCGGCGCGCGCGCACGCCGCCACCAGGGGCTCGCCGTACTTCACGTAGGGGCCGACCGTCGTGATGACGACCCGCGCCGACTCCGCGATCTGCTCGATCGACGCCGCGTCTGTGGTGTCGGCGTGCAGCAGCGGCAGCTCGGCGCACGCCGGGTCCAGCTCGGTCAGCCGGTCGCGCACGGCCGCCAGCTTCGCCTGGTTGCGCCCCGCCAGCGCCCAGCGCGTGCCGGGATCGGCGTGCCGGGCGAGGTACTCGGCGGTGAGGGCGCCGGTGAAGCCGGTGGCGCCGAACAGGACGACGTCGTACGGGCGGTCGGCGGTCATGAAGGCCCCTTTCACGGTTCCGAACACGATTCTGACGCGATCGGGGCCGTTCATGCGCGCCGCAGCGCCGATGTGAGGGACCGCACTGTGAGGACGGTGTTGTGAAGACGGTGTGGTGAAGACCGCGTTGTGAAGACCGCACCTGCGAAGGGCCGTGCTCCTCTAGGGTTGCTCCGATGATGCGGATGGTGGGGGTATGACGGGGCTCGCCGTGGCGATGGACGTCGTCGCCGCGGGCTTCCTCCTGAGCTTCGTGGTCCTGCTGACGCGCCGGAGCGCCGCCCCGTCCGGCGAGGGCGGTCGGTCGGCCGCGATGATCCTGATCGCCGTCAGCCTGGCCCTGCTGTCGGTATCCCTGTGGAGTCTGCCGTGATCACTGTGGAGCCTGCCGTGATCACTGGGGGGCCGTAGCCGCAGCGGGCCGCCAGCCGGGCGCCTCCAGCAGGTGCCGGACGAACAGCAGCGTCGTCGCGGTCGGCGCCGCGCCCGCAACCGCGTGCCACGGCCGGTCCAGCGGCATCCCCGGCGCGTCGATCACCACGAGCCGCCCGGTGTCCAGCTCCGCGCCGACGGCGTCCCGCGAGACCAGCGCCGCGCCGAGCCCGGCCGCCGCGCCCGCGATCACGGCGCCGTTGGAGCCGAGCACGAGCCGCGGCGGCGCCGCCTCGCGCTCGGCCAGGTAGGCGTCCGCGCTCGCCCGCGTCCCCGACCCGGGCTCGCGCATCACCCATGGCGTGCGGGCCAGGGCGAACCCCACCGCGAGCTCCGGCGCGCCCACGACGACCAGCTCGTTCGGCCGCCTGGCCAGCACGGTCGCCGCGACGCCGGCGGGCGGGCGGCCCGCCAGCACGAGGTCGGCCTCGTGCGCGGCCAGGCTGCTCCACACCTGGCGGCGCGGCCCCACCTCCAGGGCCAGCTCGACGTCCGGCCAGCGCGCCCGGAACGAGGCCAGCAGCTCGGGCAGGACCTGGTCGGCGGCCGTCGTCACCGCCGCCAGCCGCAGCGGCCCGCGCCCCGGGTCGGCCGCGCCGCGCGCCGCCGCCCGCCCCTCCTCCAGCAGCCCGACCACCGGCCGCGCGTACCCGGCGTAGACCGCGCCCGCGCCGGTCAGCCTGACGCCCCGCCCCTCCCGCGAGACGAGCGGGACGCCGAGCTCCCGGGTCAGCGCCGCGACCGCCGCCGACACCGCCGACTCGGTCACGTACAGCCGCCGCGCCGCCGACCGCACGGACCCGGTGTCGGCGAGCGCGACGAGCGCCCGCAGCCGCGCCTCCGTCACGTCCGGCCTCCTCGTTTAAGCGAATGCTTAAGGGTCACCGTAGAACACTTGATGGACATCGCAAGTGTCGGAAGGCGATTCTCGGACGCGTCACGGTTCCACGTGGCCGGGACGCGGCGCTCCACCCCGATCCCCTGGGACATGCCGTCCTCCACCGGGTCGGCGCGCCGCGTCCCGCCACATCCAGGCTTCGGCTGAAGGAGAGCGGCGATGAGCGCGGGCAGATGGTCGGCGGGCGTGATCCCCTACGCGGAGATGGGCTACTGGCGCCCGGACTACGAGCCGAAGGACAGCGACATCCTCGCCGCCTTCCGCATCACGCCCCAGCAGGGCGTGCCGCCGGAGGAGGCGGGCGCGGCCGTCGCGGGCGAGTCGTCCACCGCGACCTGGACGGTCGTGTGGACCGACCGGCTCACCTCCTACGAGAACTACCAGGGCAAGTGCTACAAGGTGGAGCCCGTCCCCGGGCAGGGCGACCAGTTCATCGCCTCCATCGCCTACGACCTCGACCTGTTCGAGGAGGGCTCGATCGCGAACCTGACGTCGTCGATCATCGGGAACGTCTTCGGGTTCAAGGCGCTGAAGGCGCTGCGCCTGGAGGACATGCGGATCCCGGCCCACTACGTGAAGACGTTCCAGGGCCCGGCGCACGGCATCGTCATGGAACGCGAGCACCTCGGCAAGTTCGGCCGCCCCCTGCTGGGCGCGACCGTCAAGCCGAAGCTCGGCCTGTCGGCCCGCAACTACGGGCGCGTCGTCTACGAGGCCCTCCGCGGCGGCCTCGACTTCACCAAGGACGACGAGAACATCAACTCCCAGCCGTTCATGCGCTGGCGCGACCGCTTCCTGTACTGCATGGAGGGCGTCAACCGGGCGCAGGCCGCGACGGGCGAGGTCAAGGGCCACTACCTCAACGTCACCGCCGCGACGATGGAGGACATGTACGAGCGCGCCGAGTTCGCCAAGGAGCTCGGCAGCGTCATCGTGATGATCGACCTCACGGTCGGCTACACGGCGATCCAGTCGATGGCCAAGTGGGCGCGAAGGAACGGCGTCATCCTGCACCTGCACCGCGCGGGCCACTCCACGTACACGCGGCAGAAGACCCACGGCGTGAACTTCCGCGTCATCGCCAAGTGGATGCGCCTCGCGGGCGTCGACCACATCCACGCCGGGACGGTCGTCGGCAAGCTCGAAGGCGACCCCAACAGCGTCCGCGGCTACTACGACACCCTCCGCCTCGACCGCGTGGAGGCCGACCCGGTGAAGGGCCTGTACTTCGACCAGGAGTGGGCGTCGATGCCGGGCACGATGCCCGTCGCGTCCGGCGGCATCCACGCCGGGCAGATGCACCAGCTCCTGCACTACCTGGGCGAGGACTCGATCCTGCAGTTCGGCGGCGGGACGATCGGCCACCCGATGGGCATCGCCGCCGGGGCCGCCGCCAACCGCGTCGCACTGGAGGCGATGATCAAGGCCCGCAACGAGGGCCGCGACTACCTCGCCGAGGGCCCCGACATCCTGCGCGCCGCCGCAAAGCACAGCCGCGAGCTGGACGTCGCCCTGTCCACCTGGGGCGACATCACCTTCACCTACGAGTCCACCGACACCCCCGACGCCGCCCCGACCCCCGTGAGCGTGTGACATGCGGATCACCCAAGGCACCTTCTCCTCCCTGCCCGACCTCACCGACGACGACATCGCCAAGCAGATCGCCTACGCCCTGGACCAGGGGTGGCCCTGCTCGGTCGAGTTCACCGACGACCCCCACCCGCGCAACTCCTACTGGGAGATGTGGGGCCTGCCGATGTTCGACCTCACCGACCCGGCCGGCGTCCTGTACGAGGTCAACGAGTGCCGCAAGGCCTACCCGGACCGCTACGTCCGGCTCAACGCCTACGACGCCCGCTACGGGCGGCAGACGACGGCGCTGTCGTTCATCGTCCAGCGTCCGGCCGAGGAGCCCGGCTTCCGGCTCGACCGCACCGAGACCTCCGACCGGCGCGTCCGCTACACGCTGCACCCCTACGCCCTCGACCGTCCCGAGGGGGACCGCTACGGGGCGGGACGTTGAGCGAGCGCCCCGGTCCGGAGACGCGGCAGGGCTTCGGGACGCGGCAGGGCTTCGGGATGCGGCAGAACGGCTCCCCGGCGGATCCCCAGGAGGCTCCCGCGGCGGAGCCGCTCCCCGCCGGCGCCCGCGTCGACCTCGCCAAGGAGCGCGCCGACTCCCAGGTCGACGCCGTCCTCACGGCCCTGGACGCCGAACTCGTCGGCCTCGCCCCCGTCAAGACCCGCATCCGGGAGATCGCCGCGCTGCTACTCGTCGACCGCGTCCGGGCCCGGTTCGGCATCGAGTCGGGACGCCCCAACCTGCACATGTGCTTCACCGGCAGCCCAGGGACGGGCAAGACGTCCGTGGCCGTCCGGCTCGCCGAGCTCCTGCACCGCCTCGGCTACGTCCGCCGCGGCCACCTGGTCTCCGTCACCCGCGACGACCTCGTGGGCCAGTACGTCGGCCACACCGCGCCGAAGACCAAGGAGGTCCTCAAGCGCGCCATGGGCGGCGTCCTGTTCATCGACGAGGCGTACTACCTGTACCGGGCCGAGAACGAGCGCGACTACGGGCAGGAGGCCATCGAGATCCTCCTCCAGGTCATGGAGAACCAGCGCGACGACCTGGTGGTCGTCCTCGCCGGCTACAAGGACCGCATGGACTCCTTCTTCGCCTCCAATCCCGGCATGAGCTCCCGCATCGCCCACCACATCGACTTCCCCGACTACGAGCCCGCCGAGCTGGAGGCCATCGGCCGCCTGATGATGGACCGCGAGGGCTACGCCCTCGCCCCCGAGACCGAACCCGTCTTCCGCGACTACCTGGCCCGCCGCCGCGCCCGGCCCCGCTTCGCGAACGCCCGCTCCGTCCGCAACGCGATAGAGCGCGCCCGCCTGCGCCACGCCAACCGCCTCCTGGCCCATCCGGGCGAGGTGGACCGCGAGGCCCTCACCACCCTGCACCCCGAAGACTTCCTGACCAGCCGAGTCTTCGAGGAGGCCCGCCTGCGCTGACGGCCGCCCCACCCGAGCCGTCCACCGCCCGCGCCCGGCGGGTGCCGGAGGCCCCGGCACCCGCCGCACCGCAGTGGATAGTCTGTCTGAGGACATGTAGAGGTGGGGGAGAAGTTGCTTAACCCAGAGGATCTGTACGAGCTCGACTCCGATCTGCCGGAGATGACGGGTCCGGTGCTGCTGCACAGCCTGGACGGCTTCGTGGACGCGGGGTCCACCGGGCAGCTTGTGCGGGAGAACCTCCTGGAGGCGCTGGAGCACCGCGTCATCGCCCGTTTCGACGTCGACTCCCTGATCGACTACCGGGCGCGCCGCCCGCCGATGACGTTCGACCGCGACCACTGGGCCGCCTACGAGGCGCCCGAGCTGGTCGTCCGGTTGCTGCACGACGAGGTCGGCAGCCCGTTCCTGATGCTGTCCGGCCCGGAGCCCGACCGGCTGTGGGAGGGCTTCACCGCGTCCGTCGTGCACCTGGTGGAGCGGCTCGGCGTCGGGCTGGTCGTCGGCTTCCACGGCATCCCGATGGGCGTCCCGCACACCCGCCCCGTCGGCACCACCTCGCACGCCACCCGGCCCGAGCTGATCACCCGCAACTCCTGGTTCGACAAGGTGCAGGTGCCGGGCAGCGCCGCGGGGCTGCTGGAGCTGCGGCTCGGCGAGGCGGGCCACGACGCCGTCGGGTTCGCGGTGCACGTCCCGCACTACCTGGCGCAGTCCGCCTACCCGGCCGCCGCGGTCGCCGCGATGGAGGCCGTCGTCTCCGCGACGGGGCTGGTGCTGCCGGTCGACGGGCTGCGGGAGGCGGCCGCCGCCACCGACGCCGACATCGCCGAGCAGGTCGACGGCAACGACGAGGTCGAGAAGGTCGTGCGGGCGCTGGAGCAGCAGTACGACGCGTTCGCGGGCGCCGCCGAGCGCGACAACCTGCTGGCCGAGTCGCAGGACATGCCGACCGCCGACGAGCTCGGCGCGCAGTTCGAGCGTTTCCTCGCCGAGCGGGAGGGCCCCGACTCGCCCGCCTAGACCTGCCGCGGCCAGACATATCCCGTCCGCCGCTGGGTACGCGAGCCACCGAGGGAGGTCTCGCATGGGCCAGAAGGTGAACGAAGTCATGACGCCCGCGCCCGTGGCGGTGTCCCCGGACACGACCCTGGTCGAGGTCGGGGATCTCATGCGCCGGCACGGCATCGGCGACGTCCTGGTGGTCCACGAGGGGCGGCTCCGCGGCCTGGTCACCGACCGCGACATCGTCGTCCGCGCCGTGGCCGAGCACCGGGACATGTCCCGCACGGCCGTCGCCGAGATCTGCAGCACCAACCTGATCACGGTCGGGCCCGGGGCGGACGCCGACGAGGCCGTGCGGCTGATGCGGGCGCACACCGTCCGCCGGCTCCCGGTCGTCGACGGCGACCGCCCGATCGGCATGGTGTCCATCGGCGACCTCGCCGTCCAGCGCGACGAGCGCTCGGCCCTCGCCGACATCAGCGCCGAGCCGCCCAACACATGATCACGCTGGGGCTGCCCGACGCCGAGCTGGCGGGCGACCTGGACATACCGGACGGCGCGCGGGGCGTCGTCCTTTTCGCGCACGGCAGCGGCAGCTCGCGGCACAGCCCCCGCAACCGCGCGGTCGCCGCCGGCCTCAACGCCGCCGGCCTCGGGACGCTCCTCATCGACCTGCTCACCGAGCCCGAGGAAGAGGCCGACCGGCTCACCGCCGCCCTCCGCTTCGACATCGACCTGCTCACGCGCCGCCTCGTCGGCGCGGTCGACGGCCTCGCCGAAGGGCTCGAATCCGCCCCCCACACGGCGGGCCTCCCCATCGGCCTGTTCGGGGCGAGCACCGGCGCGGCCGCCGCGCTCGGCGCCGCCGCGGCCCGTCCCCGCGTCGCCGCGGTCGTCTCCCGCGGCGGGCGCCCCGACCTGGCGGGCCCGTCCCTCGCGCGGGTCCGGGCCCCCGTCCTGCTGATCGTCGGCGGGCGCGACACCGAGGTCCTGGAGCTGAACGAGCGGGCGCACCGCAGCCTCGCCTCGTCCGAGGTGCACGTGATCTCCGGGGCGGGCCACCTGTTCGAGGAGCCCGGAGCCCTCGAAGAGGTCACCGCGCAGGCCGCCGACTGGTTCGGCCGGCACCTGTGACGCACGACGTCATCGTGGTGGGCGCGGGCCCCGCGGGCTCGCCGGCCGCAAACCACCTCGCCCCGGCGTCCTGACCGGCCGCGACGGACAAGCACTGTTCGGGCAGAGCAAAGAACCACGGCACTCTGAGACGCTGGACTTGCTCCTTGACACCGGGAGGACGGCACATGAGCGAGGCGTACGACATCGTCAAGGCCCACTACGCGGCCTCGGAACGCGGCGACCTGGCCGGCATGGTCGAGAAGTTCGCCGAGAACGTGGCATGGACCGAGATGGCCGGGTTCCCCTACGCGGGCACCTACGTCGGGACGGACGCCATCAAGGCCGGGGTCTTCGGCCGCCTCGGTGCGGACTGGAAGGGCTTCCGCGCCGACCCCGACGAACTGGTCGACGGCGGCGACGGGACCGTCGTCGCGATCGGCCACTACTCGGGCACCCACCGCGCGACCGGCAAGGGGATGCGCGTCCGGTTCGTCCACGTGTGGCGGGTGGAGGACGGGCTGATCACCGGCTTCGAGCAGTTCACCGACACCCACCTCGTCCGCGAGGCCATGACCTGAGCCGCCGCCCCGTCCGGGACCGGCGCGCCCGGCCCGGACGGGGCACCATGTGGACGGCAGAAGCCTGATCTGGGGAAACGCGCATGTCCGCGCTCATCGCGACATCGGACCTCCCGGCCGCCGACCGGTTCGACCACTGGCGGTCCGCCGTGACGGACGCGTTCGTGCCGCTGCGCACGGAGACCTCCCGTCCCGAGCGCTTCGACGGCCGCATGCGCTGCGCCGAGCTGGGCGCGCTCACGGTCACCGACACCGCCCGCCCCTACACGCTGGCGTTCGACGACCCCTACCGGCAGCTCGTCCTCATGCTCCCGCGCCGCCTGCTGCACCTGCCGGAGGAGGCCGTCGCCGGGATCACCGCCACCCGCGTCTCCGGCCGCCGAGGCGTCGGCGCCTTGCTGTCGGCGCTCCTCGTCCAGCTCGCCGGACGCCTCGACGAGATCGGCGATCAAGGCTTCCGGCTCGGCGACAACATCGTCGACCTCCTGGCCACCCTGCTGGCCGAACACCTCGACGCCCCCGCGCCGGACGCGCGGCGCCGCACCCTGACGCTGCGCGTCCGCGCCTACATCGAGCGCCACCTGGACGACCCCGACCTGTCCCCGGACACCATCGCCGCCGCGCATTACGTCTCGTCCCGCCACCTCTACAGCCCGACCCAGCCGCCCCCTGGGGCGGCTTCAAGTCCAGCGGCTGGGGCCGCGAGATGGGGCCCCTACGCCCTGGACGCCTACACCGAACCCGAGGGCGTCTGGATCCACCTGCCCTCCTGACCCTGCCGCTTCGCGATCGCCCCCAAGAACCAGGTACGCTTTCCCGGCAACGCGGGCGCGTAGCTCAGGGGTAGAGCACTCGCCTTACAAGCGAGTGGCCGCAGGTTCGAAACCTGCCGCGCCCACCCACGTCAAGGCCATGATCCGCTCCCGCGGATCATGGCCTTCGGTGCTCTGAGCGACTAATTGAGTGACTACGGCTCCTGACCTCTTGCGGAAGATGGCTACGGGTCGTGCACCACCCGCGGGGGTGCCCCTATGTCTTTGGTCAAGCTCTTTGGGCCTCCGGTCACCCGTGGTTGTGTCGGCGCTGTGCGACAGTTGGTGCCTTCGCAGGCGAATAGGGTTGCCGACTGCAGGGGGTAAGCGTGGAACGGATCACTGATGACCAGGTGGCACGGCTGGTCGGCTTTGTGTCGGCACGCATCCCCGACTCGGCTCCGCTTCAAGGCGAAGCCCGTCGCACGGCCGCAGCCCTGCGCCTGGCCGCACACAAACAGATCGCGGCGGTGATCTTCCACCGAAACTCTCCGGCTGAGCATGCAGGAGAGACGGAGGTGCTTGCTGCCGCCTCGTGGAACCTGCTGGCCGCCTTGGCCGGAATCTGGCGCGACCACCCAGACTTCCCGGCCGACGCCGCCGTAGAGACCTTCGATTTCGACTGCGAGTCGCCCCTCTCAACGACCATTCAGCGCGACTCGTGAGCGATCTCATGCCCTGCGGTAGGTCGCGATTCGTAGAAGGTGTCGTCGGGGCGTAGGCGGCGAGGTGGCCTGCGGTCGGGAAGGTGCTGCCGTCCCCGACCTCGATCAGGATCCGGGCGCCGGTCCTGACGCCCAGCGCGGTGAAGATGTCCTCGACCAGACGATCGGCCATCCGTGGGGGGCCTCCGGCCGTAACAGCGTGACCATCCGCCGCCGTCCGGCCTTGCGAATCGGAGCCGGTGGCCCGAACCGCTCCAGCAGAGCCAGGACGGCCGGGTGCTGCAACCGCCGCCCCAACACCCGCTCCAACAACGGGCGGATCTGTGTCAGCAGCCCGTGGAGCCGGTTCGCGACCCGGGTGGTTTAGCCCAGATAGGCGACCGTACGGCCCATGTCGACGGCGAGCGCCAGCGGCTGGGCCCCGATCGAGGCCGGTTGATCGACCACGACCAGCACCGTTCCGTGCTTGGCCTGGAGTTTTGCGAACAGCTCACGGAGCCTGGGTTCGGTGTTGGGCAGGCGCTTGTCGAACGCCTTCTTGCCGGCCGGGTGACAGCGGTGGCGTGGTGTGCGCCCTTGCCGACGTCCAGGCCGAGGAAGACGTCGATGTCGCCGGTGTCGATCATGTGCAGGCCCCACCATCACGCTTTCGTCCGGCCTTGCCTCGGCATCGAGCTGCCACATCCACGTTACGGAGAGCTCATCCGGCTCGGGTGAAGCCGGTGCTCAAGCCCCTTATCAGCGGTCCGTCGATGCCTCCCGGCCGGTGACACCACCCCCGGGTCATGAACAAGGGGGGGCATGCCGGGCACAAAGGCCGGAGGCCCATTGCGGAGCCACGAAGAAAGTAACGGGGGGTGCCTCTATGTGGTTCGTCAAGGGAATCGGGCTGCGTTCGGGGAACTTGGCGGGCAGCATGGCGGGATGCCGGATCTGTTGTGGGATGACGTCAGGAACTTCTTTGATCCTGGCTTGATGGGTGTTATGCCGGATCTGTCCGTGGCGGGCACCTCGGTGGAGGACTGGCAGGCGCTGTTCGATCTGGTCCGGTTGAGTGGTTGGTCGTGGGAGTACTCGGTGGGCGGTGCTGCTGAGCCGTTGCCTCCTGCTGCGGACGTGCTGGCACGTCCCGTCGATGCTGAGACGGCTGACCTGTGGGTCTGGCCGGTCCCGGGGGTGCTGGTGATTTTCCGTCCGAGGTCCGCCGAGGAGATCGACTTCGATGTCGACCTTCGCGAACTGCAGGGCCAGGAAGGAGTGGACGTCCTGTGCCGGCTTTTGACCGCCATGGGCCGTCGGCTGCGCAAGCCGGTGGTCATGACGGCCGAAGGCGACTACGGAAACCCAGTCCTTGGGTTCGATCCCGCGGCCGACCGCTTGGTGCTCAGGGCGGACCCGCAGCTCAGCTAACCGCCGCGGCCGTTCGGGACTGGTAGCGGTCGCCGGCGCGGTTCCCTGTCTCGGCGGGAGATGGCGGGTGGTGCAGTGGCCTGATGGACGTAATCGATCGCGTGGCCCCTGGGGGGCGCGAGGGCCCTCTGGAACTCGGCGTTGAGGTCCTCGATTTTGAGCGACAGGGGCTCTTCTGCGCGGGTGGCGGTCTTGTACAGCATCGCCACAGCACCTGTTCGCGCAGCGCGTGCCCGTTATTGGCGAGGCGGGTGCGGGGAATGGGGGGTCACCCCAGCGGGTGGGGTTTGCGGCAGGTCGGGCTGGTCTCCAAAACCTGTGGGGCCATCGGAGACGGCAGTCTTCTCTCGCGGGTGGGCTTCCGCCAAAAGTGGAGGGCTCTGTGCGGGTCGTGGTGCTGTACGTCGCGCGGAAAGGGTAAGGCGGGAGGGGATGCCCCTCCCGCCTCTATTCGGTAAATGGTGTGATGTCAGGTGACATCCCCACGTGCCGCCCTCGACCAGATGTCGAGCAGGCGAGCCGCCGACCCGCCGACCGGTCCGATGCTGTCCCGCAGCGTCTCGGACGCCGGAAGCCGAGCATTGGCCACCGCCGATACCGCGAGCGCGGCATCGTCGATGGTGGACGAACAGACCTTGAGCAGATGGTCGGGAACCTTCAGTGCGGGATCTGTGCACCCCACGAGAGGTGTGCCCACGGCGGCGATCAGGGGGAACACCGTTCCCGGAATCCCGATTGTCGCCTCGGCCCGTGCCGAGGCGTTCAGCGACGGAACCTGGCTGATCTCATAGCGGGCCCACAACGCGGGGTTCTCCCTCGGGTGCAGACCGACCATGATCCGCTTACCGGCCGTCCGCAGCTTCTCTGCGGCCGCCAGCAGGAGAGCGGTGCCGGGCGCCGCTTCCCCGGTCGAGTCGGGGCGGGTGACGCTCGTCAGGACCAGTACCAGCCCCGGCTCGGGCACCCGCTCCGGCAGATCGTCGGTCTGCGGGGAACCAACGACGGTCACCGTTCCCCGCGCCGTGCCGAGATAGCCGGCGAACGCATCGGCCGCCGCCGGTGACGCGGCGGTGATCTTTCGCAGCCGCGGGCGCAACTTCTGTGCGCCAACGGCTTGCCGCGGTCCGAGATAGGCGAGCTCGCTGGCGGTCAGGGGCAGCTTCGGGAACCGACCGGCGACCTCCACCGGCCAGTCATCGGCCCCGGCGACCACGAGCAGGTCAGCGGCCGGAGCAGTTCGTGGTGTCGCGGTCGGCACCGGATCCCCGGGCTTGATCCGCGACTTGTCGGGCACCACCTGAGTCAGCTGCCAGCCGCGCCGTTCGGCCTCGGCGAGCAGTGGCCGCACGTGGTAGGTGGCCCAGGGCTCATTCGTCGCTATCAACACCTGAAGCGCTGTGTTCGCCCTGGTACATGGTGATCGTGACATGCTCTTTCCTCTCTTTTGGCAAGGTCGACCCCTCTTGGGCCGCGTCTATAACTGTCAGCGACGTCGCCGGGAACGCCAGAGGGAGAGGAGGAATGCGCGCCATGACCGCCTGAACGGCCGTCGTCTTCACCGTGGCGGGCTCCAGGTCGTGTCTTGCGTCGCTCGGGTGATCGCCCGGCTGCTGCGGCCGTCCGTGCTGGTAGTTCAGGTGGCCCGCACACCGTCATGGCCCATCCGCTTCATGAGGTCGCGCAGCGTCGCTCCGGACTCGGCCGCGAACGTGTCGCCGGTGTGCCGGGTCCTGCAGGTGCAGGTGCAGGTGCAGGTGCAGGTCAGAAGCGTCCTGTGGCCACCGTCTCACCGCACTTGGACGCGCGCCGGAAGTTCGTCCGCCGCAGGACACCGTCCTTATCGAGGGAACGGTGGGCGTGCTGCGCGAGAACGGGGGAGCTGTGAGGCGAGATTTGTGGACAGAGTGCGTGCGCTGTCCCGCCCTGATCTTGGCCGCGTTCTATCCCCTCGCGGTCCTTGTTGGACGCCGCCGGGTGGCCCGCCCCGCCAGCGGCGCCGCTCCGGCCGGTGCCGCAGGCTCCCGCATCCTCGGCGATGACCACCACGAACAGCACGACGAAGACGATGATCGCCAGGATGCCCGACGCTGGCATCCACACGACCTGCGTCGAACCTCGATCGTGGGCACCCCTTAGCTGGCCTGCATTTTGCCCAATTCGGTTATCTGCTGGTCACGAGGTTCCGGCACGCCAATTTACTTGTTGATCACACTTTGCAGCAGATGGGGGAAGTAGTAGATAAAACGTAGTGCCGTGGGGTGTGATGGCCTACCATATCGGCAGTTCTTGATCGGCAGACCTTGGCGGGGGCTGTTCTGGCCGTGCAGGCAGGCAACACCGGAGAGCCGGTTCAAGCGCCTCCACGGCAGCAGGACCCGCCGCCCCCGCACTCCTGGCCTCCGGGCGGTTTGCATGATTTTTCCACGCATTTATTCCACTCCCCGTCAGGGCGGGTGGCCCATTCACGACCTCGGCCCGCTGCTGGCGCTCGGTGGCCCGCCGTGGTGGTTTCTGGGCTGCCGTGGGGGCGCCGGGACGAGCGCGCTGCACGCCGCCGTCCCTGGCGGGATGGACGCGGGCTATTGGGGGCCGGTGTGCACTGCCACGCCCGTTCGCGTCGTCCTGGTGACCCGGTCGTCGGCTCATGGGCTGCGTGCCGCGCAGACCGTGGCCTGGCAATGGACGCAGTCCCCGCAACTGCGGGCGGTGCGACTGCACGGCCCTCGTCGTCGACGCACCGGGCCGACGACCAGAACCGCTGCGAGACCTGCTCGCTCTGGTTGCCGGCGGCGTACCGAAAGTGTGGGATCTGCCCTGGGTGGAAGCGGTCCGGCTCGGCGACCCCCTGGTCAGATCTCTCTCTCCGCCGAATACGCGGCATCGGCCGCAGACCTGCACAGCGTCAACGGAGGAAGCAAATGCTTGATGTCGTCTCCGCGACGGCGGCCGACACTGATCACCTCCAGGCCCTTGTCGGGGCGATCCCGGACCGGGGCAGGGAATGGCCCCGCCCGGGGTCGGGCGGGTGGGGATCTCGCATCGCTGCGGCGAGGGCGGCGAGCACGCCCAGGGCCTGGTCTGGGTGCTCGCCGCGTGCATGCTTGCGGGCTCGGCGTCCACGTTCGTCGGCACGCCGATGAGGGGCTAAGGCGTGACCCAGCCCCCTGACTCGTTCCCTCCCAGCCCTGAGCCCCCTGGAGTGTTCCGGCGGCTGGGGTTGCTGGTGGCTGCCGGGTTCATGGCCGTCATCGTGGTCCTCGGCGTGGTCGTCGCCGTAGCGGGCTCCGGTTCGGAGAGTCTCGACGACTCAGCGCCTCCCGTCCCGGCCTCGCCGCTCGGGGCAGGGGGCGGCAAACCGCTGGGCTGCCGGCCGACCGACACCAGTCAGCAGGTGCCTGTCTCGGCTCCGCTCGGCGTCACCTGGGAGCTGTTCCAGGCGATCGCGCTCCCGACCTCGGCGACCGCCGGTCCGCTCGTCCGGCAGGGCGGGCAGCGCAGCTGCTACGCCCGCACTCCGGTCGGCGCGATGATCGCCTCGTTGCAGATCAGCGCCCGCCTCACCTACTCCGCCCGGTGGAAGGCGTTCCTCGCGCACCAGGTCGTGGACGGCCCCGGAAAGGTCGCGCTGGCGCGCGAGCGCGCCGGTACGGGCGCGAGCCCGCCGCTGCCGGCGGGCGGAGTAGCGCAGGTGGCCGGGTTCAAGTTCATCACCTATGGGCCCGACACCGCGGTGGTGAGCCTCCTGACTCGAGTGGACCCCTCCACGTATGTGGAGGGCACCTTCACCGTCAGGTGGCAGGCGGGCGATTGGCGGTTGGAGCTGCAGCCGGACGGGACTCCCAACGCCGCAGGGCGGAAGCGCTCCTCCCTGTCCGGATACGTCGCCTGGGGTGGTGCGTAAGGTGACCGCTCCCGCGGATCCCAGCGACAGGTGCGGCCTCTTCGACGTCACCTGCAACGCCGAGCAGCAGGTCGGTCCGGCGCCCACCGGGCCTTCGCCACCCGTCGGCCTTATCCCGAGTTGAGTCGGCGAGGTTGCCAGCGAGCTGGTCCTGCGGCCAGCTTGCGGGGGACGCGGCGACGCTCAGTTGTCGGGGGTGTTTGGCAGGGTTCGCGGCGTGATCAGTGCCCCGCTCGTGGAGTCGTTGCATCGGATTGAGGTGTGGCTTGCCGAGCACGCTCCGGCCAGTTATCGGACGCTCAACCCTCCGGCCACCTCCGAGCACATCAGTGACGCCTTCACCCGGATGGGCGTGCCTGTGCCGGTTGACCTGGCGACTCTGCTGCTGCGCCATAACGGGACGACCGACCCGGAGATCGGGCAGGCGAACCGGAAAGGCATCGCCCACTTCCTGCCCATGTGGACAAGACTGCTGTCTCTGGAAGAGATCGAGGACGACTACGACGGTCACATGCAGGTCCTTGGAGACCCTGAGGAAGACGAGGATGACGACGGTCCGGATCCGTGGTGGCATCCCTCGTGGGTGTGCTTCGCCTCCAGCACAGACTCGGGGGTTCACTGGGCCGTCGACCAACGCGCTGGGGGACGAGCGATCCGTGAGTGGGACCGCGTCGAGTCGTCCGAGGGCTTCTCCTCACTTCCGGTGATGATGGCCGCTATTGCCACCAACTTGGAGACCGGGCAGAGCCTCTTTCGGCACCGCAGACACCTACCCCAGGTCTCGGAAGACGGTGTACTCACCTGGGACGTCGGTCCCGCGAAGCTCTCTGGCTGACCGCACTCGCGGGGCGGTCAAGGGAGCCCTGGGTCACCACTTGTTGGACCAGTAGATGGCGTCCATGGCCACGCGGATGGGCGGTGCGCCGTTCCGGATGTGCTTCCAACCGGCGTCGTTGAGGCTGTAGTTCAGCGGGTAGTGGCCCGAGACCTTGTCGCGCAGGTCGCTGTGCCGGAGGCCTGCGATCGGGGCGTAGCGCACCCGGTGCTGGGCTCCGATGGACTGGGGCGCTGCGCTGGAGGAGTTGACCGCCTGGTCCCGGTCGGTGGCGACCAGCGTCCAGTCGGTGCCGCCCTCGGCCTGGGGCAGTCGCGTGCCGATCCAGTTCATGAACGCGTTCGTCCCGCTCATCTCCTGGCACTGCTTGTTCGACGTACAGAACGCCGAGACGATGGCGCCCTGGTGCGGCGTGCCGAGCGTGACCACGTCTTGGATCAGCAGCTTGGGCGGCCAGCCTGGCTCGTGGCGCGCGTAGCCGGCGATCGCGGCGCGGGCGACCAGGCCGCCCATGGAGTGCGCGACGATGTCGACGGTCTGGCCCTTGGACGAGTAGTTCCTGTAGATGTTCTGGGCGAGATTCCTGCCGAGATCCTTGATGGACGTGTCGGTCGACCCCTTGGCGATCCGCACGCAGTTCTTCGGATCGTCGGTCGAGTAGTAGCCGACCCGGTGGAATTTGCCCGTCCAACCCCAGCCGCGCATCGCTTTCACCGCGCTGCTCCACTTGTCGGCGCATCCGGTGTCGGTGACCGTCTGCCGATATCCCCTGATGAGATAGACGGGCGTGTTCGCAGAGTCCCCGCCGACGCGGGTGGCGCCCGCTGCGATCTGCGCGGCGGTCAGGCTCTGGGCCGCCTGGGCGGTCTTGCTGCCCCCGGCGCTCAGCTCGGTCTCCTGAACGGGCGTCGCGTCGCATGACACCAGGGCCAGGCTGGTCGTCATGACGAGGCCGGCGGCGGCGAGGGCGGCCTTGCCCGGGACGGCGATTCCCATTGTTAATCTCCCCTTCGGCAACTCATGGAGAAATTACTCGGCGCGAGTCAGGGGCGTGGAGGGCTGAAGGGCCTCAATGCGTGAAAGAGATTTTGGGGCCCTAGGGCCCTGGTGGTGTGGATCCCGGACTGTTTCGCGGGACCATTCGTGTATTTCCGGATTTGTCGCCAGGTGCCGCGCCTGAGCGTCAGATTCGCATGGAGTCGGAGACGGCCCATGGAACGCCAGGGAAGAAGTCCTCCGGCTGTTCGTTGATCCTGATTACCGGGTTCTCGACAGCCGTCATCTCGGTCTACGGGTTCTTTCGTTCTCGCCCGGCCCCGCAGACGCTGACCCACGGGGGTTGTCCGGCGGGTCGGCGGAAGGACGGTACTCCGGGACACCCGTGATCGCCACGGGTGTCCACGCAAAGGAGACCGATTTCATGAAGCCTCGCTTTCCCCTTGCCGGTGTCGTCCTCGGCGTCTTCGGCGGCGTCACCCTCAGCGGCGTCGTCGGTGGCATCCTCGGGGGCGGTTCGGCCGGTGTCGTCGCCGGCATCGTCGCCGTCGTGATCGGCGTCCTCTTCGCCGACACGACCGCCAGCGACGAGTCGTGGAACGTCATCGGCGGCGTCGCCAGGGGCATCGCCTACACCGTCGCCTGGGGCATCGGCGGCGCCATAGCCGTCGGCGTCGGAAGCCTCCTGACCGGGGGCCTCCTGGGCTTCCTCGGCTTTCTCGGGGGAGTCGTCGGCGGCGTTGCCGGTGGCTTCGTCGGCGGGGGCGCCGGTGGCGTCCTCGTTCGCGGAGCCGTCCTCGGCGTCGTCCGCCTGAAGCGTCACTAGCTCGCCCGCAGGGTGCATGGTGCCCTGCGGGTGTGCAACCGGGGGGTCGGCCTACCCGGCCGGTCCCTGCATCCACTGGTCTCGTGGCCAAGGCCACGGGACCAGGACACTCCCGGTCAGACGATTTCCTTGATGACGGCGTTGCCTGCGGTGGCGGCGCGAGCGTAGAAGTCTCGGACGGTGTCGAAGGTGTTCGCGAGGACGCCGTGTTCCACCATGTCCCAGGATTCGCCGCTCTGCAGCCTTCCCCAGCCCTCGAACGAGTAGGGCTGGGTCTCTCTGAGGAATGCGTGCCGGTCACGGATCAGCGCGTCCCGGTCCAGGCCGCGGAGGAAGGCGTCCACCGCGCGCACCCGGTCGGGGCGCAGGAGCCGCGGGACGTGCAGAAGGGAGCCTTCGCCGGTTTCGTTCATGACGAGGCCGCCCATGACCGCGTCGCGGGCGGGCGGGTCTCCGGAGGCGCGCTCGTAGTCCTCGTTCGGGTGGCCGGTCAGCAGGACGTGCAGGGCGTCCCAGGCTCGGTGGGTGTCTATCTCCTCCAGTTTGCCCAGGGAGCCGGACGGGTCGTAGCCGAGCTCGACGGGCAGGTCGTCCCAGATGGTCCGTAGCCGCCTGAGGCCCGCGTGCAGGCCGTGCGGATGATCGAGCAAGGCCGCGACCTCGGCGCCGTCGTACCTTGTCAGCCACATCCAGTAACCCATGGCCCTCCACTCTCACACGGCGGGTCGTAGGCCTCGGGATCATGCCCCGCCCCGGGCGTCGCGTCGAAGGCTTTTCCCGGGGCGGGCGGTGCTGTCAGGCGTCCTGGCCGTAGCGGGCGGCTATCTCCTCGGAGCTGGGCCAGCGGGAGTAGGCGGGGGACTGGGGCCAGCCTTCGGGGACGTCCTGCCACTCTTCCTGGCGGCCGTAGGGGAGCAGGTCGATCAGGGGGAAGGTGTGGCTGAGCTGTTCGGTGCCCCGGCCGTTGGTGTGCCAGGTGCGGTAGACGGTGTCGCCGTCGCGCAGGAAGACGTTGACCGCGAAGCCGCCGCCGGGAGGCGCGCCCACGTCGGTGCCGAACGGGCTGTTCGCGGTGGAGTACCAGGTCATCTTGTTGCCGACGCGTTGCCGGTAGGCGAGGGCCTCCTTGATCGGGCCCTGGGTGACGACGACGAACCGGGCGTCGTAGGCGTCGAGGAACTCCAGCCGGGTGAACTGGGACGTGAAGCCGGTGCATCCCGGGCACTGCCATTCCTCGCCGGGGAACCACATGTGGTTGTAGACGATGAGCTGGGACCGGCCGTCGAAGATCTCGGCCAGGCTGACCGGGCCGTCCTCGCCTTCCAGCGTGTAGCCGGGCATCTCGACCATCGGCAGGCGGCGGCGCTGGGCGGCGATCGCGTCGAGTTCGCGGGTCACGGCCTTCTCGCGTGCTCGCAGCTCGTCGAGGTGGCGTTGCCAGGTCTCGGCGTCCACGACGGGCGGTAGTGCCTTGGCGGTCATGGCTCCTCCAGGATCTGCAGGGTGTTGGAGTGTGGACTCAGCCGCGTCGCCGAACTCATCGCACAGAGGCCATGGTTCGCCCCCGCGGACCATGGCCTCTGTGGGTGGAGCCCGTTACGGACGCAGGTAGCGGCCCGGGTGGTACTGGATGAAGGACGGAGTCGTGGGCTGCAGGCCGGGCTCGGGGTCTGTGTCGAAGACCGTCTGGGCGTCAGGGGCGAGCGTGGCGGCGAAGCGGTTGAGCGCCGCCGGCCGGGTGTCGGGCCAACGGGCGGTGTCGATCCGGGTGAGGAGCGCTCGCAGGGTCGCGATCTCCTCGGACGCGGTGAAGGAGCAGTGGTAGCCGCGGTCGACGTAGAGCTGCCTCAGGTTCGCCGGGTTGCGCACCTGGGCGGCGTACCGGCGCTGGTTCTCCGGCGGGACGTTGCCGTCGCCCGTGGAGTGGAGGGTGACGACGGGCCAGGGCGTGCGGCCGGACGGGGTGCCGTAGCGGTCGAGGTAGCGGACGGCGGCCGGGTCGGCCGTGATGCGCGGCGCCGCGTTCAAGCGCGCGAGGTCGTCGCGGAGGCTCAGACCGGCCTCACGGTAGGCGCGCTTCACCAGGGACTTCTGGCTGGAGCGGGCGAAGAGCGTCCGGTAGTCCACGCCGGTGTTCCAGGACGGGTTCCCGCCCGCGAGCTTCTCGATGTCGGCGCGGTTGGCGCCCCAGAAGGCCCCCCGGTCGTAGGCGGCGTAGTAGACCTGCTGCTCCACCTGGCCGGCGACCGTGTCCGGTGCGGGCGCCCGGGACGTGTAGCGGCCGGGGATGTCCGCGAGGGCGGCGGCGAGGGCGAGGCGGGCGCGTCCGCCGGGGGTGCCGAGGGCGGTCCCGAGGGCGCGGCGGGCGCCCGAGGTGTTGGCCTGCGGGTCCTTGACGCGCACCAGTTCCAGGTCGGGCGCCAGGAGCGTCTTGATCGCGTAGTTGGTGTCGAGGGCGCTGTTGAAGTGGCCCGTCGTGCCGCCGAGCACCCCGCAGAGGGAGGCCACCCCGGCGAAGCGGCCGGGGTTGCGCTCGGCGAGGAGCACCGAGGTCAGGCCGCCGGCGGACGAGCCGGTGGAGACGGTGCGCCTGGGCTTCCCGACGTTCGCGGTGAACCAGTCGAGCAGGTCGATCTGGTCCCTGAGCCCGGATTCGACCACCCCCCAGCCGCGCGACACGCGGAGCTGGGAGGCCGCCAGCGCGTACCCGTGGTCCAGCAGCCACTGCTTCGTGGCCGGGTGGTTCGTCAGCGAGATCTCCGAAGGCGCGGGGTACTCCAGGCTGTACGCGCCGTGGCTCCACAGCAGGAGCGTCCCGTTCCAGCGGGCGGGGACCTCGACGCGGTAGGGGACTCCGTTGATGTCGCCCTCGCGCACGCTCGTGCCGTCGTCGGCGCGGACGGGGAGGGCGACCGCGGTCAACGCGGCGAGCACCATCAGCGGAACGGTGCGGCAGAACAGGCGGAGTCGATTCATGACCCGCACCTTCCAGTACGTTCCACGGCGAGTGCAATCATTTAAGAAATAGGTTAAATGTCGTATTCTCCGACCCATGCTGCGGCTCTGGCTCGACTATGAGGACCTCACCCGGATCCGCATCACCCCGGGCCTCTCGCCGCTCGCCCAGACCGTTCTCGGCGCGCAGGCCCTGCGCGGGGTCGGCCCGGAGCCGATTCCCGGCCCGTGGCGGTCGCGGACGCGCGCGCGGCTCACCGGCCCGTCCCGCCTGCTGCTCGATCTGGTGCCGCCCGGGCGCTGGGTCCCCGACTTCCTGACGCCGTACACGCTCGTGCCCGGGTTCGAGCCGGAGCTCGACGCCGTCGCCTCGACGCCCGTCCGGCGGATCCGCGAGGAGTTGGAGCGGTCCTACGGTCCGCGGCCGCCGGTCTCGTGGCTGCCCCGCCTGGCCGGCGGCGACGGGGAGACCATGCGGACCCTCGTCCGCGGGCTCCGCGACTTCCACCGGGTCGCGCTGGAGGACTCCTGGTCCGGCCTCAGCGACCACCTGTGCGCCGAGGCGTCCCGGCACGCCAGGACGATGGCCCGCGACGGGATCGGCGGCCTGCTGGCGAGCCTGCATCCCGCCGTCCGCTGGACGTCCCCGGTCCTGGAGATCGAGACGTTGCGCGACGGCGACGTCCGCCTCGGCGGGCGGGGGCTGCTGCTGATGCCCTCGGTGTTCGTCACCGGTCCGCGCGTCCTGGTCGGCGGGGACGGCCCGGCGACCGTGGTGGTCCCCTCGTCCCGGCCGCTCAGCGGGACGGGCGACACCCTGCCGCAGGTGTTCGGCCGGACCCGGGCCGCCGTGATCCGGCTGGTCGGCGCGGACGGGGAGCTCACGACCGGCACGCTGGCGGCCCGGCTCGGCGTCAGCGCGGCGTCCGCGTCCCAGCACGCCACCGCCCTGCGCGGCGCGGGCCTGCTCACCAGCGAGCGCCGGGGCAAGACGGTGCACCACGCGCTGACGCCGCTCGGGGAGCGGTTCCTGCGCGGCGGGGAACCTCCGGAGTGAGAGGACCCCGCTCCCGGACGGGGAGCGGGGTCCTCGCCGGAGCGTCAGCAGAGGCCGCGCGGGTCCGAGGTGCGGCACCTGTTGCCGATGAAGCGGTTGGTCCTGCTGCCACTCCGGTCGACCAGGTCGAAGGGGGCGTTGCCCTTCGCGAGGTTGAACTTGATCAGGTTGTGCCGGGCGGGCTCGCCCTTCGGGCTCGGGAACAGCACGATGCCGCCGGAGTAGGGCAGCCTGCCCCGGTTCCCGAGCACGGCGTTCTTCTCGATCGTGTTGTGGTCGCCGCCGAAGACGAGGACGCCGGTGCCGCCGAGCGGCGGGACGTCCTCGTGCTGCGGGCAGAAGCGGTTGTTCTTCGCGATCTTGTTCTTCCAGAGCTTGGTGTCGCCCTGGCCGCCCTTCTGGTCGTCGTTGACGAGCGCGGCCCCGGTGCAGTTGCCGACGAGCTCGTTCTCCCAGGCCTGGACGTGGCGGGCGTGCCGGACCAGCAGGCCGATCGCGTTGCCCGAGGCGTGGTTGTAGGCGACGACGGTGCCGCGCGCGTTCTGGATGTCGCCGACGTAGAAGCCCGCGTCGGCGGAGTTGTCGATGGCGCGGTTCTTGACGAAGCGGCCGCGGGTGGAGCGGAACTCCGTGATGCCGTACTCGCCGTTGCGCGCCGCGAGGACGCGCTCGACGGTGAGGCGGTCGGTGTACAGGCCGTACACGCCGCTCTGCTTGAAGCCCCGGACGCTCAGGTTCTTGATCGTGACGTCCCTGACCGGGTGCTTGCGGTGGCCGATCACGCAGATGCCCTGGCCCGCCGCGCCGGCTTTGGCGCAGTGGTCCTTGCGGCCCGGGTGCAGGACGGTCCTGTCGCCGTCCCCCTCGATGGTCAGGCGCTTGCGGACGAGGACGCCTCCTTCGTAGGCGCCGGCCTCGAGCCGGATGACGTCGCCGGGCCGCGCGCGGTCGACGGCCTTCTGGATCGAGTGGCCCGGCCGCACGATGTGGATCCGCCTGCCCTTGCCGCCGTCGGCGGCGTGCCCGGCCGGTGCGAAGGACGCCAGCCCCGCCAGCGCGACGGCCGTACCGAGCGAGGCCGCGAGAGTCCGCCTCATCCTTTTTCCCCGTTCTGTTGCCAATGGTGGGGGCGCGCCGGAGTGGCGCGTCCTCGCTCATCTTGAACAGAAGAGATGGCACGACCGGGTGAGCGAGAAGTAAAGAAACATCCGAGGGTTTCGTCAAGTGAGTGGGAAGCGCCTGATAAATGGTGGCACGCCATTTCATGGGATGTTAAATACCGATTTGGGCGGTCGGGGGCGGCGTCCGCGCGGCGTGCCGGCCGGCGTGTCGGGCGGTGTGTCGGGCGGTGGGTCGGACGGAGGGAGCGGCGGTGTGGCGCCGGTGTGAGCAACGTCTCAGCAGGTCGTCTCGCGTGTTACACGCCGTTCACAAACGGGCAACAGACGCGAAATGCCCGGTTGGCACGTTCTGTGAGGCCGAACCCGCAAAGGCCCGGCAGCGAACGAAGGGACCGACGTTGAGCTACAAGGCCGAGTACATCTGGATCGACGGCACCGAGCCGACCGCGCGGCTGCGGTCGAAGACGAGGATTCTCGCCGACGGCGCCGAGCTGCCGGACTGGGGGTTCGACGGGTCCAGCACGAACCAGGCGCCCGGCGACCACTCGGACTGCGTGCTCAAGCCGGTCTTCTCCTGTCCCGACCCGATCCGGGGCGGTGACAACAAGCTGGTGCTGTGCGAGGTGTACCTCGTGGACGGCACGCCCCACGAGACCAACACCCGCGCCAAGCTGCGGCCCGTGGCCGAGCAGTTCGCGGCGCAGGACTCCTGGTACGGCATCGAGCAGGAGTACACCTTCTTCAAGGACGGTCGCCCGCTCGGCTTCCCGGAGCGCGGCTACCCGGCCCCGCAGGGCTTCTACTACTGCGGTGTGGGCTCGGACGAGGTGTTCGGCCGCGACATCGTCGAGCAGCACATGGACGCCTGCCTGGCGGCGGGGCTGAAGATCTCCGGCATCAACGCCGAGGTCATGCCCGGCCAGTGGGAGTTCCAGATCGGCCCGGCGGGGACGATCGAGGTCGGCGACCACCTGTGGATCGCCCGGTGGCTGCTGTACCGCATCGCCGAGGAGCACGACGTGTCCGCCACCCTCGACCCGAAGCCGGTCGAGGGCGACTGGAACGGTGCCGGCGCGCACACCAACTTCTCGACCAAGGCCATGCGCGAGGGCTACGACGCGATCATCGCGGCGTGCGAGGCGCTCGCCGAGAAGGCGCAGGAGCACGTCGCCGGGTACGGCGCCGACATCGAGCGGCGGCTGACCGGCATGCACGAGACCGCCCCGTGGAGCGAGTTCAGCTACGGCGTGTCGAACCGCGGCGCCTCGGTGCGGATCCCGTGGCAGGTCGAGGTGGAGAAGAAGGGCTACATCGAGGACCGCCGCCCGAACGCCAACGTCGACCCGTACGTGGTGACCCGCCTGATCACGGGCACCTGCTGCGCGGCGCTGGAGAAGGCCGGCCTGGTCTGACGATTCCGGCGAAACGGATCCCCGGGAAGCGCGGCTTCCCGGGGATCCGCCGTGTTCTGCCATAAGGGGGAACGCGGCCAAACATCTGCAAAATGGTGAGGTTGGGCGAATTCCTTGCTGCGGCGACGGGTAGCACACCTACGTCGCACCGGGGGAGGGAACATGCCCGACTCATCCTTCGGGCGGAACTCCGGAGGCCTGCCGGGCAGGCACGCCGGCCGCCCAGCGCCACGGCCGTGGGAACGCTCGTTCCGCTGCCCTTCCGCGGCGCGGCGGCGGCCGATGGAGGCGCCGCCCCGACGGTACGAGGACTTCGTCGCGCTGCACGAGGAGATCTCCAGGGAGGGCTCCGGCGCGCCGCTGCGCCCGCTGTGGTGGACGGGCGTCTCCGCCGCGCTGGTCGGCGGGGGCGCGGCGTTCGCGGTGACGATCGGGCTGCGGTCGGCGTTCGGCGTCGAGGTGCCGGTGTTCGCGGGCGGGCACACCGCGGCGGCGCCCGCCGCGACGAGCTACGCGCTGTGCGCCGCGGCGGCGGTGATCCAGGCCACCGCGCTGATGCATCTGCTGCTGTCGTCGGCGGCGCGCCCGGTCCGGGCGTTCGCCTGGATCGGCGGGATCGCGGTCGCGCTGCTGGCGATCCTGCCGCTCACCCTGCACGCCCGCCTCGACGCGGCGCTCGCCACGGCCGCGATCAACCTGGCCGGCGGGTCGGCCGTGGTGGCGCTGCTGTGCGCCGTCGTCGCGGCGACGTCCCGGCAGTCCCCGTGGGACCGCCCGTTCAGACGCGACCGACCGTGATCGTCAGCGGGCCGGGCGCCGCGGTGGAGACGACCCGGACGTGCCGCAGGCGCCGCCGCACCCGGACGTCCACCGGCTCGTCCGGCGCCAGCAGCCGCACCTCGCGGTGCATCCCGGAGAAGCCGAGGCACAGCGAGACGTCCCAGGTCCCGCGCGGCAGCGGGTCGTCGACGAACGCCCGCGTCGCGGGCACCACCGCCCGGTAGCCGA
Organism: Actinomadura verrucosospora; assembly: GCF_039540335.1. Taxonomy (NCBI): domain Bacteria; kingdom Bacillati; phylum Actinomycetota; class Actinomycetes; order Streptosporangiales; family Thermomonosporaceae; genus Actinomadura; species Actinomadura verrucosospora. The sequence goes on along the minus strand of NZ_BAABEV010000017.1, from coordinate 65,438 downwards.
GCCGGTCCGGGCGCTCCTCCAGCATCGCGATGCGTAGACGTGCCGCGAGCGGCGCTCGGTCATGATCAACGTCCCGGAGACCGGCCTGCCGCTCCGCCGCACGTCCAGATGCCCGGCGACGACGATCTCCTCGCGCTCCTCGTTCCAGCTCAGCGTGTCCGCCGCGACGGATCCGGCGACGTGCGAGCGGCCGCCGACGTCGATCGCGAGGGCGCCGCCGGCCCCGAAGTAGGCGATCACCGTGCAGGAGTCGGGCAGGAACCGCCGCAGGGGCGAGGCGTCCAGGCCGGGCGCTCGGCCCGGGCCGAGCGGGACGACGGAGGTCTCCATCGGCGCGCCGACCGACAGGCTCACGTCCCACAGCCCGCCGGGCAGCGGGTTCCCGCCGGCGAGGGTCGCGACGTCGACCTCCGCCTCGAACGCGACGCGCCCGTCCCCCTCGCGGGCCGAGGCGGGCACGCGCAGGAGGCCGTCGCCGTCGCGCTCGCGCAGGAGCAACTCGATCTCGCGGACGGCGCCGCCGGGTTCGAGGGTGCCGGCCAGCCGGAGCGCCGTCCCCGCCCAGCCGATCTCCGTCAGTAGGGGATCCGCCATCGCCGCCTCCGCCCCGGTCGCCGCCGTCCACCCCGCCCTTCCCCGCGAGCCGGGGCCGAACCGGGGTCAGGGCACGACGGTCACCGGCCACCGCCCCGCCTTGACCAGCCGGACGGCGACGGATCCGATGAGCCGGTGCCCGGCCTGCGCCGACGCGCCGACGATCACGGCGTCCGCGCGGGATTCGTCGGCGACGCGGGCGAGCACGGTGTAGGCGTCGCCCAGCTCGGTGACGAGGTCGTAGCGGACCTGCTCGCGCCCGGCGGCGGCCTCCAGCTCGGCGCGGATCTGCGCGGTGACCTCCTCGGCGGTCTCGCGCAGCGCGGCGGCGCCGCCCGGGGTGAGCGTGCCCATCGAGGCGACCGACGTGACGTGCACGACGACGAGCCGGGCGCCGGCGCGGCGCGCGAGGCCCCACGCGTAGGCGCCGGCGCGCAGCGACGTCTCGGAGCCGTCCACTCCGGCCACGATCACCTTCGGTCCGTCGACGCCGTACTCGAACGGTCTCATGTGATCACCACGGGACCAGCGTAATCGGCGGTTCAGGGCCGGACGAACCGGGCCAGAAGGTCGTCGAGGCCGAGGGCGCCGGTGCCGAGCGCGCCGTACATCGCGTCGGCGTCGCCGTAGCCGAGGTCGCGGGCGACGGCCAGGGAGTCGCCGCGCGCCTCGGCGGCGAGCAGGTCGACGCCGCGCTCCGCCAGCGCCCGGACGAGGCGGCGCCGGCCGGTCTCGGCGTCCTCCTCGGCGCGGCGCAGCGCGAGCCGCTGCTGGATGCGGACGCGGGCGGGCACCGAGACGGCGAAGCCGAGCCAGTCCTCGGACGGGGCGCCGGCCGGGTCGGTGAGGATCTGCACGACGTTGCCGCTGCGGATCTGCACCGACATGGGCGCGAGCCGGCCGTTGACGACGGCGCCGATGCAGCGGTCGCCGGTGCCGGGGCCGAGCGCGTAGGCGAAGTCGAGCGCGGTCGCGCCCGCGGGCAGCGGGACGATGTCGCCGCGGGTGGTGAACGCGGCGACGTTGCCGGCGGCGAGGTCGGCGCGGAGCCGGTCCAGGAACTCGCCGGACGGCGCGTCGGACTGCCAGGCCAGCAGCCGGCTCAGCCACACCAGGTCGCGGCGCTCGGCGACGGTGGGACCGGTGTCGCGGCCCGCGTCCCGGATGTGCGCGACGATGCCGTACTCGGCGACCGGGTGCATCGCCTCGCTGCGGATGATCACCTCGAACGGGTCGCCGTCCGGGCTGATCACCCGGGTGTGCAGCGACCGGTACAGGTTGTCCTTCGGCGTCGCGATGAAGTCGCGGACCTGCCCGGCCACGGGGTGCAGCGCGGCGTGCACGGCCCCGAGCGCGATGTAGCAGTCGCTCTCGGCGCCGTCCACCACCAGCAGCAGCCGCGCCGCCTCGCACGGCCGCAGCCCGGCCAGGCCGCCGCCGAACGACTGGTGCACCGCGTACAGGTGCGACGGACGGACCTCCACCCGCGCCCTGACCCGGTGCTCGGCGAGCGAGGGGCGCAGCAGCGCCGTGGCCGGACCGAACGTGTGGCCCGCCCCGCTCAGCGCCGCCCGGACGGCGCGCCGCGTCGCCTCGTGCGCCCCGGGGTCGCGGGCGGCGAAGGCGAGGTCGTCCATCTCCCGCTTGAGGACGTGGATGCCGAGCCGCTCCGCGAACGGGACCAGCAGCTCGTGGGACGCCTGGGCGTAGCGGGCGCGCTTGTGCTCGGGCTGGTGGCGCAGCGTCCGCAGGTTGTGCAGCCGGTCCGCCAGCTTGATCACCAGGACCCGGAGGTCCGCCGCCGCGGCCAGCACGATCTTGCGGAACGTCTCGGCCTCGGCGCGGTCGCCCCAGCGCCGGCCGTCCAGCTTGGTGACGCCGTCCACCAGCACCGCGATCTCGTCGCCGAAGTCGGCGCGGACCTCGCCGAGCGTGTACGGGGTGTCCTCGACGGTGTCGTGCAGGAGCGCGGCGACCAGGGTGGTGGTGTCCAGCCCCATGCCGGCGAGGATCAGCGCGACGGCCAGCGGATGGGTGATGTACGGGGCGCCGGACTTGCGGAGCTGCCCGCGGTGCATGCGCTCGGCCACCGTGTACCCGCGCAGCAGTTCGGCCTCGGCCGCTCCCGGGAGGGCGCCGCCGGGGTGGGCGGCGCGATGGGCCGCGAGCAGGGGGGCGAGGGCGGCCCGCACGGGGTCCGGGCCGCCTCCCGCCGCCTCCCGCCGCCGCGCGGGGAGGCGGAACCGTCCCGTCGCCGGATTCAGCGTCGCCATCGCGCCCCCGCCTGGCCCGTCCGCGGCACACCGCCACGGACTGTGATCGCCATTATGCGCGATGTGGCCGCGGCGGCGGGAGACCCAGGCCGGGGCCACCTCCGGCCCCCGCCGCGCGTCAAGGGACGTTCCAATCTCCTTCGCCGGGCCGCCATCAACGCGCCCCCGGGTGTGTCGTCCCCGTGATCATGCCGTCGCCGACCGTAGTGTGGCGCTCCGTTGTTGCGAGCCGCGCCGGTCACGCGCCGGACCGCGCGGGACGTCGGGGGGCTGTGCATGGCGGGCAGGGGCGGGCGGGACGCAGGCCGGGGCGAGCGGCCCCGGACCGAGATCATCGGGGTCGCCCCGTTCGGCCGGCCCGCGCCCCACCTCGCCGTCGCCGTCGCCCGCGCGGGCGGCACCGGCGTGCTCGACCTCGGCGCCGACCGGGCGCCCGGGCTCGCCGCCCTCGCCGACGTCGGCCGCTGGTGGAAGGGCCCGTTCGGCGTCCGCGTGCCCGCCGGGTGCCGGATCCGGCCCGACGAGGTCCCCGCGGCCGCCGCGACCGTCCTGGTCGACGCGCCCGTGCTGCTCGGCGGGGCAGCGCTGCTCGGCGGGGCAGCGCAGCTCGGCGGGGCAGCGCAGCTCGGCGGGGCAGCGCAGCTCGGCTCGCCCGCGCCGGGGGCGGACGGCGCGCCGGACGTCGCCGGGTTCGCCCGCGGGCGCCGCCTGCTGGTGGAGGTGGTCGACCCGGACGAGGCCGCCGCCGCGATCGCCGCCGCCCGGGAGATCACCGACGACGTGGGGCTGGTCGCGCGGGGCCGCGAGGCGGGCGGGCGCGTCGGCGAGCCGACCGCGTTCGTGCTCCTGCAGCACCTCCTCGCGGGCGCCGGTTCCACGGCGGACGCGGACGTCCCCGTGTACGCGGCCGGCGGGATCGGGCCGCACTCGGCCGCGGCGGCGGTGGCCGGGGGCGCGGCCGGGGTCGTCCTGGACGTCCAGCTCGCGCTGGTCCGGGAGGCGGAGCCGTCCGCCGACATCGTCGCCAGGCTCTCGGCGATGGACGGCACCGGGACGGCGGTCGTCGACGGGCACCGCGTCCACCCGGCGCCCGGCGCGCCCGGGTCCGGGCAGCGTCCGCTGCCCGTCGGGCAGGACGCGCCGCTCGCCGCCTCGCTGGCCGGGCGGCACAGGACCGCCGGGGGAGTGGTGCGGGCCGTCCGGGAGCAGATCGACCTGCACCTGCGGGCCGCCGTGCGCTCCGAGCCCCTCGCGCCGCGCGCCGAACCGGCCGTCGTGCAGGGCCCCATGACGCAGGTCAGCGACACCTCCGCGTTCGCCGGCGCCGTCGCGCAGGACGGCGGCCTGCCGTTCCTCGCGCTCGGCCTGACGGACCCCGACCGGGTGCGGGAACTGCTGCGCGAGACCGCCGACCGGCTCGGCGGGCGTCCCTGGGGCGTCGGCGTTCTCGGGACCGCGCCGCCGGAGCTGCGGGAGGCCCACCTCGCCGCGATCCGCGAGGCCGCCCCGCCCTACGCGATCATCGGGCCCGGCGGCCCGGCGAAGGCCGCGTCACTGGAGGCGGCGTCACTGAAGGCCGCGTCACTGGAGGCCGCGTCACTGGAGGCGGCGTCACTGGAAGCAGAGGGGATCCGCACCTACCTGCACGCCCGGTCGCCGGAGCAGCTGGAGCGGTTCCTGGCCGAGGGCGCGCGCAGATTCGTGTTCGAGGGCGCCGAATGCGGAGGGCACGTCGGACCGCTTGCGAGCTTCCCGCTGTGGGACGCGCAGGTCGAGCGGTTGGAGGCGTTCGGCGGCGACCCGCGCGAGCTGTCGGTCATGTTCGCGGGCGGCGTGCACGACGCGCGGTCCGCCGCGATGGTCGCCGCGCTCGCCGGGCCGCTGGCCGAGCGCGGCGCCGACGTCCGCGTGCTGATGGGCACCGCGTACCTGTTCACCGCCGAGGCGGTCGCGGCCGGCGCGATCCTGCCGGGTTTCCAGGACGTCGCGCTCGGCTGCGGCGGGACGGCCCTGCTGGAGACCGCGCCCGGCCTCGTGACCCGCTGCGCCCGCACCCCCTACGTCCGGACGTTCGAGGAGACCCGCCGCGAGCTGGAGCAGGTCGGCACGCCGCGGCGGGAGGTGTGGCGCCGCCTGGAGAAGCTGAACCTCGGCCGCCTGCGCGTCGCGAGCAAGGGCCTGCGCCGCGGCACCCCGGTGGACGACGGCGTCCAGCGCGCCGACGGCCTCTACATGATCGGGCAGGTCGCCGCGCTGCGGTCGGCCCCGACCCGGATCGCCGACCTGCACGAGCAGGTCACCTCGGGCGCGACCGCCTTCCTGGCCGCCCGCGCGGCCGAGCTGGGCGTCGCCGGACCCGCGGCGAGCGCCGGCGCGGCCCGCCCGGCCGACGTCGCGGTCATCGGCATGGGCTGCGTCTTCCCGGGGGCCCGCGACACCGGGAGCTACTGGGCGAACATCGTCGGCGGCGCCGACGCGGTCACCGAGGTCACCCGCTGGGACCCGCGGATCCACTACTCGCCGTCCGGGGAGGGCGCGACGACGTCGAAGTGGGGCGGCTTCATCCCCGACGTCCCGTTCGACGCGCTCGCCCACGGCATCCCGCCCGGCGCGCTCGGCGGCGTCGACCCGGTCCAGCTCCTGTCGCTGGAGGTGGCGTCCCGCGCGCTGGCGGACGCCGGGTACGCCGACCGCCCGTTCGACCGGGCCCGGACGTCGGTGGTCTTCGGCGCGGCCGGGGGCGGCGACCTCGGCACCGCGTACGCGATGCGCGCGACGCTCCCGTCCTACTACGGCGAGGTGCCCCCGGGCCTGGACGAGCGGCTGCCGCGCCCGACCGCGGACTCCTTCCCCGGCGTCCTCACCGGCGTCATCGCCGGTCGGATCGCGGACCGGCTCGACCTCGGCGGCACGGCCCACACGGTGGACGCCGCGGGAGCCTCGTCGCTGGCCGCCCTCGACGCCGCCTGCAAGGAGCTCGTCGCCGGGACCAGCGACATGGTGCTGTGCGGCGGCGCCGACCTGCGCGCCGGCGTCCAGGACTACCTGCTCTCGGCCTCGGCGGGCGCGCTTTCCCCGTCCGGGCGCTGCGCCGCGTTCGACTCGTCCGCCGACGGCGTCGCGCTCGGCGAGGGCGTCGGGTGCGTGGTCCTCAAGCGCCTCGCCGACGCCGAACGCGACGGCGACCGGATCTACGCCGTGGTCAAGTCGGTCGCCGGGGCCGCGGGCGGGCGCGCCCCCGACCTCGCCTCGCCGGGGTCCGAAGGGCAGCGCCGCGCCCTCGAACGCGCCTACGAGCGCGCGGGCGTGGCACCCGCCTCCGTGGGGCTCGTCGAGGCGCACGGAGCCGGAGCCGAGGCGGACGACAGGACGGAGCTGGCGACCCTCACCTCGGTGTTCGCCGGGGCCGCGCCGGGGAGCGTCACGCTCGGCTCGGTGAAGTCGCAGATCGGGCACACCGGGTGCGCCGCGGGCGTCGCCGGGCTCATCAAGACCGCGTACGCGCTGCACACGGGCGTGCTGCCGGGGACGCTGCACCTCGCCCGGCCGAATCCGGAGTGGGCGCCGGACGGCCCGCTCGCGTTCGGCGGCGCCGCCCGCCCGTGGGCCGCCGAACCGGGCGGGCGGTTCGCGGGGCTCAGCGGCTTCGGCGTCGGCGGCGCGCACTTCCACGCCGTCCTGTCCGGCTACGACGGCGCCCCCGAGCCGGTGTCCGGGCTGGACGAGTGGCCGGCCGAGCTGTTCCTGATCCGCGGCGCCGACCGCTCCGCCGCCCGCGCCGGGATCGACCGGCTCTCGGCGCTGCTGCCCGCCGGGCCCCGGCTGCGCGACCTCGCCAGGACCGCCGCCTCGCTCGAAGGCCCGGTGCAGGCGGCGCTGGTGGCCTCAAGCCTGGAGGACCTCCGGGACAAGCTCGCACTCGCGGCCGCGTTCCGACCGGCGCCGGGCGTCTTCCTGCCCTCCGGGGAGCCGGGGCAGGTGGCGTTCCTGTTCCCCGGCCAGGGCGGCCAGCGGCCCGGGATGCTCGCGGACCTCTTCGTCGCGTTCCCCCGCCTCCAGCGCCTGCTGCGGCACGCCGGCGGACGGTACGCGGCCGCGATGTTCCCGCCCGCGGCGTTCACCCGGTCGGAGTCCCGCCGCCGCCGGGCGGAGATCGCCGACACGCGGGTCGCGCAGCCCGCGCTCGGCATCGCCGGGCTGGCCGTCCACCGGCTGCTGACCGCGGTCGGCGTGCACCCCGACCTCGCCGCCGGGCACGGCTGCGGCGAACTCGTCGCGCTCTGCGCGGCCGGCGTGTTCGACGACGCCGACATGATCGGCCTGAGCGCCGCCCGGGCGGAGGCGGTCCTCGCGGCGGCAGGGCCCGGCGGGGGCGCGGCGGCGACCGTGGGAGCGACGCCGGAGCAGGTGCTGGACGCGTTGGGGGAGACGTTGGGGGAGAGCGGCGACGTCGCCGTGACCCACCACAACGCGCCCCGCCAGGTCGTGATCGCCGGGACTTCCGCGGGGCTGGACCGCGCGCTGCGCGTCCTGGCGGAGGCGGGCCTGCGCGCCGAGCGGATCCCGGCCGCGTGCGCGGCCCACGGCCCGCTCGCCGCCGCCGCGCCGGAGGGCCTGCGCGTGGAGCTGCTCGGCCGCGACCTGCGCTCGCCCGCGTTCCCGGTCTGGTCGAACGCGACGGCGGCGCCCTACGACACCGACCCGTCCGAGCTCGCCGCCGTCCTCGCGGGGCAGCTCGCCGCGCCGGTCCGCTTCGTCGAGCAGATCGAGGCGATGTACGCGGCGGGCGCCCGCACCTTCGTCGAGGCGGGCCCCGGACGGTTCCTCACCGGCCTGGTCGCCGCGATCCTCGGGGACCGGCCGCACACCGCCGTGAGCTGCGACGCGCCCGGCGGCGGCGCCCTGACGGGGCTGCTGCGCGCGCTCGCCGAGCTGGCCGCCGCGGGCGTCCCGGTCGACCCGCTGCCCCTGTTCGCCGGGCGCGACGCCCGCCCGCTGCCCGCCGAGCCCGCCCCGGCGCCCGGCTGGATCGTCAACGGCCATCTCGTCCGCACCGCCGACGGCGCGTACCCGGCGGGCGCGCTCCGGCCCGCCGAGCCCGTCGAAGGCCCCGGCCCGGGCGGCTCGGAGGCCGCCGTCCTGGAGTACCTGCGCGCGAGCCGCGAGGTGATCGCAGCGCAGCGCGAGGTGGTCCTTCGGCACCTCGCGGCCCCGGCGGGACGGGACGCGGCGGCGCGGTCCGTCCCCGCGCCCCGTCCCGTCCTGCCGGGCGAGACGCTGCCCGCCCCGAACGTGGCACAGGGCACGGCACAGGACGCGGCGCGGGAAGGAGCGCAGGACGCTTCGGACGACGCGCCGGAGGAGCGGCCGCCCGCCGATGGCAGGCGGGACGTGCACGCCGCCGCCGGTGCGGTGATCCGCGCCCGCACCGGCGACGACCGGGCGAACGCGCCCGCGGAGCCGCGCCCCACCGTCCCGGAGCCCGCCGCGCCGGAACCCGCGGCGCCCGAGATCACCGTGCTGCCCGAAGTAACCGTGCCGCCCGAGACGACCGTGCCGCCTCCGGCGCGGCCGTCCGCCCATGTGGGGGCCGCGGACCTGTTCGGTCGCCGCCCCGCGCCGCGGGTGTCGCGGCAGATCCCGCGGATCGTCGAACTGGAGGCGCTGCCGGCGCCGCCGGAGTCCGGGACGGGGTTCGCGGGCCGACGCTTCCTGATCGTGGACGACGCCTGCGGCGTCGCGCTCGAACTGGCCGACCTGCTGGAGCGGCACGGCGCGCAGGTGCGCGTGCCCTCGGACGTGGACGGGCCCTGCGACGGGCTCGTCCATCTGGCGGCGCTCCGGCCGGGGGCCGCGCCCGTGCTGCCCCAGGCGTTCGCGGGCGTCCGGCAGGCGCTGGCGGGCGGGCTGCGGTGGCTCGTCTTCGCCAGTGGCGCCGGCGGAACGTTCGGGCACCGGTTCGGCGGCGGCGCCGTCGGGGATCCCGGGCCGGGCGCGGGCCTGGCGGGGCTGGCCCGGACCATCGCCCGGGAGTACCCGGAGATGCTCGTCCGCGCGCTGGACGTCGACACCAAGGACACCCCGCGCGCGATCGCGCAGCGGATCCTGGCCGAGCTGCTGACCGCCGACGCGCCGGTCGTGGTCGGGCACGAGGGCGGCCGCCGCAACGCCCTGGACCTGATCCCCGCCGGGCCGCCCGGCGGGGGAGCGGCAGCCGTGCCGGACCTCGGGCCGGACGGCGTCGTCCTGCTGACCGGGGGCGCGCGGGGCGCCACCGCCCGGGTCGCGCTGGAGTTCGCCCGGACGAGCGGCTGCCACATCGAGCTGGTGGGCCGCACCCCGGAGCCCGAAGGGGAGCCGGACTTCCCCGGCGCCGAGGACGAGGCCGGGCTGCGCCGGGCCCTCGTGGCGCACGGCGAGGAGCAGCCCGCCGAGATCGAGGCGACGGTCCGCAGGCTCCTGGCCGAGCGCGAGATACGCCGGACCCTCACCGCCCTGAGCGGCCACGCCGCCTCCGTGCGGTACCACGCGGCGGACGTGCGGAAGCCGGCCGCCGTGCGGGCCGTGGTGGACGACGTCTACCGGCGGCACCGGCGGCTGGACGGCGTCGTCCACGGCGCCGGCCTCGCCGGGGACCGCCTCGTCCGCGACACCTCGCCCGAGTCGTTCGCGCGGGTGTACCGGACGAAGGTGGACGGCGCCGCCGCGCTCGTCCAGGCGGTCCGGCCCGGCCTCGGGTTCTTCGTCGTCCTCGGCGGCCTCGCCGGCGAGCACGGCGACCGGGGGCAGGCCGGCTGCGCGGCGGCCGGGGACGCGTGCGGCACGCTCGCGCACGTGTGGCGGAGGCGGCTGCGCGGGCGGGTGCTCGTGGCCGAATGGGGCCCGTGGGCCGACGGGGCGGTGCCGCCCGAGCGGGTGCGCGAGCACGCGCGGCACGGCGTCGGCCCGATCGATCCGGACGCCGGGGCGGCGGCCCTGCTCAGGGAGATCGCGCACGGCGACGAGACGCGGGTCGTGCTGACGGGGACGCTCCGGTGAGCGAGGCGGGGGAGCCGATCGCGATCGTCGGCGCCGGGGCGCTGTTCCCCGGCGCGGGCTCGGCGGCGGAACTGTGGCGCAACGTCCTCGACGGCGTCGACGCGATCGGCGACGTGCCGCCCGGCCGCTGGGACCCCGCGCTCTACTACGACCCGGGCGCGTACGGGCGGGAGCCGGAGAGCGACCGGTTCTACTGCCGGCGCGGCGGGTTCGTGGACGAGCTGGCCACCGTCGACCCGGCCAGGTTCGGGATTCACCCGGCGGCGGTGCGGGGCATGGAGCCCGACCACCTGCTGGCGCTGCGCGCGGCCGGGGACGCGATTGCGGACGCGGGCGGCGCCGAGCGGCTGCCCGACCGGTCCCGGATCGGCGTCGTCCTCGGGCGCGGCGGCTTCATCACCCCGGGCGCGGCGCGGGTCGACCAGCGGGTCAGGACCTCCCACCAGGTCGCCGCGATCCTCGGCGAGCTGGTGCCCGAACTCGGGCCGCGGCGCCTGGCGGAGATCCGCCGGGCGTTCTGCGAGCGGCTCGGCCCCGACGATCCCGACGCCTCGGCCGGGCTGCTGCCGAACTTCGCCGCGGCCCGCGTCGCGGACCGGTTCGATCTGCGCGGCCCCGCCTACACGCTCGACGCGGCGTGCGCGTCGTCGCTGCTCGCGGTCGAGCACGCCGTCCGGGCGCTGCGCGGCGGGCAGGCCGACGCGATGCTCGCGGGCGGCGTCCACCACGCGCACCACGCCACGGTGTGGAGCGTCTTCAGCCGGCTCCGCGCGCTGAGCCCGAGCGAGACGATCCGGCCGTTCGACCGCGCCGCCGACGGGACGCTCCTCTCGGAGGGGACGGGCGTCGTCCTGCTCAAGCGGCTGTCGGACGCGCGGCGGGCCGGGGACCGCGTCCACGCGGTGATCCTGGGCGCCGGATCGTCCAGCGACGGGCGCGCCGCGAGCGTCCTGAGCCCGATGGTGGACGGGCAGGTCCTCGCGGTCGAGCGGGCGTGGCGGGACGCGGGCCTGGACCCGGCCGCACCCGGCGCGGTGGGGCTGATCGAGGCGCACGGCACCGGCGCTCCCGCGGGCGACGAGGCGGAGCTGGCGACGCTGCGCCGGGTCTTCGGCGCCGCCGGCCCGCCGATCGGCCTCGGCACGGTCAAGTCGATGATCGGGCACGCGATGCCGGCCGCCGGGATCGCCGGGCTGCTCAAGGCCGCGTTCGCGCTGCGCGACGGCGTCCTGCCGCCGACGCTGCACGTCGACGACCCGCATCCGGCGCTGGACGGCGGGCGGCTGCGGCTCGTCCGGGAGGCCGCGGAGTGGGCCCGGGAGGGCGGCCCCCGCAGGGCGGCGGTCAACGCGTTCGGGTTCGGCGGCGCCAACGCGCACGTGGTCCTGGAGGAGCCGCCCGCCGCCCGCAGGCCGCGGCGGCGCAGGCTCGACGCGCCGCCGTCGGACGAGGGCGTCCTGCGCCTGGCCGCGCGCACGCCCGAGGAACTGTCCGAGGCCCTGGCCGCCCCCGACGAGGAGCTCCTCGCCAGGGCCCGCGACGACGTCCCCGACCTTCCGTGCCGTCTCGCCATCGTCGGCCCGACGCCGCGCAGGCTCGACCTGGCGCGCGCCCTCGTCCAGCGCGGGACGGCCTGGCGGGGACGCAGCGACGTGTGGTTCGCGCCCCGCCCCCTCCTCGCGGGCGGCGGGCGGCTGGCGTTCCTGTACCCCGGGTTCGAGGCCGCCTTCGACCCGCGCGTGGACGACGTCGCCGCGCATTTCGGCATGCCGGTGCCCGCGCTGACCGGCCGCACGGATTTGGCCGGGCACGCCGCCGACGTGCTGCGCGCCGGCCGCCTGCTGACCGCGGCGCTCGGCCGGCTCGGTGTCGAGCCCGACGTCGTCGCGGGCCACAGCCTCGGCGAGTGGACGGCGATGACCGCCGCCGGCGTGTGCGACGCGGACGAGGTCGAGGCGCTCCTCGCCGCGCTCGACGGCGAGGCCCTGGACGTCCCCGACGCCGTGTACGCGGCGCTCGGCTGCGGCGCGGCCCGGGTGCGGGAGGCCGTGGGCGCGCGGTCCGGCGTCGTCGTCAGCCACGACAACTGCCCGCACCAGTCGGTGGTGTGCGGCCCGGCCCGGGAGGTCCGCGAGGTCCTAGGGCGGCTCGCCTCCGAAGGGGTGCTCGGCCGGGAGCTGCCGTTCCGGTGGGGTTTCCACACCCCGCTCGCCGAGGCGTACGAGAAGCCGCTGCGGCGCTCGTTCGAGGCGCTGGACATCCGCGAGCCCCGCGTCCCGCTGTGGTCGGCGACCGCGGTCGCGCCGTTCCCGCGCCGCCCCGCCGAGGTCCGCGAGCTGGTCGCGCGCCACCTGCTCGAACCCGTCCGGTTCGGGGACCTGGTCGAGGAGCTGTACGGCGCGGCGCACGTGCGGGCGTTCGTCCAGGTCGGGCCGGGCGGCCTCACCGAGTTCGTCGCCGACCGCCTCGGCGGCCGCGAGCACCTCGCCCTGGCCGTGAACGTGCCGAAGCGCGACGGGATGGCCCAGCTCCGCCGCGTCGTCGCCGCGCTGTGGACCGAGGGCTACGGCGCGTCCTCGCCGTCCCCGCCCTCGACGACGGGCATGCGCCTGGACCTCGGGACGCCGCTGGTCAGCCTGGACGGGGCCGTGGAGCCCGTCCGGCTCGGCCGCGGGGTCCCGCCGCTGCCCGCGGACGACCCCGTGCTGGCCGAGCTGGAGGCCCTGCTCGACGACGCCGCGAGCGGGGCGCAGTCGGTCCTGGAGGCGCTCGGGGGCGGGCCCCCGCCCCCGCCCGTCCCGGGCGAGGACGTCTCGCCGGTGGCCGCCGAACTGAACGTCTCCCGCGTCTTCTCGGTCGAGTCGATGCCGTGGCTGCGCGACCACTGCCTCGTCCCGCAGCCCCCCGACTGGCCGGACATGGCCGACCGGTTCCCGGTCGTCCCGCTGGCGGGGCTCCTGGAGGTCATGGCCGACACGGCGCGCGAGCTCCTGCCCGACCTGGTGGTCGTCGGGTACGAGAACGTCCGCGCGGTCCGCTGGCTCGTCGCGGCCCCGCCGACGGCCGCCGACATCCGCGCCTACCTCATCGAGTCGGCGGGGCGGCCCCGCAAGGTGAAGGTCGTCGTCAACGGCCACGCCGACGGGACGGTCCTGCTCGCCGAGCGCTACCCGGCGCCGCCCCTGCCGGACCGCACGCCGCTGAGCATCGAGGGGCCCCCCATCGTCACCGCCGAGCGGCTCTACGAGGAGCGCTGGATGCACCACGGCCCCCTCTTCCGCGGCGTCACCGAGATCACGGCGCTCGCGGAGGACGGTGTCCGAGCCGTCCTGACCTCGCTGCCCACGCCGGGCGCGCTCATGGACGGCGCAGGGCAGCTCTGCGCCCACTGGATCCAGGTGTACGGCGACACCAACCAGACCGTCTTCCCGGTGGGAATCGAGCGGGTCGCCCTCTACGGGCCCACCCCGTCCCCGGGGGAGAACCTGGACACGACCATCTGGAACCAGTCCCTCACCGACACCACCATGCGCTGCTCGGCGGAGATGGTCACGGAGAGCGGGAGGGTGTGGGGGCGCGTCGACGGATGGACGACCCACCGCTTCTACACCGACGAGGCGCTCTGGCGGATGAAGTTCACCCCCGAGGTGTCCGGAACGGGGGAGCCGCAACCCGGCCGCTGGTGCCTGGCCCGCAAGCGGTGGGACGGCACCGCGTCCCGCGACCTGCTGATGCGCCAGTACCTCTGCGCCTCCGAGCGCGCCGAGTACGAGGCCCTTCCCCCGTTCGCGCAGGGGCCGTGGCTGCTCGGACGGATCGCCGCCAAGGACGCCGTCCGCCACCACCTGTGGCGCGAGGGCCACGGGCCGCTGTTCCCCGCCGAGCTCACCGTCCGGGACGGCCCGGACGTGACGGGGCCGTTCGAGGAGCCGCTCACGCTCGCGATCGCCGCGGACGCCGACCTGGGCGTGGCCCTGGTCAGGCCCGGCCGCGAACCGGCCGGCATCGGGCTCGCCCCGAACGGGGAGGGCGCGCGGATCCGCGCGGCCAAGCAGGCGGTGCTCCAGGCGGTGCTGCGGGGCACGGGCACCGGAACCGACCGCCCCGAACTGGTGGTGACCGTCGCCGACGCCGAACGGCTCCTGATCGCGGCGGGCGGCACGGTCACCACGGTGGAGACCCGCGAAGTCGAAGGACACGTCGTGGCCTGGACGGCCGCGTCCGGCGCGACGGACATGGAGGAGAGCCGAGTATGAACGACGTCGACCAGCCCCGGACACCGGCGGGAGCCGCCCGGTGAGCGCCCGCCGTGTCCGGGTGCCGTCCCTGCTGGGCGATCCCGGGGTCGCGCGGGCGTGCACCTCGCCGCGCCGCTTCCTGTTCGCGGTCCCGCCGCTCGCGGGGCACGTCGCCGCGGTCGCCGCGGTCGCCGCCGAGCTCGCCCGCCGCGGCCACAAGATCGCCTGGACGGGCCACCGCGCGTCCCTCGAACCCCGGCTGCGCCCCCGCTCGCGGATCTTCAGCGCCCTCGACGACGGCGACGCGGCGCGCCTGTGCGACGACCGGATCCGGGGGCGCGGTCCCGCCGACCCGCGCTTCTGGGAGGAGTTCCTCGTCCCCCTCGGCCACGCGATGCTGCCCGGCGTCGAGACGGCGGTCGAGCGGTTCCGCCCGCACGCGGTGGTCGGCGACCAGCTCGTCCTCGCCGCGCCCGTCGCGGCCCGCCGCCGCGAGATCCCCTGGGCCACGGCCGCGGCGACGCCCGCCGAGTTCACCCGCCCGCTCGCCGACCGGCCGGAGGACGAGCGGCGGGTGCGCGAGCGGATCGGCGGGTTCCAGCTCGACCACGGCATCGACGACCTGCTCGACCTGCGCTTCTCCGACCACCTCGTGCTGGTCTTCGCCACCGGCGCGCTGCTCGGCGACATCTCCTTCTTCCCCGACCACTTCGCCTTCGTGGGGCCCGTCCTCGGCCGTCCGGCGCCGAGCGCGTTCCCGTGGGACCGGCTGGACGGCCGGCCCGCCGTGCTCGTCTCGCTCGACACCGCCGACGACCTGTCGCGCGAGCGGTTCTTCCAGGCCGCCGCCGAGGCCGTCCGCGAGCTGGACGTCCAGGCGGTCTTCGCGGCGCCGGCCGCCCTGGTGGGGGACGTGCCGCCGAACGTCATCGTCCGCGACCAGGTTCCCCGGCCCAAGCTCCTCGAACGGATGTCGGCGGTCGTCTGCGACGGCGGCTACGGCGCCGTGTGCGAGTCGCTGGCCCACGGCCTCCCGCTCGTGGCCGCGCCGGTCCGCGACGACCAGCCGATCATCGCGGGGCTGCTGGAGAAGGCGGGCGCGGGGACGGCGGTCCCGTTCGACGCCGTCCGTCCGGACGGGCTGCGGGCCGCCCTCGCGACCGTCCTGGCCGACGGGCCGCACCGCGCCGCCGCCGGGCGCGTCCGCGACTCCTTCGCCGCGGCGGGAGGCGCCGCCGAGGCCGCCGACCGCCTGGAGAAACTGGCCTGACCCCGCGGGCGGCCGGGATCCCGGAGCGCTCCATACTTGCGGCCATGACGGAACGACGCGCGATCCTCAGCGGTTCGACCTTCGAGGAGCGGATCGGGTACGCCCGCGCAGTGGTGGACGGCGACCGGGTCCACGTCTCGGGCACGACCGGGTTCGACTACGCCACCATGACCATCTCCGACGACGTGGTGGAGCAGGCCGAGCAGTGCCTGCGCAACATCGAGGCCGCGCTCGCGGAGGCGGACTGCACGTTCGCCGACGTGGTGCGCGTCCGGTACCTGCTGCCCGAGCGCGCCGACTTCGAGCCCTGCTGGCCCGTCCTGCGGCGCCGCTTCGGCGAGGTGCGGCCGGCCGCGACCATGCAGGTGTGCGGGCTCGCCGACCCCCGCATGAAGATCGAGATCGAGGTCGACGCGCGGAGGGCGGGCAGGTAAGGCGGGGGCGGCCTAGCCGGCGGCGACGAAGGAGTCGAGGAGGCCGCCGAGGTTGCCGAGGGGGGACGCCGCCTCGCGGAGGCGGTCGGGCCAGTCGGGGTCGGTGCGCTGAGCGCCCACCGCGGTCTCCAGCCCGTGAGAGGAGCCCCACAGCGCGAGATCGCGGGCGGCGACGTCGCGCTGGTCGCGGTCCCACCAGGCGCTGACGGCGCGGAACTGCGCGGCGAGCGTGTCACCGGGGATCGCGCGCCCGTAGCGGCTCTCCCACTCCCCGCTCCGTGGATGGCGCCCGCCGTCGGGAGCCGCTCGCCGCGCCTCCCCGAGCTCCTCCAGCAGGAGGCACCAGCGGTACGGGGCGGCGAAGAACTCCACCTCGTCGGCGGCGCACGCGCTTCCTCGCAGGAGCGCGGCCAGATGGCCGGCCACACCGGCGGGGGCGGCGCGGGACGCGACGGCCGCGTCCACCGCGTGCGAGACGGCGCAGTCGCGGGCCCGGGGCGGCAGCCCGTCCAGGACGGAGGGGGAGGGGCGGGGGGAGCCCCAGCCGGTCAGGTGGGCGGCGGCGGCGAGCTCCGCCCACACCACCAGCTCGGGACGGTCGGACAGGACCCGCTGGGCCGTGCGCATGTCCCGCAGCGTGCAGGGGGAGTCGTGGCAGTCCGGCCCGCACGTCCCGCTGCGGGGGGTCACGAGCGCGCGGGGCGAGGCCGTGGGCGGCGCGGCCTCCTCCAGGCGCGAGCCGTCCGGCATCCGGACCAGGTGCGGGTAGTCCATGCCGTCGGTGAACACCGCGCCCTCGCCCGGCGTGAGCGTGACGAGGAACTGCGACTGCCCCTCGGTGATGTTCATCGTGGCGCCGACCGCGTCCCGGTCGTCCTTCGCGGGCAGCCGGTGAACGATCTTGACGGCGGTGTTCTTGATGACGTCCGGGACGAGCTTGGACGGGATCTGCTCCGCCACGATCAGCCCCTCCCCGTACGCGCGGATCTCCGCCAGCAGGCTCGCGAACGTCTCCACCGCGTGGGACGCGGGACCGGCCTGCTCGCTGCGGCGCAGCAGCCGGTGCGCCTCCTCGAACACGCTGAGGTGCCGCAGCCCGGGCGGCGCGCCCTGCCGCTGCCGCAGCCGCAGGTGCTCGACCAGCCGGACCAGGACGGTGCCCATCAGGAACGCCTTGTCGCGGTCGTCCCCGACGTCCTCGATCTCCAGGACGACGTTGCGGGCGAGCAGCGCGTCGAAGTCGATGGGGTGGCCGCCCTCGAAGAACCGCCCGGTGGTGCCGAGCCGCAGGCTGGACAGCCGGACCCGGATGAAGCCGCGCACGTTGTCGGTGATCTCCTGGCCGTAGCCGATCTCGTCGACGACCTGCTCGGCGGTGGCCTGGAGGTCGGCCAGCGTCGGGTAGCGCGGCGCGGTGCCCGGCACGGTCGGCTCGCCGAGCGCGAGGTCCCAGCCGAGCCGCTCGTAGCAGCGGGTCAGCGCCGCCGCGAGCACCTGCGGGAACGGCTCGTCGGCCTCGAACGCCGCGAGGAACAGGGCCCGGACGAGGTCGGCGTGGGTCTGCAGCGGGAACGGCCGCCCGTCCGGTCCGGTCGCCGGTTCGAGCGGGTTGATCCCGGCCGCGATCGCCTCGGCGTCCCCCGGGCGGACCGTGACGACCTCCGCGTCCGGGAGCCGCGCCGCCATCAGCCGGTACTCCGCCTTCGCGGGCTCCACCACCAGCCACGGCAGCCCCGCGCCCGACGCGGCCGCGAGCAGCGACCGGACGGTCTGCGACTTCCCGGCGCCGGTCGCGCCGCACACGAAGGTGTGCCGGTTCAGGCTGGACAGCGGCAGCGAGATCGGGCCCACGTCGCGGCGGTTGCGGTCCAGGACCCGTCCCAGCGCGACCCCGCCGCCGGGCGACTCGGGCGTGACGTCGAACTCCGGCCGCATCACGAACCGCACCCCGGCGACCTCGCGGACGGGCGGACGGGCCAGCGCCGCGACGAGCTGCGTGCTCGCCTCGAACGGCCCCGCCGCGCCGGGGACCAGCGCGTACGGCAGGCGGCCGAGGTCCGCCGACGCGCACACGAGCGCCGCGACCCGCGCGGCGGCCCGGGGCGTCGCCGCCCCGGCCGCCAGGTGCACCCGCCAGAGGCCCGACGTGGCGGCCTGGCGCAGCTCGCGGTGCCGCTTCTCCATCCGGAGGGCCGCGACCGAGTCCTCCGGCGACAGCTCCGCCATCGACCGGGCCCGCTGCTGCCGGTCGGCCAGGTCGTCGGCGAGGCGCCGCGCCTCGTCCGGGTCGACGGGCTCGGCGACGAGCATCCAGGCGAACGGCTGCGTCCACACCGCGAGCAGGCCGTCCTCCAGGGACGGCCGCGCGGGCTCCTCCGGCGGGGGATCCTCCACGAGCAGGCCGTCGGAGATGCCGCCGATGCTCACCCAGTGCGGCATCGAGTCCTCGCCGACGCCCTCGGGCAGCAGCGTCCCGCGCCCGCCCGCGGGAAGGCTCAGGGTCGCCGCGCGCCCGTCGAGGTCGGCGACGAGGCCGTCCCCGCCGACGAAGACCTCCGTGGGGCCGAACGCCTCCGCGCGCCGCCAGCCGACGAGCACCGGCTCCTTGCCCGCGTGGTACGCCGAGACCAGCGCCGCGAGCCGCTGGTCGCGCCACTCGTCCCGGCCGTCGGACTCGTCGGGGCGGGGGACCTCCGTCAGCCGGCACACCGCGAGCCCGCGCACGACGTCCCACATGGTCAGCCGCGCCGGCGGGCCGGGCCGGACATTTTCGCGATCTCGCCTCGGTCCAAGGTCATGAGCAGTCAGGCTATTGAGCAAGGACCCCGTTGGGAAGGCCGATTCCCGATCAGGGGCCTGACAAGTCACATGTCAATCTGCTTGGGTTATTTGCGGCATATCGAGCGGGGCGGGACGGGGGTTCGGATCGTGAGGGCGGTCGACCATGGGGGATTGCTGTCGCGCCGCGAACGGCTCTTCACCCCCGATCCCCGTCTCGGCTGGGTGTTCCGCGACCGCTGGTGGTTCCTGCGCCCCTTCCCGGAAGCGCCGCCCCAGCAGCAGGCGCTGCCGGACTACCTGGCGCGCCGGGTCCACCAGACCGAGCAGGTCGCGCAGCGCAGGCTGAGCCGGACGCTCCCCGTGAGCGCGACGATCGCGATGGTCCTCGTGCTCTTCGCCGCCTGCTCGGCGGGCGGCTCCGGGTCCGTCTCGATCGGCTCGCTCCTGCTGGCCGCCCTCGTCCTCGCCCCCGGCGCGGCGCTGACCTGGTGGGCCGTGCGGCAGCGGCAGAGCGCCCGGAAGGCCCACGACCTGGCCCAGCAGCAGATCATCGGCGGCTACCAGGACCAGGCGCGGCAGTGGCACGCGCGCAAGCAGGCACACGACGCCGCGGAGCGCGCGCGGCTGCACGACCTGCCCGAATGGGGCGCGGCCCGGCGGCCCGGCCGCCGCCTGGACGTGTTCGGCGGGACGCTCTGGGCGTGGGAGGCGCTGCTCACCACCTACGGGACGTCCACCCTCGCCGTCCAGCCGCTGCTCGTGCTCGACCTGTCCCGCGAGGTCGTCAGCCGCGAACTCGTCGAGCTCGCGCAGGCCGCGTGGATGGGCGTGGACGCGCAGCTGCTGCCCAGCCGCCAGGCATCCTCCGGCCTGCTCGCCGACATGACGCCCCGCGACCTGGTGGACGCGATCGTCGAGTCCATGCACGGCGGCACGCCCGACGCCGCGCGCGCCGACCGCAGCATGGACGACCGCATCCTGACCAAGGTCTGCGGCGCGCTCGGCGACGACGTCACGCTCGGCCGGATCGCGGCGGCGTTGCGCGCCCTGATGGGGGAGCCCGACGACGGCGACGCGCTGACCCGCGACGAGCGCCGCCACATCGCGAACGAGCTGTTCACCGTGGAGTACCGGCGGCAGGCCCACGCGAACCTGTCGCGGATCGAGTCCTACATCCATCCGCTGGAAGACCTCGGGACGGCGCCCGCCGACAGGGAGGGCGCCGGCTACCTGACCTGCGTCGCGCTCGACAGCCAGGCCCGCAACGTCCGCTCCGAGCTGCTGACCGACCTCATCGTCCAGTGGGTGACGCACCGCATCACCGCGTCGCAGGCCTCCACGCCCGCCCTCGTCGTCGCCGGCGCGGACGAGCTGGCCCGCCGCCACCTCGAACGCCTCTCGGACGCCTGCGAGCGGCGCGGCGTCCCGCTGACCCTGCTGTTCCGGCGCCTGCGGGAGACCTCCGCGGAGATGATCGGCGGCGGCGCCGTCGCGTTCATGCGGCTCGGCAACCACGAGGACGCGGCCCGCGCCGCCGACTTCATCGGTCGCGACCACCGCTTCGTCCTGTCGCAGATCACCAAGAACGTCGGCGGGAACGAGTCCCACACCACCACCGAGACCGAGGGCACGGGCGACTCCGAGACCTACAGCACCAGCCGCACCACCGGGACGTCCCGCAACTGGGGGACGTCCCGCTCGTCCGGCACCACCTACTCGGGCGGCGAGATGTTCGGGCTCTTCCCCGACCGCTCGACGTCGCACCAGCGCGGCAGCAACCGGGGCGGCTCCACCAGCACCAGCGACACCGAGGGCACCTCCACGTCCACGTCGCGGAACTGGTCGGCCGCCTACTCCTACGCGGAGGGCACCAACTGGAGCGACGCCGACACCACGCAGCGCGTGTACGAGTACGTCGTCGAACCCGTCACCCTCCAGCACCTGCCCGACCACGCGCTGCTGCTGGTCGAGTCGGCGCCCGGTGGCGGCCGTACGATCACGCCCGTCGAGTGCGACCCGGCCATCATCACGCTGGACCGCGTCACCACCGGCCCCCTCCCGGACCCGCCGCCCCCGCAGCAGGCGCTCCCCGCCCCCGGCCCGGCGCTGGCCTCACCCGGCCCGGCGCCCCAGCCCCAGCCCCAGCAGTGGGGCGCGCCGTCCGCCCCGCAATGGGCCGCCCCGACCGCGCCGCCCCCGCCGCGGGCGCCCCCCGGGACTCGGCCGGGCCCGCCGCCCGGCCAGCAGACCGGCCCGCGGCCGCCCGACGACCCCCGCCAGGGCCCGCCGCCGCTGTTCGGCGGGCGGACCTGACCGGCTCAGCCGAGCCGGCGGCGCAGCGCCTGCGCCCGCCGGACGAGGGGCAGCGGCAGCCCGTCGGGCTGGTGCTCGATGCGATGCTCCACGGCCGCGACCAGGTCCGCGCCGAACCCCATGCCCACCGCCGCCGCGTCCGCCCGCGCCTCGCCCCCGGCGCCCAGCAGCCGCGCGCCCAGCGAGGCGGCGTAGGCGAGCGCGGCCGGCACCGCCACCAGCGCCGTCACCGCCAGGGCGACGGCGGCGAGCAGGAACACCCCGAGGAACCCGATCGGCCGGTGCCACTCGACGGCCCGCTTCCACATCGGGCCGATCGGCGACCACGCCGTCCGCAGCGCCCACTGCAGCGTCCGGTTCGGCAGCGTCACCTGCGCGTGGACGAACGCCGGCACCGCCCGCCACCCCTGGAGGTGCCCCAGCTCATGGGCGAGGACGGCGGCGAGGTGCCCGGGCGCCAGCGATCGGGCCGACTGCGACGTGACCGCCACCGTGCGCGCTGACGGCCTGCACGCGTTCAACCCGTCCGACTCCACGACCACGAGCCGGTAGCCGCTGACACCGGCGTGCTGCTGCACGTAGCGCCACGCGTGCTCCAGCCGCGCGCGCTCCTCGCCGTCCGGCTCCCGGTAGCCGTACGAGCGCGGGGCGCTGAGGGGCGCCAGCAGCAGGAGCGCCCACACGGCGAACACCGAGACGGCGCCCCAGAAGGGCCAGACGGACGCCGCCCCGAACGCGACGGCGGCGACCACGCCCCCTTCGACCAGCACGACGAGGCCGATCGCGACCCTGGCCCGCCCGGACGGCGTGCCCTGCGGTTGCCCTGGCGGAAGATAACGCGGCCCAGGCTCCTCCGCCTGCCGCGGCGCCTCCGCCGCCCGCTGCCCGGGCACCGGCGGCCGCCGCACCGGCCCGGCGGCCCGCGGTGCCGGAGGCCGCGGAGCATGAGGCTTCCGCAGCCCCGGCGTCGGAGGCGCCGACGACTCCATCCGAGCCTCCTGCAAGGGCGGCGGCTGCACAGGCCGCGCCGAAGGAGCCCCTCCAAGCCGCGGGGGAGGCGCAGACGATTCGAACCGCGCCTGCGGAGGCACGGGCCACGAGCCCGCCCCCCGCCCTGACTCCGCACCCGAGGACGCCCCATGCGGCCGCGCTGCCCGAGCCCCCGCCGAGGGCGGCACCCGCGGAGAAGGCGCCGCACGGCCCTCACCGAGACTCGGCGGCGGAGTTTCCGCCGGGGGCGGCGGGACGGGTGCGTGCGGGCGTGTAGGTGTCGTGGGGCGCGGTGGTGTCGTGGGGCGCGGTGGTGTCGTGGGGCGCGGTGGTGTCGGGCTGGGCGGTGAGGTGTGCGGCGGGGGTGGAGCGGAGGGCGTGGGGGGCTCGCCGAGGCTTGGTGACGGAGTCGCCGGTGTTCTCGGCGGAGCTTCCGCCGAGGGAGGCTGCGCGTTTGCGGACGGGCGCGAAGGCGTCGTAAGGCGCGGCGGTGGGTCCTGCGGCCCGGCCGGGGCGGACGGCGTGCGAGCCTCTGTCTCCGGTGAAGCTTCCGGCGAGGGCGGCGAGGGCGGCGAGGGCGGCGAGGGCGCGGCTGGCCGGGGTGGGGGTGAAGGAGCGGCTGCGGGCCGCTGCTGGGGCGGCGAAGGGGGGCGCTGCGGTGTGGGGGACGCGCCGAGGCTCGGCGGGGGAGGCGTGAGGGGATCGGGCCGAGCCTCTTGGAAGGGCGACTGTGAAGCAGGCGGCGTCTCGACAACAGGGGGCGTCTCGACAACAGGGGGCGGGGCCGCGTGCTGCGGCACTCCAGGGCCTGAAAGCGGCGTGTGCGGTGCTTGTGGTGACTGGGGCGGTGGCGCGGGTGCCGGGGTGGCGTCGGACGGGGGGCGGAGTGGAGGCGCGCCCGTGGAGTGTTGCGGTTCGGACCCTGAAAGCGGCGGTGGCGCGGGGTGCGGGGACGGTGCTTCAGGCTCGGTGGCCGCAGGGGAAGGCGGCTCAGGCGCCGGCCGGGGTGCGGGGGTGGGGCGTTGCGGGCGCGGGGCGGGGGCGGGCGGGGGTTCGGCGCTCAGGTTGGCGCGGCGGCGTGCGCGGGAGTCGTAGCGGCGCGACTCGCCGGTCCAGGTCTGACCGTCCCAGTAGCGTTCGCGACCCATCAACTCCGGATCTGGGTACCACCCAGGTGGTGCGCTCACCGGAACCCCGCCTCCCGTAAGGAACAGATCAAGGCTTGCGCACGGCGCGACACAGCGTCAACACGGCGGTCACAGCTTGGGGGTGAAGGGGCGGCGATGGGCGGGATCGTCCGGCTCGGCGAGGCCGCGCAGGGCCGTCTCGACGAGCTCGATCCCCTGGAGGAGGGAGACGAGGCGGGCGCCCTCGCGGCGGTAGGCGTCCAGGACGGACTCGACGCCGTGCGGGGGGACGACGTCGCCGAGGTCGACGCGAGCGGTGCGGAAGCCCTCCCGGGCCGCCTCCACGGACGCGTGGACGTGGTGGCGGGCCATGCGGGCGAGGGCGATGGGGTAGCGGCGCAGGACGCCGTAGCGCCGGTACTCGGGCGGGACGAGTTCCAGCAGCCAGGCGAGCGCCGTGTCCACGAAGCGGTCGGTGCCCGGCGGATGCACCTGCGAGGGCCAGCCGGGCGGAACGTAGGTGCTCACGAGGGCAGGATAACCCCGATTCGAACCTATGTTCGAGAGCGGTTCAATGTGATCATGCGGGGGGCGGGGTGCGCCGGATCCGGATCTTGCCGGACTCCAGGTCGTCGCGGACGTTGCCGGATCCGGTCTGCTCGTGGTCGTCCTGGCGGAGCACCTTCTCCCGCTCCAGCTCCTCCTGCTTGACCTTCTTGGAGCCCTCGAAGGCGGAGGCGAGGTCCTCGAACATGCCCCCGCCGAAGCCGGCGCCGGTCTCGCCGTCGCCCCTGATGGCCCCCATCAGGGACGACTTGCCCGTCCCCTCGCGGGGCCATTCGATGGTCTCCGGCTCGGCCGCCTCCGGGCGGTTGCCCATCGGACGGCCCTTGACGCGCTTGCGGCGGCGAAAGGGTGGCTTCACACACTCTCCAACGCGATGAGTCTCCAGAATGATCCCAGCGGACATTCAGGTTACAAACGACCACCGGGTGGGAGAACCGGTGAAATCTCCCTGGCGGAGCCCGAACACCGACTGTGGCCGCACCGCGACGGTGGCGTTCACCTCCGGGTCCAGGAAGTCGACACGATAGCGCGTGGCGTACTTGGAGTTGACCAGGTCGATGAACCGCTGTAGATCCCGCAGTTCGGTGACGATCTCGGCGCGCCCCTCGATGACCACGGGGTTCTCGGCCTCCTCTGTGGTGACCACCACCTGGGGGTTCGCCCGCAGGTTCACCATCTTGCGGGACGGCACCGCGCTGCTGAACAGCAGCGCCTCTCCCGACCAGGCGCCCCAGACCGGCATGGAGTGCGGACGTCCGTCCGGCCGCACCGTGCATACCCAGAAGTTCCGGGCGGCCCGCAGCCGCTCCACGGCCCAGGACCACGGCAGCAGGCCGCTTCCCTCGTGCGGTCCCTGGATGCCGTAACCCGGCATGTACGGACGTTCCGCCTTCGGTTCGACGGGTCGGATGGGCTGGATGGGCTCCGGTTCCGCGGCGGCGCCGGCGGCCGACATGGCGTTCCTCCCTCGGTCGTGCACTGTCCGTCCCATATCGTTACAGACCTTGGCGTCTCGGGGTGACGCTCGGTGGCTCGTTGGGAGCGCCCGGGCGCGGTAGCCTGCGGGACGTGCGCCTATCCCATGTCATCTCCGCTTTGGAGGAGCTCTACCCACCCGCATGGGCGGAGTCCTGGGACGCCGTCGGCCTCGTCTGCGGCGACCCCGGCCAGGAGGTGGGACGGGTGCTGTTCGCCGTCGACCCCGTCGCCGCCGTGATCGACGAGGCGCTGGCATGGGGGGCCGACCTCGTGGTCACGCACCACCCGCTGCTGCTGCGCGGGGTGCACTCGGTCGCCGCCACCACGCCCAAGGGCCGGCTCCTCCACCGCATGATCACTAACGGGATCGCGCTGCACACCGCGCACACCAACGCCGACCGGGCCGTCCCGGGCGTGTCGGACGCGCTGGCGCGGGCCGTCGGACTCACCGGCGAGCTGCGCCCGATGGTCCCCGCCGACGACGACCCGCGCCGCGGCCTCGGCCGGATCGGGGAGCTGGACGAGCCGGTCGCGCTCCGGGAGTTCACCCGGCGCGCCGCGGCCGGGCTGCCGTCCACCGCCTGGGGCGTCCGGGCGGCCGGCGACCCGGACCGCCCCGTCCGCACCGTCGCCGTCTGCGGCGGCGCCGGCGACTCCCTGCTCGGCACCGCCCGGGCGGCCGGCGTCGACGTCTACCTCACCGCCGACCTGCGGCATCACCCCGCGTCGGAGTTCGCCGAGGAGGGCGGTCCGGCCCTGGTGGACGCCGCGCACTGGGCGACCGAGTGGCCCTGGCTCGCCGACGCCCAGCGGCGCCTGGCCGGGTCGTCCCCAGAAGCGGGCAAGTTGGAGACCCGGGTGTCCACGCTCATCACCGACGCGTGGACCCTTCACGACGAAGGAGCAAAGTGAAAGCCGCACCGCAAGCCCAGCTTCGCCTGATCGACCTGCAGGACCTCGACAGCTCTCTCGACCGGCTGGCGCACCGCCGCCGCACGCTGCCGGAGCTGGCGGAGATCGAGCGGCTGGAGGGCCGGCTGACCGAGCTGCGCGACGCGATCGTGGCGGCCGAGACGGAGGTCGGCGACCTGAGGCGGGAGCAGAAGAAGGCCGAGCAGGACGTCGACCAGGTCCGCACCCGCGCCGACCGCGACCAGAAGCGGCTCGACTCGGGGCAGGTGACCTCGGCGAAGGACCTCAGCAGCCTGCAGACCGAGATCGAGTCGCTGCACCGCCGCCAGTCCGACCTGGAGGAGGTCGTGCTGGAGATCATGGAGCGGACCGAGGAGGCCGAGGGCCGGGTCGCCGCGCTGAACGCCGAGCGCTCCGGCGCGCAGGAGGAGCTGGCCGGGCTCACCGAGCGCCGCGACGCCGCCCAGCGCGAGATCGACGACGAGGCCGGGGCGTCGAGCGCCGCGCGCACCGCCGTCGCCAAGGACGTCCCGGACGACCTGCTCGGCCTCTACGAGAAGCTGCGCGGCCAGTTCGGCGGCGTCGGCGCGGCCAAGCTGTACCGCGGCGCCTGCCAGGGCTGCCACCTCGCGCTGAACACGGTCGACCTGAACCGCATCCGGGCCGCCGCCGAGGACGAGGTCATCCGCTGCGAGGAGTGCCGCCGCATCCTCGTCCGGACGCCCGAGTCGGGTCTGTGAGCGCCGGCCGGAAGCTGGTCGTCGAGGCGGACGGCGGGTCGCGCGGCAACCCCGGGCCCGCCGGGTACGGGGCGCTCGTCCGCGACGCGCTGACCGGCGAGGTGCTCGCGGAGGTCGCCGAGTCGATCGGGCACGCCACCAACAACGTCGCCGAGTACCGGGGCCTGATCGCCGGGCTCGCGGCGGCCGCCGGGATCGACCCGTCCGCCCGCGTCGAGGTCCGGATGGACTCCAAGCTCGTCGTGGAACAGATGTCGGGCCGCTGGAAGATCAAGCACCCGGACATGGTGCCGCTGGCGCTGGAGGCCCGCGAGCTCGCCGCCTCGCTGGGGGCGGTGTCCTACACCTGGATCCCGCGCAACCGCAACGCGCACGCCGACCGGCTCGCCAACGAGGCCATGGACGCCGCCGCCCGCGGCGAGCACTGGACGCGCAAGGTCGAGGAGGCGCCGGAGGACCCCGAGCCGCTTCCCCGGCCCGCCTCGTCCATCCCGACGACCACGCTGCTGCTGCGGCACGGCGAGACGCCCCTGTCGGTCGAGAAGCGCTTCGCCGGGATCGGCGACGTCCCCCTCACCCCCCACGGCCTCGCCCAGGCCCGCGCCGCCGCCCTCGCCCTCAAGGACCGGGGGATCGACGCGATCGTCACCTCGCCGCTGTCCCGCTGCCGCGACACCGCCGCCGAGGTCGCCGCCGTCACCGGCCTGGACGTCCGGGTCGAGGACGGCTTCCGGGAGACCGACTTCGGCGACTGGGACGGGCTCACGTTCGCCGAGGCGGGCAAGGGCTGGCCGGCCGAGCTGAAGGCGTGGCTGGCCGACCCCGACGCCGCTCCGCCCGGCGGAGAGAGCTTCGCCCAGGTGTCCCGCCGCGTCCGCACGGCCCTGGACAAGCTGAAGGTCCGCTACCGCGAGCAGACGGTCCTGGTGGTCTCGCACGTCACGCCGATCAAGCTCCTCGTCAAGGACGCCCTGGGCGCGCCCATGTCGTCCCTGTACCGGATGCACCTCGACGTGGCGGCGCTGACGTCCGTCGACTGGTACGCCGACGGCCCGGCGACCCTGCGCGTCTTCAACGACACCCACCACCTCCCCGCCTGACCGGCGACGGGTACGTGTGCGGCACACGGAGCCGCTAACCTTGAACCACGGCGGACGAGCCGGCCGGACGGCCGCGTCGGGGAGCGATCCCCGTCGAGGAAAGTCCGGGCTCCACAGGGCAGGGTGGTCGGTAACGCCGACCCGGGGTGACCCGCGGGACAGTGCCACAGAAAGCAGACCGCCACCGGTCCGCCGGTGGTAAGGGTGAAACGGTGAGGTAAGAGCTCACCAGCGCCCACGGTGACGTGGGCGGCTAGGTAAACCCCACCCGGAGCAAGGTCAAGAAGGGGCCCCGCAAGAGGCCCCGCGCAGGTGCCTGAGGGCGGCCCGCCCGAGCCTGCGGGTAGACCGCTGGAGACCGCCGGCAACGGCGGCCCGAGATGGATGGCCGTCACCCGCCGCCCCGCAAGGGACGGCGGACACAGAACCCGGCTTACAGGCCGACTCGTCCGCCCCCGGGTCCTCCCATCAGGGCACGACCGTGGCTCTACGCTGCGGCGGATGGGCGGGCACGAGTGCGGTAGGCGCCGGCGCCCGAGGCGACCGCGGCGAGCGTGAACACCGCCCACGCGGCCAACGACTTTCCCAGGTCCTGGAACGGCTGAACGTCAGCCGGGTTCTCGGGGTCGTAGGCGACCTCTACCTGGGTTCCTTGCCCGGCGCTTCCAGGCCAGTCGCGCCGGCTCTCCTCAGCCTTCACCCTCCTGCCGTCGGCCGTCGGGAACTCGACGACTAGGTGGCCGGAGGAGCGGTTACCGCCGACTTCCAGTATCTGCGCGGTTGCTCGCGCCTTGCCCGCCTGTCCTGCCCACGCGGCTATCGTGCCGCCGATCCAGACGACTGAAAGCAGACCCGTGACGGAAGCGATGATGACGCACGCGACATGGACCGGGCGATAGCGGCGCGAACGTCCCCTCGACATAAGACCATGATCGCAGGCCGTTCTGGTGCCGCACCGCACTCCGGGGCCCGGCGACGAAACCCCTGAAAAGCCGCCTGGTCCGCCTTCTGCCGCTTCGGCACCGCGCCGGACGACGGCCAGGCCGTCCGGGACCTCGGCGGGAGGTGGGGCCCGGTGGTGGCCGGGCCCCGATGATGCTGTGTTGAGGACGCCGTCAGGCCTGTCGTGCGGCCGGTACGGCGTCAGTGGGTGACTTCGCGTACCGCCTAGGGCCGGATGGTCTTCGTCCCGTCGGAGTACGTGATCGTCTTCTTGTCGTCGCTGACGTGGACCCGCTCGCCCCCGGGACCCCGGTCGAAGCTGACGGCGTTCGGCTCCACGCGCTCGGGCGACGCCCCGTCTTCCGGCCGGACGTGCTTCGTCCCGTCGGAGTACGTGGTCGTCTTCCCGTCGTCGCTGACGTCGACCAGTTCACCCCCGGGACCCCGGTCGAAGCTGATCTTCCTCGTCATGAGAGGACCTCCTCGGTTGTGATCGGGCCGCGGTCCGTGTCCGCGGCCATGAACCTTGCACCGCTACCGTCCGGGAACACCGGTCACCGGCAACCGCTGAATCGTGCGCGGGGCGGCCGGGGGCCGACGGGTTGGGGACAGAGACTCTCCTGAAACAGGTCATGGGACACAGAGGCCTTCAAACGGGGCGCATACCGTCCAGGTAAGAGCTGATCGCCCTGATCGGTGACGGCGGCGGGACCGGGGTGCTGGAGTCCCGTGGAGAGGAGCGATGATGATCGTCATCGTGTTCGTGGCCCTTGTGCTCGCCGGGGTGCTGGGGAGCCTGGTGTACCTGTGGGACTTCTCGCGCGCCAGCCGGCGCGACGCGCTGTTCCTGCCGGCGACGGACAGGCGCGCGCGCCGGGCGCGCAAGGTCACGGGGATGTACGTCCGCAGCTACACGCGCGGCGAGGACGAGCTCGTCGGGCGCTGATGAGCCGGGTGCGCGGGTCGTCCTGCCGGAGGACGACCCGCGCCTGTGTCAGGTGAGGGACCGGGTCCGCGGGGCCTCGTCCGGGACGGGGACGAAGACGCCGCCGGCCTGGTCGTAGACCTCGACGTTGGCGGACCCGAGGTCGAGGTAGAGGCCGACCAGCTCGATGTCGCCGGAGTCGACCCGCTCCCGCAGCCACGGGTAGGTCCGCAGGTTGTCGAGCTGCTGCATCACGTTGATCTTGCAGAGGCGGGTGAGGGGCTGCTCGTCGGCGGGCGGTTCCTCGGCGAGGAAGCGGGCGAGGCTGTGGTTGCCGTGCTTCAGCCAGCGCGACAGGCCCTCCAGGTGCTCGACCTCGGAGCCGCCGGCGAGCAGCGCGGCCATCGCGCCGCAGTTCGAGTGGCCGCAGACCGTGATCGTCTTGATGCCCAGGACGTTGACGGCGTACTCGACGGTGGCCGCCACCGAGTCGTCGGGCGTCCCGGAGCCGCGCCGGGGCACGAGGGCGCCGACGTTGCGGTTGATGAACAGGTCGCCGGGGCCGCTCGCGGTGATGATGTTGGGCACGATGCGCGAGTCGACGCAGGTGATGAACAGATGCTGGGGCTTCTGCTCCATCGCCAGCTCGGCCATGATCGGGCGGACGAGCGGGGCCGTGCGCCCGTGGTATTCGCGGACGCCGTTCAGCAGGACGTCCGCGGGGGACATCTCGGGTGCGTCCAGCGCGGCCTCGGTTCGCCGCCGGCGGTTGGCCCAGGGGGCCCACCAGCGGGCCGGAGGCGGAGTCTTGGCAGCTTGGGAGATATCGCCAGTCACAGCTCTTTCATACCAAGCCTCGTGAACCTCGTCGATGTCGACCCTCCCCCCTTGGCGCTCGTGGGCGAGCCTCCAGCGGTGGACGGCGTCGAACGCGGCATGGTCCATGAAGTCGACGTTGAGGTCGAGGTCGACGCGGGCGTCCGCCGGGATCTGCTGCAGGGCGCGCGCGACGCGGGGAACGCCGAGGAAGGTGAACGTGCCCTCGACGACCACGTGCCAGCGGGGTGAGGCGGGCGCGTCGCCGGGGGCGGGCACGAACTGCTCCGTCCGGACCGAGAGCCGGGTGAGCCGGCGCAGGGCCAGCACCGCCATGACCCCGATGCCGAGCAGGACCCCCTCGCCGAGACCGAACAGCACGACACCCCCGAGGGTGACGAAGTAGGCGGGCGCCTCGCGGTGGTGGCGCAGGGCGCGGACCCGGGACAGGTCGGCCAGCCGGACGCCGAGCACGACCAGCAGCGCGGCGAGCGCGGCCAGCGGGACCTGCTCGATGAGCGGCCCGCAGGCCATGGCGAGGACGAGGACCCAGACGCCGTGCAGGATGGGTGACAGCCGGGTGCGGCCGCCCGCCTCGATGTTGGCGGTGCTGCGGACGATCACGCCGGTGATCGGCAGCCCGCCCAGCACGCCGGAGACGGCGTTCGCGGCGCCCTGGCCGAGCAGGTCGCGGTCGAGGTCGGCGGACGGGACGCCCGCCGGGCGGGAGCGGTCGACGGCGACGCTGCACAGCAGGGACTCGACGGCTGCCACGAGCGCCACGGAGATGACCGCTCCGGTGATACCGAACAGTGTCCCTTCCGGCATGACGGGGAGGGTCCAGCCGTCCAGCAGCGAGGACGGCAGGTCGACGCGCGGCACCCTCCAGCCGAGGGCCCAGGCGAGGGCGGTGGCCAGGGCGACGGCCGGCAGCGGGCCCGGGACGAGGCGGAGCGCCCCGCTCTTCGGCAGCCGGGACCAGCCCAGCACGACGAGCACGGTCAGCCCGGCGACCAGCGCGGACTGCGTGTGCGGCCGCGCGAGCTGGCCCGGCAGCTCGCTCAGGTTCGCGACGGCCGACTGCTGGGGGCTGCCGCCGAGGACCACGTGGACCTGGGCGAGGACGATGACGACGCCGACCCCGGCGAGCATGCCGTGCACGACGGCGGGGGAGACGGCGAGGGCGGCGCGCGCGACCCGGCTCGCGCCGAGGACGATCTGCACGAGTCCGGCGAGCAGGGTGATCGTGCAGGTGGCGCGCCAGCCGTAGGTCTGCACGAGGCCGGCGACGAGGACGGTGAGCCCGGCGGCGGGCCCGCTGACCTGGAGCGGCGAGCCGCCGATCAGGCCCGCGACGATGCCGCCGACGACGGCGGCGATCAGTCCGGCGGCGACGGGTGCGCCGGAGGCGACGGCGATGCCCAGCGAGAGCGGGATCGCGACGAGGAACACGACGAACGAGGCGAGGAGATCTCGCCGGAGCGTGGATGCGTTCGGTGGCTTAAAAGTCACACAACGTATTCAATCATGTGCTCAGCGCTTCCCTCGGACACGACGAGGGCCGCCGGACGGATCCGGCGGCCCTCGATCAGGTGTGCCTTGGTCAGCGGCGGTAGTTCTCCCAGTCGTCGGTGGGCTGCTGGGAGCCGTACGGGGGGTTGTCGTTCTGCTGGCCGCCCTGCGGGTAGCCGCCCTGCTGCTGCGGCGCGCCGCCGTAGTAGCCGGACCCGTACGCCTGCGTGGCGTTCGGGTCGGCGTAGCCGCCGGTGCCCGGGTCGTGCGGCGCGGCCAGCGGGTCGCCGCCGTTGTAGCTGCTGCCGCTGAAGTCGCCGTAGGCCCCGGAACCCCCGGTGCCGGTCTCGCCGCCGCCTCCGGCTCCGCCGCCGCCGAACCCGCCGAGCGGGTCGTCGTAGCGCTGCGAGTCGCCGTAGGCGGGGGCGGTCGGGTAGCCGTCGTTCGGCTGGCCCTGCCCGTATCCGGGCGGCCCGCCGATCCCGGAGTCGTAGCCCTGGCCGGAGCCGCCGCCCTGCTGGCCGCCGGACGGCCACGGGCCGGTGTTGCCGGTGCTCGGCGGGCCGGGCGGGGTCGTCCCGTAGGAGCCGGTGCCGAGCGGGTCGCTCAGCGGGTCGTTCAGGGAGCCGCCGTAGGAACCGCCCGTTTCGGACGGCGAGGGCGGGCCCGACCGCTGCCGGTCGGACTGGATGCGCTGGAGCAGTTCGTCGACGGTCGGGAGCTTGTGGCCGTCGGTGTCAGAGCCGCCGCCGTGCGCCGCCGGGGCGGCGGGGGCGGGGGGAGCCGGTGGGGCGGGCGGAGCCGGCGGCTCTTCGGGACGGCCGAGGGGCAGCCCGAGCGGGTCGCCGCCGAGGGCCCCGCCGGGGCCGGACGAGCCGAGCGGCAGGTCGTAGTCCTGGCGGCCTCCGGGCGGCGGGCCGGCGGCCGGACGGCCTCCGAGCGGGTCGGAGGCGTAGTCGCCGTAGGACGGCTCCTGGGAGCCGTACTGGGGCTGTTCGGGGATGCCGTACTGGGGCTGGTCTGCGCCGTACTGCGGCTGGTCTGCGCCGTACTGGTCCTGGCTCCCGTACTGGTCCGGGACGCCGTACTGGTCCTGGCTTCCGTACTGGTCCTGGCCGCCGTAGGACGGGTCGCCCGAGCCGTAGTCGGACGCTCCGTACGCGGGCTGCGGCTCCTGGCCGCCGTACACCGGCTGGTCGGGCGCGCCGGGGCCGCCGAAGGGGCTCTGCGGGCCGGTGCCGCCGTGGCCGCCGGGGGCGCCCGGTCCGGCCAGGTCGGTCGGGATGGGGTCGAGCGACGTCGCGCCCGGGTCGCTGCCGGGGAACGGGGAGCCGCCCTGGAACCCGCCCGGGCCCGGGGGCGTCTGCTGCGGGCCGGTGCCGAGGCCGTTGAGGACGGTGCCGTCGGGGCCGAGGGAGACGGGCTGGGTGAGGCCGGGCGGCTCGATGGCCGGCTGCTCGGGCGGGGGAGCCTGCGGGGGAGACTGCGCGTTCAGCGGGTCGGCGGCCGGGTCGCTCTCGGGGCGCGGGCCGCCCTCGTTCTGCTGCCAGGGGAACTTGGGCTTGTCGAAGGTGATCGTCGCCCAGTAGTCGTCGTCCTCCATCTCGTCCGACGCCTGGCCCGGAGGCGGGGGCGGCGGGGCGGACGGCCCCGGGGCGGAGGTGGGAGCGGCGAGCGGGCCGCCGCCGGGTCCGGCGACGCGACGGTCGGGAACGGGCTCGGGAGCGCGGTCGTAACCGCCGTCGTAGCCCTCGTCGTACCCGGGGCCGTACTCGTCCGGGGCGCCGCCCATCTGCTCCTGCGGCGGGGGGACTCCTCGGCGGCCGCGGGGCTGCTTCTGCGGCTCGTCGTCCATCCAGTCGTCGTCGTCATCGCCCCCCGCCCTGCTGGCCCGCAGGCCGAGGGCCACGAGGACGACCACGAGGACGACGACCACAATGAGGCCGAAGACCACGATGTAAGAAGTCATGCCACCACCCAATGCCTTGGCCCGGCGAGAGTCGCCAGCGCGGACCGCGGGTCCGTCCCGATTGTCGCCAGCGTCCGGATAGTCACGGGTTTCCGCCGCCTTGGCTTAACCCGATTCTCTCCGACCGCTATGACCGTTGTCACACCCTTCGCGCACATTTACCCTCACACGGCGCGTGCCGATCGGCCAACTCCGCCGACCCGCACGCCCCTGACAGCTCCGGCCCCCGCCGGGGCCGTCCCGGCCCCGTCCTCGCAGGCTCCACGGTCAACGCGCCTGCTCGCCGCCGAAGTTCCCGGTGATCCGCCCGCGCCCCACCGTGTGCTTGGCGATCGCGGGGAGCGAGTCCTTCAGAGCCGCGCCGTTCCGGAACGGCGCCGGATCGTCCAGCGCGTAGATGCTGAACCGGTACCGATGCTTCTCTCCCTTGGGCGGGCACGGAGGCGCGTAACCCGCCTTCTTGCCTGTGGTCAAGCCCTCGACGGTCCCGTCGAGCCGGGCGCCTTCGACCAGCTCGTTCACGGTTCCGTCGATGCCCGCGATCACCCAGTGGACCTTGGCGCCGCCGGAGGCGTCCGGGTCGTCCACCACGATCGCGAACGACCGGGTGCCGGCCGGCGTGCCCGACCACCGGAGCGGCGGGGTCTTGCCCTGTCCGCCAGGGTACGTCGTGCAGCCGTATCGCGGGGGCAACTCGCGCCCATCGCGGAAGACCGGGCTGGTCACGGTGAACCACTCCGACAGTTCCGCGCTCTTGTTCTGGGGCTGGCCGATCAGCCCGCAGCCGCTCAGCGCCCCGGCGAGCGCGAGCGCGCCCGCCGCGGCCATGACCGGCCGCCGGTCTCTGCTCATCATCGATACGCTCCCGGGCGAGATCGTACGCCGCGCGCCGCCGGATCGCCGTCATCTCGGCCCCCGATTGTCGGCCGCGCGCGTCCCGCCGCCGGCGCCCCCTTCCTCGTCCGCCCCAACCTTAGGGGTTTTCCGGGGGTGGGACGGGCCGTTCGCCCCGCCTCGGGAGGCCGCCGCCCACGGCGGTGTCCTGTGACGTTCGTCATGCGTGCATTGCTGCGCTCCACCCCGCTTTTGGGCAAGTAGTGGCGGGTTTCACACCCGTATCGGCGGGATCCTTTGCCAGAACGGGAAGTTCGGCGGTTCTTTCCTGGTTCCTGATTGGTGAACGGCACGTTCCATCCGCTAGTTTGTGAATGTCTTCACAAGCCGACCGTGACATTGGAGGGCCGCAATGGCCAGGACCGCCCAGGGGACCCCCGGCGCTCCCCACATCCTCATCGTGGGTGGCGGCTATGTGGGCATGTACACCGCTCTTCGCCTGCAGAAGAAGCTGAAGCGGGAGCTGAAGAGGGGCGAGGTCAGGGTCACCGTCGTCGACCCCAACTCGTACATGACGTACCAGCCGTTCCTGCCCGAGGCCGCCGCCGGGAACATCTCCCCGCGGCACGTCGTCGTCCCGCTGCGCCGGGTGCTGCCGAAGTGCACCGTCCGCAAGGCGCGCGTGACCGAGCTGAACCACGACGAGCGATGGGCGATCGTCCAGCCGCTGGCGGGCCCGCCGGAGCGGATCACCTACGACTACCTGGTCATGGCGGCCGGCGCGGTGCCGCGGCTCCTGCCGATCCCCGGGCTGGCCGAGAACGGCATCAGCCTGAAGACCGTCGGCGAGGCCATCCACCTGCGCAACCACGTCCTGGAGCAGCTGGAGATCGCCGAGTCGACCGACGACGTGGAGCTGCGCCGCAAGGCGCTGACCTTCGTGTTCGTCGGCGGCGGGTTCGCCGGCGTCGAGGCGGTCGCCGAGCTCGAGGACATGACCCGCGACGCCACCAAGTACATGCGCAAGGTCACGCCGCAGGACCTGCGGTTCGTCCTGGTGGAGGCGGCCGACCGCATCCTTCCGGAGGTCGGCCCCGACATGGGCAAGTGGACCGCCGAGCAGCTGCGCGGCCGCGGCATCGCGGTGAAGATGAACACCTTCCTGCAGTCGGCGGTGGACGGCCAGATCGAGCTGTCGGACGGCAGCAGCTTCCCGGCCGGCACCCTCGTGTGGAACGCGGGCGTCAAGCCGTCGCCGGTCGTGCGCAACGGCGACCTGCCGGTCGACGAGCGCGGCCGCGTGAAGGGCACCGAGTACCTCACCATCGAGGGCCTCGTCCGCGCGTTCACCGCGGGCGACAACGCCGCGATCCCGGACCTCACCGAGGACGGCATGTTCTGCCCGCCGAACGCCCAGCACGCCGTCCGCCAGGCGAAGCTGCTCGGCGACAACATCGTGCGGTCGATGCGCGGCAAGACGCTCAAGCCCTACGTGCACGGCAACCTCGGCGCCGTCGCGGGCCTCGGCCTGCACAAGGGCGTGGCCAACCCCCTCGGCATCAAGCTCAAGGGCTGGCCCGCGTGGTTCTTCCACCGCAGCTACCACGGCGCGATGGTCCCGACCTTCAACCGCAAGATCCGCGTCATCGCGGACTGGACGCTCGCGCTGTTCCTCAAGCGCGAGACCGTCTCGCTCGCGACCATCGAGCAGCCGCGCGCCGACTTCGAGCTCGCGGCCCTCGACGACGGCAAGGCGAAGGCGAAGGCCGACCAGAACGCGGCCTGAGCAGAACGCGGTTTGAGCAGAACGCGGTTTGAGCCGTTCCACGCGAAACGCCCCGGCGGTCACCGACCGCCGGGGCGTTCCCCGTTTTCAGCAGTGCCTCAGTCGCGCTTCGGCAGTGCCTCCGTCGCGCCTCAGGCGCGCTGCTTGAAGGCGCGGAGCGACAGGGGCGCGAAGACCAGCGAGATGCCGACGCCCCACGCGAGCGCGATCCAGGCGTGCTCCAGGACGGGGCCGCCGACCAGGAGGCCGCGCATCGCCTCGACCAGCTGCGTGACGGGGCTGTTGTCCATGACGTACGCCAGCCAGCCGGGGATGCCCTTCGTGGACGGGATGAACGCCGTGCTGAGGAAGCTCAGCGGGAAGATCACCACGAAGCCGAAGATCTGCACCTTCTCCGGCTCGCTGACCTTCATCGCGATGAAGACCGACGTCCAGGAGAACAGGATCGCGAAGGTCAGCAGCAGCAGGAACGCGCCGAGCACCGCCAGCGCGTTCGTCTCCACCCGGAAGCCGATGGCGAACCCGACCAGCAGCAGGATCGTCATCGACCACGCCTGCTTGACGGTGTCGGCGATGATCCGCCCGGCCAGCGGGGCGCTGCGCGCGATCGGCAGGCTGCGGAACCGGTCGAACACGCCCTTGGTGATGTCGGTGTTGAGCCCGAACCCGGTGCTCATCCCGGCGAAGAGGGCGTTCTGGGCGATGATGCCGGGGATCACGATCGGCAGGTACGCCTCGACGCTGCCGGCCATCGGCGGGCCGAACACGTAGGCGAACAGCAGCACGAACATGATGGGCTGGATCGACAGGTCGAGCAGCTCCATCGGGTTGTGCTTGATCTGCACCAGGTTGCGCCAGGCCAGCGTGACCGTGTTGCGCAGGGCCGTGGCCGGCGCGACCCGCTTGGACAGATCCTGCGGCGCGAGCGTCGCGGTGGTCATGCGGAGGCGCCTTCCTTGTCGGTCTGCTTCTGCAGTGCGTCGGCCTCGGCGTCGATGTCGTCGGTGTGGTGGCCGGTGAGGGCGAAGAACACCTCGTCCAGGCTGGACTTGCGCAGCGACAGCTCGCCGACGGCGACGCCCGCCTCGTCGAGGCGGCGGACCACGGCCGGCATCAGCTGCGGGTCGGTGATCGGCGCGCTGACCAGGTCGTCGCGGACCTCCGGGACGGCCTCGGCCAGCTCGCCGACGATGCGCTCCACCGCCGCCACGTCCGCCGCGTCGACCGGCCTGACCTCCAGCACCTGCCCGCCGACCTGGGCCTTGAGCATGTCGGACGTGCCGTGCGCGATGGCCTGGCCGCGGTCG
The DNA here is from genome assembly GCF_039540335.1 of Actinomadura verrucosospora. Classification (NCBI taxonomy): domain Bacteria; kingdom Bacillati; phylum Actinomycetota; class Actinomycetes; order Streptosporangiales; family Thermomonosporaceae; genus Actinomadura; species Actinomadura verrucosospora. Next base: position 27,992 of record NZ_BAABEV010000017.1, on the reverse strand, counting down.
ATGACGATGATGTCGTCGGCGAGCTGGTCGGCCTCCTCCAGGTACTGCGTGGTGAGCAGCACGGTGACGCCGTCGTCGGTCAGGCCGCGGACGATGTCCCAGAGGCCGTTCCTGCTGCGCGGGTCGAGGCCCGTGGTCGGCTCGTCCAGGAACAGGATCTGCGGGCGCCCGACGAGGCTCGCGGCCAGGTCGAGGCGGCGGCGCATCCCGCCCGAGTAGGTCTTGGCGGCGCGTTCGGCGGCGTCGGTCAGCTGGAAGCGCTCCAGCAGCTCGGCGGCGCGCGCCCTGGAGTCCCGGCGCGAGATCCCGAGCAGCCGCCCGATCAGGATGAGGTTCTCGGTGCCGGTCAGCATCTCGTCGACGCCGGCGTACTGGCCGGTGAGCCCGATCAGCTGCCGCACCTTGTGCGCGTCCTTCACCACGTCGAACCCGCCGACCCGGGCGGCGCCGCCCGTCGGCTCGATCAGCGTGGCGAGGATACGGGTCATGGTCGTCTTGCCGGCGCCGTTCGGCCCCAGCACGCCGAGAACCGTTCCGGCCTCGGCGGTGAGGGAGACGCCGTCCAGCGCCCGGGTCTCACCGAACCGCTTCTCCAGGCCGTCCGCCTGGATCGCGTAGGTCATGGGATCTCCTAGGACTCGGTTGCCGGACGCCCACGCCCCCGGCCAGGGGGACCAGCCAAAATAGGCGGAGTCCGGTTCAAGTGCATTCGAATTTCTGCCGCCGCCCAGGCGACGCCCCGCGGCGGCGTGAACCACGTCACAACGTGGCACGCGCCACCGACAATCTCGCACGCGCCACTGACAGAAACGACGGCGCGCCCGCGATCGTGCCGCCGGTTCCTCGGCGTTTCCGGTCGCGCGGGGCGGCGGGAAGGCGCGTCCGGCGCTCTAGACTCGCCGTGTGACGTCGGTGCGGCCTGGTCGCCGGAGGGACGGCGGGGGGCCGCGCCCGCCGCGTCTGAGGCCGCCCGAACACCGGGTCTCGCCCCGCGCGATCGCGCACTGGGCCATCGAGTACCTGCTGCTGTGGGGCCTGGCGTTCGGCCTCGCCCTCGGCGTGGCCGCCTGGATCGGCGACGCGGGCTGGGACGCGCTGCCCGCCTGGCTGACCGGCCGGATCGGCTGGCTCCCCTCCATCGTCGGCGCCGCCGGGCTGCTGGTGGTCACGGTCGCGCCCGTGTGGCGGTACCGCGTCCACCGCTGGGAGGTGAGCTCCGACGTCGTCTACACGCGGACGGGCTGGTTCAGCCGCGAATGGCTGCTGGTTCCCGTCGGGCGCATCCAGACCGTCGACAGCAAGCAGGGGCTGATCGAGCGGATGCTCGGCCTCGCCACCATCGAGGTCAACACCGCCTCCCACACCGGCTCCTCGGAGGTCGCGGGCCTGCCCGTGGCCGTGGCGACGCGCCTCGCCGAAGACCTCGCGCACCGCGCGCACGACCTCCGCGACGACGCCACGTGACCGCACGCCTGCATCCGCTCACCTTCGTGGTCGGCGCCGTCCGCGAGCTCCTGGCGCTCCTCGCCGCCGGCGCGACGGGCCTGCTCGTGGGCGGGCTGTCCACCGCGTTCTACTTCACGCTCGTGGGGCTGGCCTTCGGGCTGGTCTTCCACGTCGCGAACTGGGCGACGTTCACCTACGTGCTGCACGAGGACCGCATCGAGTTCCGGCGCGCGCTCGTCGGCCGGTCGGTCAAGAGCATCCCGCGCGACCGGATCCGGGGCGTGGACATCACCGCGTCCCTCCCGCACCGGCTGCTCGGGCTGGCGGTCGTGAGCATCGACGCCGGCGCGGACGGCGGCGAGGGGGAGCTGAACGCGGTCTCGCTCGGCGAGGCCGAACGGCTGCGCGGCGTCCTGCTCGCCCGGGACGCCCCGGTCCCGCCGCGCCGCACCCTCGGCCGCATGCGGCGCCGCTGGTACCTGTACGCCCCGCTCAGCGGCGCCTACCTGCTGACGCCGTTCGCGCTGGCGGGCAGCCTCCTCGGCACCGTCTACAACCTCGGCGACGACCTCGGTCTGATCACGCGGGAGCGCGTGGAGACGCTCGGCCACGACGTGGTGGGGCTGCCGACCGCCGTGGTGCTGGCGCTGGTCATCCTCACGCTGATCGCCATGCCCGTCATGTCGGTGATCGTCTTCACCCTCTTCAACTGGGACTTCACCGTTCACGAGCGGGACGGGTCCGTCGTCGCCGAGCGGGGGCTCGTCACCCGCCGCAGCGTGTCCCTCGAACGCCGCCGGCTGCGGGGCGTCGAGCTCGCCGACAACCCGTTCGAGCGCGCGGCGGGCGTGACGCGCCTCGGCGCCCTCATCACCGGGCTGGGGGACGCAGCCCAGCGGGGGCGGCTGCTGCCCGCCGCGCCCCGGGCGGCCGCCGAGGCCCTCGCCGCGCGGGTCGTCGGGAACCTCCCCGGGCCGCTGACCGCGCACCCGCCGGCCGCGCGGGGCCGCCGCGTCGTCCGCGCGGTGGCGCCCTCGCTGGGCGTCGCCGTCCTGGCCGTCCTCGCGGGGCAGCCGTGGGTCGCGTACGCGTGCGCCGCGACCGCCGTCCTGGCGGTGCCGCTGGGGCTGGACCGCTACCGCCAGCTGGGCCACGCCACCGACGGGGAGCGCCTCACCGTGCGGTCGGGCTCCCTGCGCCGCCGCCAGGTCGTCGTCGAGCACTCGGCCGTGATCGGCTGGCGGGTCCGCCAGACGCTCTTCCAACGCAGGCTGGGCCTCGCCACCCTCTTCGCGGCCGTGGGCGCGGGCGACGGGGGCTGCTCGGCGACGGACATGTCCGAGGAGGGCGCCGTGGCCCTCGCCGCCGCCATCACCCCGGCGTGGCTGACCCCGTTCCTGGACGGGCCGCCCGGTGCGGGCGCGGAGACTATTCCGGCCGGCGGGCACCGAACATGATCTCGTCCCAGGACGGGACGGAGGCGCGCTTGCCCTTGGCCTTGCGGCGCCGGGCCGGACGCTGCGTGCCCGCGGGCTCCCCGGCCGCAGCGGCGGCGGCGGGCGATCCGGTGACCGGCTTGTCCTGAGCGGCGGCGGGCATGGTGGGCCGCGCCGCCGGCTTCTTCTTGGCCGGCGGCCGCGCGGGCTGCCGCGGCGGAGCCACGGGCGTGCTCTCCGCGGCGGGCTCGCGGGCCGGAGCGGGCCTGCGGACGGGTTCGGCCTCCCGCTCCTCCTCGGGAACGCGCGTCGCGTCGTCCTCCACCCGCGGCCGGGCGGCGGCCGGCGCCTCGGCGGGCTCGGCCGGTTCCTCCGGCTCGGCCGAAGGGGCGGGCTCGGGAGCCTCCACCGCCTCCGGCGCCGCGCCGGCCGCTTCCCGCACCTGCTCTGCCTCGTGCGCTTCGCCGGCCTCGGGTTCGTCGCGGCTTTCGCCCGCCTGCTCCCGGAGGGCCGGCTCGGCCGATCCGGCCGGTTCGGCGGACGCGTGCTCCTCTTCACGGACCTCTTCGAGGTCGTCGGCGTCGATCGCCTCGATCTCCTCGGGAACCCGGGCCTCGTCCTCCGGCTCCTCGGCGGCCTCGGCGGGGCGCGCTTCCTCCGCGGCGGTCTCGTCGGCGGTGCTCTCGGCCGCCGCCTCGCCCGGCTCGGCGGTCTCGGCCGCGGTCTCGTCGTCCGCACCGGGGGACTCGGCCGGTTCGGCCGACCCGAGCGCGGCGGCGACGCCGTGCGGCTCCTCGCTCTGGACGGCCGTGACGGGCTCGTCGGCGGGCGTCTCGGCGGAGGGCGCCTCCGTGGCCGCCTCCTCGGCGGGCGGGGCCGGAGAGGGCGGCTCAGGGGCGTGCGCGGCAGGACGCGGCGGGGCGGCCTCGCGCAGGGAGGGCGGCTCGGTCGCCTCACGGAAGGCGGGCCGGGGGTCGACCATGCGGCGGCGCTCGACGATGTCGGCGCGGGGCTCGGCGGCGGGCAGCGGCTCGGGCGCCGGCTGCTCGGGCTCGGCGGGCAGGCCGCGCGCGGGCAGCCCGCGGCCGGGCGGGGCGTCGCGGTCGCTGGAGACGACCTTCATCGCGGGACGGCGCGGCACGAGCGGCGTGACGGTGTCGGAGAGCGCGTCGTCGTCGTCCCACTCGACGGAGGTCAGCCGGGCGGCGACCTCGTCCAGCGGGGAGACGTGCCGGCGGCGCGGGTCGAACGTCCACTCGGCGGCGTGCGGGCGGCCGCCCTCGAAGAAGGACAGCCGGACGCGCCAGGTGTTGTCCTCGCACTTCCAGGAGTCCCACTCGACCTCTTCCAGGTCGACGCCGCCGCGGCCGAGGCGCTCCTCGACGGTCTCGCCGAGCGGCGGGCCCGGGGTCGACTCGCCGGGGCGGCGGACGGCGACGCGCTGCGCCTGCTGGGCCATGTATTCGCGTTCCTGCAGGACCGGACCCTCGAACCAGCGGACCCGTTCGACCGGGATGCCCGCCGACTCGGCGATCTCCTCCGCGGTCTCCCCGGACCGGATGCGGGTCTGGATCTCCTTGGGGCGCAAGGGACTCTCCACTTCGATCTCGAACTGGCCGAGGCGGGAGAAGTGCCCACGGACCGCGGCGCGGAGCCGGTCGTCGACGGGCAGGGTGAACCGGGTGCCTCGGCCCGCGGTGGCCAGGACGAGGTACGTACCGTCCTCGCTGACCGCGACGAGGCGCAGCTCCTGCATGCGTGTCCTTCCTGCCCTGTCCAGACGGCACGGAGGACGCCGGACCGCGCGACCGTGCTCTCACCGGTCGGCCGTCCGATGCCCACCGAGGGCGCATGCGTGCCCTTCCCCCGGGTTCCCGAGTCTCTCTTTCGGACACACCTGCTGCCAGCACCGTACCCGGCATGTCCGAACATCGCCGCTCTCGAAGCCCTCTTCACGAGGTCGAAGAGGGCACCTGACCAAGCTTGCCGGTGCCGCGACCGGCGGGGGGCCGCTCTGCTCGATTCTTGTCCATCCTTTTCCACACCGTTCCTGACGAGGCCGTGAACGCCCCGCCAGTTCGACGTTGCGAGCGTCACGTCGTGGGCAGGAACACCCGCGTCCTTCCGATCAGTTCAATCTCGGGGTGTCCGTGGCGACAGACAGGGGTGAGACAGGCGATGCCGCGCAAGCTGCCGGACGTGAGCACGACGCAGCTGATCGCGAGTGCGGTGGCGACGGCGGTCGCCGCCCTGGGCGCGTCCTTCCTGGGCGTGTACGGGACGATCATCGGCGCGGCCCTGATGAGCGTGATCTCCACGGCGGGGTCGGCGGTCGGCAAGCACTACCTCGACCAGGGCCGTGAGCAGATCAAGGAGCTGACGCACCTGCAGTCGGCGGTCCGGCGGCGGGAGATGGCCGAGGGCGCGGCCGGCGAGGCGAGGAGCGCCGTCCCCACCCGGACCGCGGTGTGGTCGGGCGATCCCGGCGCCACGCGCCTGGACCCCGTGTTCGGCGGGGGAGACCCGAACGCCACGCGGCTCGACCCCGGCGGCGACCCGAACGCCACGCGCCTGGACCCCGCGCAGACGGTCGCCGCCGCGTTCGCCGAGGAGGCCGGCGAGGACGCGGTCCGGCAGGTCGTCCGCCGCTCGGCGTGGCAGAGCACGGTGGAGTGGGCCAAGGCGCACTGGGTGAAGCTGGTGGTCTCCTCGGCGGCGGTGTTCGCGGTCGTCATCGGCGGGATCACGATCTACGAGGCGGGCACCGGCCGGCCCGTGGGCGGTGCCGGCGGCAAGGGCCTGACCGTCACGAAGGTCCTCGACGGCGGGGGCAGCGCGAAGCCGGCCGACACGCCTTCGCAGGACCCCTCCGGAGGCGCCACGGACAAGCCGACCTCCACGCCGAGCGGCACTCCGACGAGTGAGGCGCCCACCGGGGGACCGGGCTCGACGGCGCCGCAGCCGTCGTCGGAGCCGACCGAGCGGCCGACGCAGGAGCCCACGACCGTGCCGCCGACGACGGCGCCGACGACGCCGGAGGCGCCCGCGACCACCGGAGGCCCGCAGGACGGCGGCCAGGGCGTCCCCGACCCGCGCTCCACGCCGGGCGGCTGAGCCCGGCGGCCGCCGGGAAGGCCGGGTGCGGCTAGTCGCCGAAGACCTGCCTCGTGTAGGGGTTCGCGAAGCGGCGGTCCGGGTCCAGCTCGTCCCGCAGGGCGCGGAAGTCGCCGAACCGGGGGTACGCCTTCTCCAGGTAGGCGGCGCCGCGGGTGTGGAGCTTGCCCCAGTGGGGACGGCCGTCGAACCCGGTCAGAAGGTCCTCGACGCCGCCGAAGTAGTCCTCGTGCGGGTCGCGGTGGTAGACGTGCACCGCGATGAACGCGCTCTGGCGGCCGTGCGCCATCGACAGCCAGGCGTCCTCGGGGGGAAGCAGCCGGACCTCGATGGGGAAGCTGATCCGCCAGTCCCGCTTGGCGAACAGGGTGCGGAGGTCGCGCAGCGCGGGGACGAGCGCCTCGCGCGGGATCGCGTACTCCTGCTCCTTGAAGCGGACCGTGCGCGGGCTGGTGAAGACCTTGTACGAGGTGTCGCTGTAGGTGCGGGCCCCCAGCGCCTTGGCGGAGATGCCGTTGACGAAGGGCGTCGCGGCGGGGGCCCGGTGGGTGACCCTGTTGACGGCGCCGAAGACCGTGTTCGACAGGAACCGGTCGTCCAGCCAGTGCCTGACCTTCGACAGCGGCTCGGCCGGACCCTCGACCCGGTTGTTGCGCTTGGTCAGGCAGCCTTCGGTGTGCGGGAACCAGTAGAACTCGAAGTGCTCGTTGGCGGCGTCGAACTCGTCCACGCGCGCGAGGACCTCGTCCCACTTCATCGGGGCCTCCTGCGCGCGCAGCAGGAACGCCGGGACGGTCCGCCAGGTGATGGCGGTGACGACGCCGAGAGCGCCGAGCCCGGCGAGGGCCGCGGCGAACAGGTCGGGGCGCTCCTCGCGCGAGCAGTTCGCCACGGTGCCGTCGGCGAGGACGAGTTCCAGGGCGGCGACCTGGGAGGCGAGGCCGGCGGCGTCGCGCCCGGTTCCGTGCGTCGCGGTCTGCAGCGCGCCCGCGACGGTCTGCTCCTGGATGTCGCCCATGTTGGCCAGCGCGAGGCCGTGCTCCTCCAGAACGCGGTTGAGCGCGTGGAGCGGCAGGCCGGCCTCGACGGTGACGAGCCCCGTGGCGGTGTCGACGGAGCGGACCGCGGTGAGCGCGGTGGGACGGAGCAGGACCCCCTCGGCGACGGCGGCGCCGGTGAAGGAGTGCCCTGTGCCGGTCATGCGGACCGTGAGGCCGTCGGCGGCGGCCGACCGGACCGCGGCGGCCACCTCGTCGGCGCTGCGCGGTGCGGCGACGCGATGCGGTGTGGCCTGCTGGTTTCCCGCCCAGTTCCGCCACGTCTGCTTGGTCGCTGGGGACATGCCGTGACTCTACTCACGAATCGATCGTGAGGAAAGTTCACATTTTTGGACGGCCCGAGCGGGGGCACAGAGTCGTCGATACCGTACGATCCGGTAACCACGGCAGGCTAACCGTCCGTAGCGAGACTCGTGGGGAAATGTTGTGGCTCCTCCTTCAGCTCCGCGCACCGGCGCGATCGGCGGTGGTGAGGCGCCCGCCGCCCGTCCGCACCGGCCCCGGCCCGAGAAGAACCAGCCCGAGAAGAAGAAGCGGGATCCGCGGCGCCCGGACGCGGGGCTGCGGCGGGGCGGCCGTGCGCTGCCCCTCCTCATCGGCGGTATCGCGGTCCTGGCCGTCGCCAGCACCTCCGGCGGCGTCTACGCGGCGCTGACCACCGAGAAGGCGGATCCGGCCGGGGCCGAGTCGCCGCAGGAGGCGGCGCCGCCGAGCGTGCGTCCCGGCGACCCGGTCAACGTGGCCACCGGCGGCCAGGTAGCGCCGCTGCGCCGCGTCGTGCCGCCCGACGTGCTCGCCGTCGGGACCGCCTCGATCCCCGCCGCCAAGATCAATCGGATCGCGAGGCTCGGCAGGGTCGGGGACGTGGCGGCCGTCGCGGGCGGCGCCGTCCAGCTCCAGGGCCGCCAGGTGAACGCGCTCGCCGTGGACCCGTCGGCGTTCCGCTCCTGGACGCCGCCCGCGACGGCGAAGAAGACCGACCTGTGGGCCGCCCTGGCCGGTGACCAGTTCGTGGTGTCGCCGGCCGCCGCCCAGCAGCTCCAGCTCAACCGCGGCTACCAGTACCCCGTGGTGGCGCGGACGATGCCGAAGCTCACCATGGGCGGTTCCGGTCCGCTCGGCCTGCCCGGCATCGACATGCTCGTCAGCAGGAAGTCCGGGCAGGAGATGGGCCTCGTCCCCAACGTGGCGGTCCTCGTCAACGCGCCCGGGGTGGACCCCGCCAAGGTCGTCAAGGCCGTCGGCAAGGTCCTCGGCCCCGGCACGAGCGTGCTGAACCTGCACGAGAGCAAGTACCAGGCACCGGCGGACGGCGGCCGTTCGGGCGGTTACCTGGACCTCTACAAGCAGGCGGCCAGGAGCTGCCGCGGCCTGTCCTGGACGGTTCTCGCCGCGATCGGCCAGGTCGAGAGCGACCACGGGCGCAACGCGGGCCGCTCCAGCGCGGGCGCGCTCGGCCCGATGCAGTTCCTGCCCTCGACGTGGAAGGCGTACGGGGTGGACGGCGACGGCGACGGCAAGGCCGACATCATGAACCCCTACGACGCCATCCCGGGGGCGGCCAAGTACCTGTGCGCGAACGGGGCGGGCCAGGGCGGGCGGCAGCTCTACCGGGCGGTCTGGCAGTACAACCACGCCGACTGGTACGTCCAGAAGGTCCTCAACCTGGCGAGGGCGTACTCGGCGCGCTACGAGTGAGCACCCCTGACGGGGAATCGGCCCGACGGCTGATTGGATGGACGCATGACGTCGTATGACGCGTTGCTTCTGCTGTCCTTCGGAGGGCCGGAAGGGCCCGAAGAGGTGATCCCGTTTCTGGAGAACGTCACCAGGGGGCGCAACATCCCCAAGGAGCGCCTGGAGGAGGTGGGGGAGCACTACTTCCTGTTCGGCGGTGTCAGTCCGATCAACCGGCAGTGCCGGGAGCTCAAGGCCGCGATCGAGGCCGACTTCGCCGCCAACGGCGTCGACCTGCCCGTGTACTGGGGCAACCGGAACTGGACCCCCTACCTCGCCGACACCGTCCGGCAGATGGAGGAGGACGGGATCCGGCGCGCCGCCGCGTTCGTCACGTCCGCCTACAGCGGCTACTCGACGAACGACCAGTACCTTGAGGACATCGCCCGCGCCCGCGCGGAGGTGCCGGGCGCCCCCGAGATCGACAAGCTCCCCGTCTACGCGGACCGCCCCGGTTTCCTCGAACCGTTCGTGGACGCGACGAAGGACGCGCTGGGCCGCCTGCCCGAGGGCGCGCGGCTGGTGTTCACCGCCCACAGCGTGCCGCTGTCCCAGCCCAACCGGGAGCTGTACACCGCGGAGCTGCACGCCGCCGCGCAGGCTGTCGCGGGGCAGGCGGCCCCCGAGGCGCCGTGGGACCTCGTGTACCAGAGCCGGAGCGGGCCGCCGAGCCAGCCGTGGCTGGAGCCGCAGATCACCGACCACCTGGAGGAGCTGCACGGCCGGGGCGTCCGCGCCGTGGCGGTCGTGCCGATCGGGTTCGTCTCCGACCACATGGAGGTCAAGTACGACCTCGACGTCGAGGCCGCCGACCGCGCCGCGGAGCTCGGGCTCGCGTTCGAGCGCGCCGCCACGCCCGGGAGCGACCCGCGCTTCGCCGCGCTGCCCCGCCACCTCCTGGAAGGGGTCTCATGAGCCTGGCCGAGGAACTGCTGGACCTGGCCGCGGCGACCGCCCGCGAGGCCGGCCGGATGCTGGTCGACAAGCGGCCGGCGGGCGGCCCGGACGTCGTCCAGACCAAGTCGTCCCCGACCGACGTCGTCACCCAGATGGACCGCGCCGCCGAACGCCTGATCATCGAGCGGATCAGGGCGGTGCGCCCCGGCGACGGCTTCCTCGGCGAGGAGGGCGGCTCGCAGGCCGGCGGGAGCGGCGTGCGGTGGGTGGTCGACCCGATCGACGGGACCGTCAACTACCTCTACGACCTGCCGGACTGGGCGGTCAGCATCGCCGCCGAGGTGGACGGCGAGGCCGTCGCCGGCGTGGTGGAGATCCCGCGCCGGGAGGAGACCTACACGGCCGTGCGCGGCGGCGGGGCCCTCCAGCACACCGCGGCGGGCACGCGCGAGCTGCGCGTGAACGCCCACGTCCCGCTGGGCCGGGCGCTGGTGTCCACCGGGTTCGGCTACGAGGCGGGACGGCGGGCGCGGCAGGCGGAGGTCCTCACCGGCGTGCTGCCGAACATCCGCGACATCCGCCGGGGCGGGTCGTGCTGCGTGGACCTGTGCTCCCTGGCGGCGGGGCGGGCGGACGCCTACTACGAGCGCGGCGTGCAGGCGTGGGACATCGCCGCGGGCGGGCTGATCGTCCGGGAGGCGGGCGGGCGCGTCGAGGGGCTGCACGGGGCGGCCCCCGGCCCGGAGCTGACCATCGCCGCCGGCCCGGGCACGTTCGAGGCCCTGCACGATCTGCTGGCCCCGCTCGACCCGGCCAGGGACTGACGCGAGCGGGCCTCACCGGCAACGACACCGGCAACGGCAACGGCAACGACAACGGGGAGCTCGGGACCGGGTCCCGGGCTCCCCGTCACGGACAGCGCCTTGCGACGGCGGGGGTCAGTCGCAGCGGGGCGGTTCGACGCCGATGTCGTTGTTCGCTGCGATCCGGCGCAGGTCTTCGATCTCCTCCCGGCGGATGTCCGCCAGGTAGGCGTCCCCAGCCTGGTGGGCGCTCCGCAGCGACGCGTACGCGTCGTCGAGCCGCTGCTGGATCATGCGTGTCAACTCGCCCATGGGCCTCCTCCCGGATCGTGCCCATGCCTACCCAGGCCTAGGCTGAAGGTAAACCTGTCTTGCGATGCAATTTTCGCGGATCCTTGCGTCCGCGAGATCACCATCTGGCGTACCAGGAGAGGAACAGCTGCTTACGGGCGTCTTACGGCCTCCATGGCATATGTGAGGCGGGCATGTGTGATGCGCCATGTTCCGGGCGCGGGGCCGGCCGCGCCCCGACGAGGAGGGGGACCCTTTGCGTGTTCTAGTCGTCGAGGACGAGCGCGTGCTCGCCGACGCGATCGCCACCGGCCTGCGCAGGGAGACGCTGGCGGTGGACGTGGCCTACGACGGCGCGGGCGCGCTGGAGCGGGCCGGCGTCAACGAGTACGACGTGATCGTGCTGGACCGGGACCTGCCCAAGGTGCACGGCGACGACGTCTGCAAGCAGCTCGTCTCGCAGCGCTACCCCGCGCGGATCATCATGCTGACGGCGGCGGGGGAGCTGGACGACCGGGTCGAGGGCCTGTCCATCGGCGCCGACGACTACCTGGCCAAGCCGTTCGCGTTCGCCGAGCTGATCGCCCGGGTGCGGGCCCTCGGCCGGCGCGCCGCCGCGCCGCTGCCGCCCGTCCTGGAGCGCGCCGGGATCACCCTCGACCCGGCCCGCCGCGAGGTCGCCCGCGACGGCCGCCCGGTGGAGCTGACCCGCAAGGAGTTCGCGGTGCTGGAGGTGCTGCTCAGCGCCGACGGCGCCGTCGTCAGCTCCGAGCACCTGCTGGAGAAGGCGTGGGACGAGCACATCGACCCGTTCACCAACGTGGTCCGGGTCACGATGATGACGCTCCGCAAGAAGCTCGGCGACCCCCCGGTGATCGAGACCGTGCCCGGAGTGGGATACCGCCTGTGACCGAGGAGACCGCACCCCAGGACCGCCCGGACGGGCCGGACGGCCAGGCCGCCGGCCCGGACCGGGAGAGCGGCGCGCAGGCCGCCCGGCCGGCCGCGCCTCCCGGCGATTCCGGCGACGCCGGAGCCCGGCGCGGCGGGCGGTGGCGCCGCCCCGGCCCGCAGCAGGTCCCCCAGCCGCACCCGGCCGCGAAGGGCATGTGGCGCGGCGAGGGCGGCGGGGCGTTCGCCCCGATGACGGTGATGCCGGGCCGGATGAGCGTGCGGCTGCGCCTCACCCTGCTGTACGGGCTGCTGTTCTTCATGGCGGGCGCGCTGCTGCTGTTCGTGATGTCGGTCCTGATGGCCAACATCCTCGGCAACGTCAAGGTGATCGGCTTCGGCATCTCCGACGCGGAGGCGGCCGAGCTGCAGCGCCAGTTCGTCGAGCAGACGATGCGCCAGCTCGTCGGGCGGTCGCTGCTCGCGCTCGGCGGGGTCGGCGTCATCACGCTGGTGCTCGGCTGGTTCGTCGCCGACCGGGCCCTCAGCCCCCTGCAGCGGGTCACCACCACCGCGCGCCGGCTCTCGGAGAGCACGCTGCACGAGCGGATCGCGCTGGAGGGCCCGGACGACGAGATCAAGGAGCTGGCCGACACGTTCGACGCGATGCTGGAGCGGCTCGGGCAGGCGTTCGACACCCAGCGGCGGTTCGTCGCGAACGCCTCGCACGAGCTGCGCACCCCGCTCGCGATCAACCGGACGCTGCTGGAGGTGGCGCTCGGCGACCCGGAGGTCTCCGACGACCTGCGCGCCGTCGGCCGGACGCTGCTGGCGACCAACGCCCGGCACGAGCGGCTCATCGAGGGGCTGCTGCTGCTCGCCCGCAGCGAGCGGGAGCTGACCGCCCGCACGCCGGTCGACCTGGCGGAGGTGGCGGCGACGGTGCTGGAGCAGTCGGCCCGCCGCGAGCACGACAACGACGTCGCCGTCCATCCCGAGCTGACGCCCGGGACGGCGCTCGGCGACCCGGTGCTGCTGGAGCACCTGGTGTCCAACCTCGTCGAGAACGCGATCAAGCACAACGTCGAGGACGGCGGCGAGCTGTGGATCCGCACCGGCATGCTGGAGGGCTACGCCACCGTCCAGGTCGAGAACACCGGGCCCGTCGTGCCCGCCTACGAGGTGGAGCGGCTGTTCGAGCCGTTCCGGCGGCTGAACGCCGACCGCGTCGAGTCCGCCAAGGGCGCGGGGCTCGGCCTGTCGATCGTCCGCTCGGTGGTGCTGGCGCACCGCGGCGCCGTCTACGCGGTGCCGCGGCCGGGCGGCGGGCTGATCGTCACCGTCCGCCTCCCCCCGGGCCAGCCGGCCGCGTGAGCCGCGGCGGCCGCCGCGACCTGAGCGCGGCGGCCGCCGCTGCTACTTGAGCGCGGCGGCCGCCGCTGCTACTTGAGCGCGGCGGCCGCCGCGGTGGGGTCGCCGTCGTAGTCCGGCTCCAGCCCGACGTACTTGCCGGGCCGGACCATGGCGACCCGGACGTCGTTCAGCAGCGGGATGAGGGCCATGTCGTCCAGCGCCACCTTCTCGGCCTGCTTGAACAGGCCGGTCCGGTCCGCCGGCGTCGGCGTCCTGAGCGCCCTGGAGATCGTCCCGTCGAAGGTGGCGTTCCTCCACTTGCCCAGGTTGTAGAAGCCCGTGTCGCTCGTCTCGCCGCCGCCGAGCAGCGGCCATAGCATGGTGTAGGCGCCCGGGTAGTCGGGCCCGTACGGCAGGAAGGCCAGCCCGGACGCGTCCTTGGACATGACGTCGTCCCGGTACTTCGTGAACTCGGCGACGGGGTAGGACTTCATCTCGACCTGCACGCCCAGCACCGACTTCAGCTGCGAGCTCACGACCGCCGCCAACCGCTGGTCGACGGGCGACTGGCGGTAGTACAGCCGGACGGTCGTGCCGCTGGTCAGCCCGGCCTGCGCGGCCAGCATCTTCGCCTTCTCGAAATCCGTTCCGTCGCAGGACGGGCAGACGCCGCGCCGGCCGAACCCGGGAATCGGCGCCGGGACGATGCCGTAGGCGGGCTTGGGAAAACCGCCGAGCGCCAGGCTGAGCTTGCTCCGGTCGAGCGCGTAGGAGACGGCCTGACGGGCCTCCCTCGACTTCATCGGGCCCTGGGCGGTGATCGGGACGAGCATCCGGGTGAACGGCGCGGGACGGGCGACCAGGCCCGTTCTCGGGGTCGAGGCCAGATCCTCGGTGCCCACCGCGTACCAGTCGGTCTGCCCGGCCGTGTAGGCGGTGCGCCCCTTGGCGGAGTCGTCGGTCAGCATCACCGTGACGCCGTCCAGCTTGGTCTTGCCGAACGCCCAGCGGTCGTTGCGGACGAGCGAGACCGACGCGCCCTTGGTGTAGTCCCGCAGCCTGAACGGGCCGTTGCCGACGGGGCGGGTGTTGAACGCCGCGTTGTCGACCTTGCCCGCCTCCTCGGGGACGGGCATGAACGCCGGTTCGGACAGCCGGTCCGCGAAATCGCAGTTGGGAGAGGTGAGCGCGACTTCGAGCGAGGTGCCCGACACCACCTTGACCCCGGACAGCGACCCGGTCCCGCCGTCGGACACGGAGGAGTACCCCTCGATGTCGGTCATCAGGTAGGACGCGGGACCGGTCTTGTCCGCGGCGCTGCGCGCCCAGCCGCGGGCGAACGCCTGCGCGTCGACGGTCTCGCCGTTGCTGAAGGTCGTCCCGTTCCTGAGCGTGATGGTCCACCTGCGGCATTCGGCGTCCGGCCTGATCGCCGTCGCGAGCCGGTTGCGGGCGGCGCCGTCGGCGCCGACCTCGGTCAGGCCGGTGAACAGCTGCTTGCTGAGGAACCGCTCGGTGCCGCTGAGGGCGCGGGAGGGGTCGAACCCGCCGTCGGTGGCGGTCGGCGTCGGCATCGCGACGGGCAGCGTCCCGCCGACCCGTCCGCCGGTGGCCGTCGTTCCCTGGTCGCCGTCTCCGCGGAACTGGACCCAGGCCACGGCGGCGGCGAGAACCAGCACGGCCAGCACGGCGCCTCCCGCCCCGGCGAGAACGCCGATGTGGGGACCCTTCCTCCCCCCGGACGGCTTCGTGAAGTCGACCCCCGGAGAGGAGACGGACGGCCACGTGGCGGGCGTGTTCCCGTTGGGCGGCGGGGCCGGTGACGGCCACCCCGCGCCGGGCAGGGGCGGCGGCGCGTGCGGCGGCGTGTGCGGCACCGCGGGGTGCGGCACCGGCGGGGCGGCCTGGAAGGGCGCCGGCGTCTGCGTCCGCAGCCGTGCGGACTCGGTGGCCGCCGTCTGGGCGCCCTGGGTGAGCATCAGGGCGTCCTGGGCGGGGCCCGGGGCGTCGGGCTGCTGCGCGCCCGCCGGCTGCGGGAGGCTGCCCGCGAGCGCCAGCAGGTGCGCCAGGACCTGCTGGGAGGCGGGACGCAGCGCCGGGTCCTTGCTGAGGCAGTTCGCCACGATGCCGCGCAGCGGATCGGGAAGGTCGCCGAGGTCGGGCGGCAGGTTCAGGATGCGGTGCATCACCGCGGGGATCGAGTCCTGCCCGAACGCCGGCCGCCCGTTCGCCGCGTACGTCATCGTGGCGCCCCAGGCGAACACGTCGGCGGCGGGCCCGACCATGGCTCCGGAGATCTGCTCCGGCGCCATGTAGGCGGGGGTGCCGACCGCCGTGCTCGACATGGTGCCGGTGGCGTCCAGCGCCCGCGCGATCCCGAAGTCGATCACGCGCGGACCGTCCGGCGCGAGCAGCACGTTGGCGGGCTTGAAGTCGCGGTGCACCACCCCCGCCTGGTGGATCGCGGCGAGCGCCGTCATCGTCCCGATCGCCAGCCGGTCCAGGTCGGCGCCGCGCCGCGGGCCGTCCTGCGCCAGCACCCGCGACAGCGCCGGCCCGTCGATGTACTCGCTGACGATGTAGGGGCGGTCGCCCTCGACGTCGGAGTCCAGGACGCGGGCCGTGCAGAACGCCGACACCCGCTTGGCGACCGCGACCTCGGCCGCGAACCGGGAGCGGGCCTTCGGGTCGCCGCTGAAGCGCGCGTGCAGCAGCTTCACGGCGACCCGGTGGCCCGGCTCGTCCTCCCCGAGGTAGACGGCGCCCTGCCCGCCCTCGCCGAGCAGACCGGTCAGCCGGTACGCGCCGAGGCGGGAGGGATCGCCCTTGCGGAGGGGGGCGACCTCGGTCATTACTTGGACACGGTCCCGTACGCGGTCGCGGTCGTCTCGGACTGGAGCTGGCGCCACTCCCACCGCATCGTGGTGCCGCCGGAGGACGGGACGAACGTGACGTACCCGGAGGCGCACTCCTTCGGGTCCATCCCCGCCATCGGCGTCTCCCGGTACTGGACCCTGGCGCTGTTCTCGTCGCCGGACAGCAGCGAGAGCCGGGTGTAGCAGGTGTCCTGGGCACCGGACGGATAGGTGTACGTCGCGACGCCGCTGGAGTACAGCAGCGAGAACTTGACGTTGAAGGAGGTGTGGCCGGATTCGGCGCCCGGCTGGTACCCGTTGCCGGTCCAGTTGCCGAGCAGGCCCCCGGTGGTGCTGCCGGTCGGGCTGTCGGTCGGCGTGTAGGTGTTCGGCGGCGAGTAGGTCGGCGTCGGCGGGTCGTCGTCGCTGTTGGCGCCGATGACGGCGAGCACCACGACCACCAGGATCACGATCAGCGCGAGCGCGCCGCACCCGATCGCGATGATCGGCCCGGCGGAGCTGGACCGCTTCGGCGGCTGCCCGTACTGCGGCGGGCCGGGCGGCATCGGCATCCGGGGCTGCGTCTGCGGCGGGGGCGGCATCGCCCCGCCCTGGTACATCGGCATCGGCGGCGGCGTGATCGGCTGCTGCGGATGCCCGGCGGGGCCGGGCATTCCGCCCTGGTGCAGCGGCATCGGCGGCGGGGTGATCGGCTGCTGCTGCGGCTGGGGCCGCGGCGCCGGGGGCACCGGGGGCGGCGGCGGAAGCTGCGAGGCGATCCGGGTGCCCTGGTTGAGCAGGTCCTCCTGGCCGCCGCCCTGGTTCGCGGGCGCGGCGCCGACATGGCCGAGCAGGTTCAGCAGCAGCTGCGCCGCCGGGGGGCGCAGGCCCGCGTCCTTGGACAGGCAGCGCCCGATCATGTCGCGCAGCGGCCCCGCGGGCAGCGCCGACAGGTCCGGCTCCTCGTTGAGGATCCGGTTGATGATGACCGGCAGCGTGTCGGCCTCGAACGGCGACTGCCCGGTGCCGGCGAACACCATGGTCGCGGCCCAGGCGAAGATGTCCACCGCCGGGGTGAGCGGCGCGCCGGTGAGCTGCTCGGGCGCCAGGTAGCCGGGCGTGCCCACCACCATGCCGGTCGCGGTGACGGCGCTCTCCTGCGAGTTGACCGTCCGCGCGATGCCGAAGTCGACGACGCGCGGGCCGTCGGAGGCCAGCATGACGTTGTTCGGCTTGAAGTCGCGGTGCACGATCCCGGCCTCGTGGATGGCCGCGAGCGCGGTCACCGTGCCGATCGCGAGCCGCTCCAGCTCCGCCGCGCCGCGCGGGCCGTCGTGCGCGACGACGTCGTGCAGGGAGGGCCCGTCGATGAACTCGCTGACGACGTAGGGCTGGTCGCCCTGGACGTCGGCCTCCAGGACCCGGGCCGTGCAGAAGGGCTCGACCTTCTGCGCCGCCGCGACCTCGCGGGTGAACCGTGCGCGTGCGGCCGGATCGTTGGCCATCTGCGCGTGCAGCAGTTTGACGGCGACGTACTCGCCGTTCGGCGCCTTGCCCAAATAGACGGCGCCCTGGCCTCCGGCGCCCAACCGTCCGATGACCTCGTACCGTCCGAGTGCCCTAGGATCGCCCGGCTCCAGCGGAGCGGCATCCGGCATCTGACCCTCCCGTGACCCGCAGTGATGTCCGCGACATTGTGCGCCGGACCCGCTCGCGGGGCCCCGTGCCGGCGATCGCCGGGCTGACCCCCGCAGGGGATCCGCCCCCAACCTCAGGCGGGCACGATATCGCGTTAGTTCTGACGTTTCACTGATGTATCCGGTTCGGTGTTCCGCCTGCCGGGTACGGCCGTCCCGGCGCACCGGGGCGGCCGGTGCGCACAACGCCTCCGGGACCGATATGATCCCGCCGCCGCGGGAACCCCGGCAGGCGCCGCGGCCCCCGGAACGGGGCCGTGTCTCCCGCCGGGTATGTGATGGATGACACAGTGCGAGGGAAGAGTCGGGTGATGGGTGTCACTCGTGGGAACGGTCGCGCCTCGTGTGTCGCAGGTCACCAACCGTGACAGAATTTCCCGCCCGGATCGGGCACAAGAACGGCCCCCCGAGCGTTAGATCCGCGCGACGGGGCGCATAAAGCACTGAGGGGGATGGAGACAGAAGATGGCGACCGACTACGACAGCCCACGCAAGACAGACGACGACCTGAGCGAGGACAGCCTCCAGGAGCTCCAGGCACGCCGTGCCGACAAGGCGGCGAGCATCATCGACGAGGACCTGGACGCCGGCGAGGTCGCCGAGCTGCCGGGCGCCGATCTGTCGAACGAGGAGCTCACCTTCCGGGTGGTGCCTCGGCAGGCCGACGAGTTCACCTGCACGCGCTGCTTCCTGGTCCACCACCGCAGCCAGCTGGCCACCGAGAAGAACGGCCAGCCGGTCTGCCGCGAGTGCGCCGCCTGACCGGCGGCGGACACGGGGTGACGGGACGAGGGCGCGTGACGGGAGAGGCCGGGTGACGGGAGAGATCGAACCGCGTGGTGGCGAGGTGGAGCCGGCGCGCGGCGACGGCTCCACGGAGCTGGGCGAGCTGATCGGCCGGCTCGCCTCCGACGAGGACATGGACCGCGAGACCCGCGGCCGCCTGCTCGGGCGACTGGCCAGACTGCTCGGCCAGAGCGCCCGGAAGGTGGGGGCCGCGGGTGTCGCGCGCGGCAGGTGGCTCGCCGACCTGCTGCTCGCGGCGGCGCCGCACATCCCGATCCGCGATCTGGAGACCCTGCAGGCCCACCACCACGGGCTGATGGGCGAGGAGCTCGCCGACCGGATCGTCAAGGCGGCGGGCAACGCCACGACCGCCGTCGGCGCCGCCGGAGGCGCGCTGGCCGCGGTGGAGTTCGCCGCCCCGCCGCTGCTGCTGACCGCGCCCGCCCAGCTCGCCGCCGAGACGCTCGTCGTCGCGGCGATCGAGGTGAAGATGATCGCCGAGTTGCACGAGGTGTACGGCGTCAGCGTCCAGGGATCCGGCACCGCGCGCGGTGCCGCGTTCGTGACGTCCTGGGCCCGGCAGCGCGGCATCAACCCCCTGGAGGGCGGCACCCTCACCAGCGCCCTCGGCACGGCCGCCAAGAGCGCGCTGCGCCGGCGCATGCTCCGCGTCTTCGGCCGGAGCCTGTCCACCATGGGCCCCCTGCTCACCGGCGCCGCGGCCGGCGCCGCTCTCAACCGCTCCGCGACCAAGGGGCTGGCCCTCAAGGTCCGCAACGACCTGCGGGAGATCGCCGGCTCCCTGCCCCCGCTCCCCGGCGACCAGCCCCGTCGCCTGGACTCCTAGCCGGCCGCCCACCCCCTGGCGGCACGCGCGAGTGTCGAGGAGGCGGCGCGTCACTCGTGGCGCGCCCGTCTCCGTGCGCCTGAACATCCCGGGGCGCCTGAGCTTTCAGGCGACCCGGACCAGCGAGAACGCGTCGTGGCCGGTCCCTCCGATCAGCGGAGGAGCCGGCCACGACGCGCATGGCCTCCGGCCGGGGGCGGGCCCCCGGCGCGGGACGTCCTAGACGTCGGCCTTGAGGTTCTGCGGGAGCTGGCCGGTGCCCTTGGCCCACTGGTGGGCGGCGGCCCGGGTGGCGAGCAGCCGCGCGACCTCCATGCCGACGCCCATCACCACGGCCCAACCGATCGCCTCGGCCAGCGCCACGTCGGGGGACTCGGGGTTGGTCGGGGGCTCCTTGCCGGTGCTCTTCTTCCAGGCCAGCGTGATGACTTTCTTCGCGACGAAGCCGCCCGCGAATGCGGCCGCTCCGGCCATCACCCGCCAGCCGATGTCGCCCTTGTCCGCCATGTTGGTCCTCTCTCGTCCTGTCGTCTCCGACGCTACCGGAACGGCCCGCCCCCGGAGGGGAAGGCGATCACCGCGTCGGCGCCGGTAATCGGCATGCGACCCGGGCCGATGTCAATACGATTGGCCCCATGACAGAGCAGCCGCGTACTCCGCACGTCCCTCCGAAGCCATCCCTGGACGGCCTGGAGGACAGATGGGCACGCGTCTGGGAGGACGAGGGAGTCCACCGCTTCGACCGCACCCGGCCGCGCGGCGAGGTCTACTCGATCGACACCCCGCCGCCCACCGTGAGCGGGTCCCTCCACGTCGGCCACGTCTTCTCCTACACCCACACCGACACCGTCGCCCGGTACCACCGCATGCGCGGTCGGGCGGTCTTCTACCCGATGGGCTGGGACGATAACGGCCTTCCGACCGAGCGCCGCGTGCAGAACCATTTCGGCGTCCGATGCGATCCGTCCCTTCCCTACGACCCCGACTTCGAGCCTCCCGCCAAGCCCGACCCGAAACGCCAGCAGCCGGTCTCGCGGCGCAATTTCATCGAGCTGTGCGAGCGCCTCACCGAGGTCGACGAGAAGGCCTTCGAGGAGATGTGGCGCCGCGTCGGCCTGTCGGTCGACTGGAGCCACCTCTACACCACCATCGGCGCCACCGCCCGGACGGCTTCCCAGCGCGCGTTCCTGCGCAACCTCGCCCGCGGCGAGGCGTACGTCTCCGAGGCGCCGACGCTGTGGGACGTCACGTTCCGCACCGCCGTCGCGCAGGCCGAGCTCGAGGACCGCGAGCACCCCGGCGCGTTCTACCGGATCCGGTTCCACGGCGACCAGCGCCCCGTCTACATCGAGACGACGCGGCCGGAGCTGCTTCCCGCCTGCGTCGCGCTGGTCGCGCACCCGGACGACGAGCGGTACCAGGAGCTGGTCGGGACGACCGTGCGCACGCCGCTGTTCGGCGTCGACGTCCCGGTCGTCGCGCACCGGCTGGCCGACCCCGGCAAGGGCTCCGGCATCGCGATGATCTGCACGTTCGGCGACGTCACGGACGTCACCTGGTGGCGCGAGCTGGACCTGCCGACCCGCGCGATCATCGACTGGGACGGGCGGCTCGCCGCCGACCCGCCGCAGGGCGTCCCCGCCCGGCCGTACGACGAGCTGGCGGGCAAGACGGTGTTCTCGGCCAAGGAGCGCGTCGTCGAGCTGCTGCGCGAGTCCGGCGACCTGGACGGTGAGCCCCGCAAGATCACCCGGCCGGTGAAGTTCTACGAGAAGGGCAGCAAGCCCCTGGAGATCGTCACCACCCGGCAGTGGTACATCCGCAACGGCGGCCGTGACGAGGGCGTCCGCGCGGAGCTGCTCGCCCGCGGGCGCGAGCTGGAGTGGCATCCGGGCTACATGCGGGCCCGCTACGAGAACTGGGTCGAGGGCCTGAACGGCGACTGGCTGATCTCGCGGCAGCGGTTCTTCGGCGTGCCGATCCCCGTCTGGTACCGGCTGGACGAGTCCGGCGAGCCGGTGTACGACGACCCGATCGTGCCGGCCGAGGACGCGCTCCCGGTCGACCCGTCGTCCGACGTCCCGCCGGGGTTCACCGAGGACCAGCGCGGCCGGCCGGGCGGCTTCGCCGGCGACCCCGACGTGATGGACACCTGGGCCACCTCGTCGCTGACCCCGCAGATCGCGGGCGGCTGGGAGCGCGACGCCGACCTGTTCGCCCGGGTCTTCCCCTACGACCTGCGGCCGCAGGCGCACGACATCATCCGGACGTGGCTGTTCTCCACGGTCGTGCGCTCGCACCTGGAGCACGGCTCGCTGCCCTGGAAGGGCACCGCCCTGTCCGGGTGGATCCTCGACCCCGACCGCAAGAAGATGTCGAAGTCCAAGGGGAACGTCGTCACGCCGATCGACCTGCTGCGCGAGTACGGCTCCGACGCCGTCCGGTACTGGGCGGCGAGCGGGCGCCCCGGCACCGACACCGCGTTCGACACCGGCCAGATCAAGGTCGGCCGCCGCCTCGCCATCAAGATCCTCAACGCGTCGAAGTTCGTGCTCGGGCTCGGCGAGGCGGCCCCGGACGCGCCGGTCACCGAGCCGCTGGACAAGGCGATGCTGGCGGCGCTGGCCGGGGTCGTCGAGGAGGCGACGGAGGCGTTCGAGGGCTACGACTACGCGCGCGCTCTTGAGCGCACCGAGCGGTTCTTCTGGGAGTTCTGCGACGACTACCTGGAGCTGGTCAAGGCCCGCGCCTACGGGGACGGGCCGCAGGCGCTGTCCGCGCGGGCGGCGCTGCGCACCGCGCTGTCGGTGCTGCTGCGCCTGTTCGCGCCCGTCCTGCCGTTCGTGACCGAGGAGGTCTGGTCGTGGTGGCGGCGCGGGTCGGTGCACACGGCCCCGTGGCCGTCCGCCGCCGAGCTGCCGCCGGGCGGCGACCCGGCCGTCCTCGCGGCCACGGGCGAGGCGCTCCGGCAGGTCCGCAAGGCCAAGTCGGAGGCCAGGGCGTCGATGCGCGCCGACGTCTCCCGCGCGGTCGTGCGCGGCTCGCAGGTGACGCGGATCGCGCGTCCCGACCTGGCCGCGGCCGGGCGGATCGCCGACCTGACCCTGGAGGACGCCCCCGCCGCGCTCACCGTCGACGTCGTCCTGGCCCCCGCGACGTAGATCACCCCGGCCGGGTCTTGACGCGGATCCGGCGCACTCCACATATTAGATCGGCAGTCTAATTGGATGCCGCCGCGCGGGACGGCGCGAACGGTCCGCGCGGCGCGGGAGGGACGCGGGATGAGCGAGATCGACGAGCGGCACCCCGTGATCGCCCCGCGCCGGGTGCGGTTCGACTGGGCGGACACGCCGCTGCACTGGATCCCGGGCGAGCCGGTCGCCACGCACTTCATCAACGTCCTGCACCTGCTGCTGCCCGCGGGGGAGCGGTGGTTCGTGCACGTCTACAAGGAGGCGCTCCCGCTCGTCCGCGACGACGAGCGCCTCTACCGCGAGGTCAAGGGCTTCATGGGCCAGGAGGCCGTGCACGCCTACTCCCACCAGGGCGTCCTGGACCGGCAGATGCGGGAGCAGGGCCTCGATCCGCGCCCGCTCACCGACCGGATCGAGTGGGTGTTCCGGCGGATCCTCGGCGACCGGTGCTGGATCCCGTTCCTGCCCCGCAAGCGCTGGCTGTTCGTCCGGATCGGCGTCATCGCGGGCATCGAGCACTACACGGCGGTGCTCGGGCAGTGGATCCTGGACGCCCGCGAGCTGGACGAGGCCGGCGCCGATCCGACGATGATGGACCTGCTGCGCTGGCACGGCGCCGAGGAGGTCGAGCACCGGTCCGTCGCGTTCGACGTCTACCAGCATGTGGCCGGCCGGTACTGGATGCGGTTCATCGCGTTCTTCCTCGGCGTCCTCGCGCTGCCGCTGATGGTGTACGCCGGGGCGGTGTTCCTGTGCCGGGCCGATCCGACGCTGAAGGGCGTCCGCCCGCGGATCCGCGACTACCGGCGGGCGGTGCGGCGCGGGCTGTTCCCCAGCAACCGGTTCATGATCTCCGCGGGGCGCGCCTACCTGCGGCGCGACTACCACCCGTCCCGCGCGTGCTCGACGCAGCGGGCGCTCGACTACCTCGCCTCGTCGCCCGCGGCGCGGGCCGCGGGCGGCCGGGTGTCCTGAGCCATGTCGCTCACAGGGCCGCTCGCAGGGCCGCTCACAGCGTGCAGGGCAGGTGCTTGATGCCGTTGATGAAGTTGGAGTAGAGCATCTGGGGCTCCCCGCTCGCCCGGATGCCCGGGACGCGGGTGAACAGCTCCCGGAACATCACCGTGATCTCCTGCCGGGCCAGGTTCGCGCCCAGGCAGAAGTGCGGGCCGGGGCCGCCGAACCCGACGTGCGGGTTGGGGGAGCGGGTGATGTCGAAGACGTCCGGGTCCGTGAACACCTCCGCGTCGCGGTTCGCGGAGTTGTAGAACAGCAGGACCTTGTCGCCCGCCCGGTACCGCTGGCCGTTCATCTCGTGGTCGCGGGTGACGGTCCGGCGGAACTGGATGACCGGCGTCGCCATCCGGACGATCTCCTCGACCGCCCCGGGGATGCGGGCGTCGAAGTCCTCCATCAGCAGCGCCCGCTGCTCGGGGTTGTCGGTGAACAGCTTCAGCCCGTGCGTCATCGCGTTGCGGGTCGTCTCGTTGCCGGCCACGACGAGCAGGATGAAGAACGAGCCGATCTCCTGGTCGGTGAGCGACTCGCCGTCCACGTTGGCCGAGACCAGCCGCGACACGAGGTCGTCGCCGGGGTGCCGGCGGCGCCTGCGGGCGAGCTTCATCGCCAGGTGGTTCAGCTCGTACCCGGCGGACATCGCCATGAGCAGCCCGTACAGGACGCCGATCCGGGTGATGCCCTCGCGGGTCACGTCCCGGCCGCCGGTGTACTCCGGGTCTCCGAGCCCGAGGATGGTGTTCGTCCGGTCGTACACCATCGGGCGCACCTGCTCGGGGATGCCCATCATGTCGCAGATGACCTGCACGGGCAGCCGCGCCGCGACGTCGGTGACGAAGTCGGCCGACCCCTTGCGCTCCAGGTCGTCGACGATCCGCGTCGCGGTCGCCTGCAGGTCGGTCTCCAGCTTGGCGAGGACGCGCGGGGTGAACGCCCGCGACACGATCCTGCGGATCTTGGCGTGCCGCGGGTCGTCCATGTTGATCATCGAGCCGAAGTAGCGGGCCATGTACCGGGGCAGGTCGGCGATGCTGTTCGAGCACGGCTCGCTGCTGAACACCTCCGGCGTCCGGCTGGCCTCCACCACGTCCGCGTGCCGGGTGAGGGCGTAGTAGCCCGGTCCGGTCCGGATGAACGGCAGCTTGAGCTCGGGGAAGAACGCCGGGCGCTCGCGCTCGCGCAGCCGCGCGAACGCCGCCGCCCGCCGGTCCGGGGGGAGGGTCCAGAAGGCCAGATCGGACAGGTCGTCCCGCGTCGCCCGTGCCGTCGTCGTCACCGCGCACCGTCCTCGGTAGTCAGAACGCCGTTCGGTTGCCATCGAACCCAGCCTTCCGGACCCCCGTCAAGGCCGATCAGGCCGCCGCCGGGGTCCGGCGGTGCAGGACGGCCCGCTCCGCGGCCGTCCACGCCCCGGACGTCAGCAGGTACAGCCCCGCCGCCAGCGGCAGGAACGCCGCCACGGCGACCGTCCCGAACGGCGCCAGCCGCGCGACGGCGCCCATCGGCCCCTCGGCGGTGACCCGCCGCGACGTCACCACCGCGACGACCGCGAGCAGCGCGAACAGGCCGAGGAAGACGAGCGAGGGCGGCGCGAGGAGGCCGCCGCCGAGGACGCCGATCCAGTTCTGCCCGAGCGGCGCCGCGAGCAGCGTGTGCGCGAGCAGCAGGTTCTGGTGCCCGGCGACCGTCGCGGACACGAACAGGCGGTACATGACCATGAAGAACGGGATCTGCGCGACCATCGGCAGGCATCCGGCCACCGGTGTGGCGCCCTCCGCCTCGTACAGCGCGGCCATCTCCCGCTGGAGCCGCCGCGGGTCCTTCGCGTGCTTCTTCTGGAGCGCCTGGACCTTGGGCATGAGCCGGGTGCGCGCCCGCTCGCCCCTGGCGGCCGAGACCGCCAGCGGGACGAGCGCCAGCCGCACCCCGGCGGTGAACAGGACGATCGCCAGCGCGGTGGCCAGGCCGCCGGCCACCGGGTCGAGGGCGTCCGCGAGACCGCCCACGAGGGAGGCGGCGATGGAGACGGGAATGTCGAACATGAGAGGAGAACCTTCCGGAACGAGGGGATCGGTGGCGTTCCGGCCGCGCTCAGGCGGCCGCGATCCCCGTTCCGGGCGCTCGCGGGCGGGGCCGTCCCGCCGCGTCCGGGTCCCGCTGCGGCAGGAAGGCGGTCCGCAGCGTCCTGTCCCGCAAGGTCGTCCGCACCCGCGCCCGCGCCGCTCCCAGGCCCCGGTGCGCCGCGCGGACCCGCACCGCCGCGAGCACCAGGAGCCCGGCCACGGTCAGCGCGCCCAGCGTGACCAGCACCGACTGCCCCGGCGCCGACCCGGCCCATTCGGCCACCGCGAACCCGCGCAGCAGCGCGAAGACCAGCAGTGACCAGAGCACGACGAGCCTCTTTCCGGTGCGCGGCGGCGAGATGTGATCAGTCTGCCACGGCGGCGCGATGACGATCGCCCGGCTTCCGGTCACAGCAGCAGGAGGGCGAGGGCGGACAGCGACGCGAGGGCCGCCGCGGTCTTCACGGGCGGCATGCGGACGGCCATCGCGGCGTCCCGGCCCTCGTCGCGGGCCAGGTAGGTGAGGAGGGCGCTCAGCGCACGCCCGGCGCCGAAGGCCGTGCCGGTCAGCACGGTCGTGAGCGGGTCTTCGTGGATCAGGAGCAGGCCCAGGGCCAGGACGTACGGGGCCGTGGCGGACACGTAGGTGCGGACGCCGGTCCCGAGTTCGAAGCCGAATTGGAGGGCGCCCCTGCGGAGGTGGGCCTGCAGCACGTCCTGGGGGATCTGGCGGGCGTTCTGGGGGAGCGGGACGCGGACCAGTCCGGCTTCGCGCGCGGCCCCCAGCGCGGCGAGGGCCAGGATCGCGGCGGTGCGGACGCCCGGCGGAAGCGGCGCGGAGAGGCCGGACAGCAACCAGATCACCGTCGCGGTGAGCGTGCCTCCGAGCAGGAGCCCGAGGGTGAAGACGGCCAGGACCTCGCCCTGCCGTACGGGGGCCCGCCAACCTGGCGAGAACAGCACGGATTCGCTGTTGCGCGTTCAGACGCTGCCCGACAGCGAGAATCCGGCGAGCGCGCCGATCGACGCCCAGCACAGGACGGCGGCGTCCAGGGCGGCGGCCGCCACCGAGAGGAGCGCGAGGGCGGCGACGGGCAGGAGCGGATCGGTCGTGCCCCGCCGCATCCGCCCCGCGGTCAGTTCTTGCACGCCATCGCCTTGCGGCAGATGGTCTTGTACCAGTTGCCCTTCTTGGACTTCTTCCAGCCGTCATGGCAGCGCCAGGTGACGCCCTTCTTGCAGCTGCCGCAGCTCTTGGCGTAGGCCCAGAGCCAGCCGTCGTAGCCGCCGCCGTAGCACTGGTTGGGGCGCAGCTTGTAGCGGCCGGGATCCGAGACTCCCGATTTGTGGAAGCCCTTGTACTTCCCGCTCGTCCGGCAGCACACGCTGCACACGAGGCTGGGCCCGCAGCCGGGGGAGCAGTTGTGGTTGGCCGCGTACGACGGACAGCGCGGATAGATGTCGTAGTAGCCGACCAGCTGGAAACCCGAGGCGAGCGCCTCGCGCGCGGGCGGGAAGACGCCGAGGGCCTTCAGCCCGGCGGTGGCGCCCGCGGCGGCGAGCCCGGTGAGGACGCTGCGCCGCACCGGCCGGAACCGGGGCCCGTCCGCCGGCGGCGGGCGGGCCCGGTCGCGCTGCGCCCCGGCCGGGCGGGGGCCGCGCAGCGGCGGGACGTCTTCGAGTTCGATCATCGTGCCGCCTCCAGGGTGAGGGCGCGGAGGGCTTCGGGGGAGCCGACGGGCTCGGCGGCCCGGACGCGCCCGTCCGCGCCGACCAGCACGGCGAACGGGGTCGCGGGGACGCGGTAGTCGGCGAACAGGCCGTCCTGCTCGCCGGCCAGCACGGTCACGCCGGGAGGCGCGGGCTCGCCGGGCGGCGGCCCCGCGAAGATCGCGTGCAGCGGCCGTCCGGCGGGGACGGCGGCGAGGACGTCCGCGCACACGCCGCACTCGCGGTCCAGGAACAGCAGCAGGCCGGGCCCGAGCCGGTCGAAGGCGGGGGCGGGCGCGCCGGGCGCGGGGCCGAGCCCGGCGGGCCGGGCGGCTCCCCGGCCGAGCGCGTGGACCTGCCGGACGAGCCCGGCGACCACCAGGGCGAGCAGCAGGATCGCCGCCCATGACAGCAGGAGCGCGCTGTTCTGGAAGCTCATCCGGCCGTCCTCCTCTCCTCGGTCATGGCGTGCGGGAGCGTCCACAGGAGGACGGCGAACCCCAGGCCCGCGACGATCTCCACGGACGACTCGTACAGGGTGGCCCCGGAGGGAGGCCCGAGCAGGGCGCCGGCGAGGGCGAGCGCGGAGAGCGCGGCGGCCCGTCCCGCGACCCAGCCGGTCATCGGCGTGCCCGCGCCGCCGCATCCGCAGGGGACGCCGCGCCGGGTGCGCGCCACGTGCGCCGCGTAGGCCGCGTACAGGGCCAGCAGGGCGGCCGCCGCCCCGCCGGCCGCGCGCGCCGGGCCGTCGAGCCGGAGCAGCGGCGCCGCCGCCCCGGCGACGCCCATCAGCGCAC